>NZ_BAAAWH010000001.1:2546537-2864854 GCF_039534975.1 Microbacterium terregens
ATCGTGGACGGGAAAGCCCGGTTCAAGCCGTCGACGCTGTCGGGCTTCGACATCTCCAAGAACGAGCAGCTGATCCAACGGGTGGTCGACGATGTCGAGCGCGAGGGCGAGACCGTGATCGGCACGGTCGCGACCGACCAGGGGTCGCTCCGATACATCGCGATCCCCGTGACGATGGCCGGCGACACGCAGACGGGTATCTATGTCCGTGCTGTCGACCTCGGTGCGGAGCTCGCCCCCGTCACGGCAGCCATCGCCACCTACTCGATCGCAGCGGTCGCCGTCCTCATCGCGATCGGGGTGGTGGGCTGGTTCGTCGCGGGGCGCCTGCTGTCCCCGATCCGGGATCTGCGGGATGCGGCCGATGCGGTCACCCTCGATGACCTGTCGGCACGACTGTCACCGCAGGGCAACGACGATATCTCCGACCTCACCCGCACCGTCAACTCGATGCTCGATCGTCTCGAAGGCTCTGTCGACGTGCAGCGCCAGCTGCTGGACGACGTGCGGCACGAGCTGAAGACGCCCATCACGATCGTGCGCGGGCACCTCGAGCTGATGAACCCCGGGGACGCGGCTGACGTCGCCAGCACTCGGCAGATCAGCATGGCCGAGCTTGACCGGCTGACCCGCCTGGTCGATGACATCGACCTGCTCGCGGCGGTCGAGGGCGATGGCCTCACCATGACCGACATAGACCTCGCCGCCCTCACCGCCCGTGTCGGCGGGCTCGTATCCGTCATCCCGGACCACGTGTGGAGCGTCGCAGCCTATGCCGAGGGGCATATCCACGGCGACCGGGATCGTCTGCTGCAGGCGTGGCTGCAGCTGGCCGACAACGCGGCGAAGTACACGCCGGCGGGCTCACCCATCGAGCTCGGCAGTCGCCTGGACGAGTCGGGCGCTCAGCTGTGGGTCGCCGACCACGGCCCCGGCATCCCTCCCGCATTGCGCCATCGCATCTTCCGCCGCTTCGATCGGGCCCACGGCAAGCGGTCGGTGGGCGGGTCGGGACTGGGGCTTGCCATCGTCGACGCGATCGCGAAGGGGCACGGCGGCTTGTGCGCGGTCACGGACACTCCCGGTGGCGGTGCGACCTTCACGATCTCGCTGCCTCTGCCCACGACCGAACTGCCGGCGCCGATTCGCGCGGGCGATGTGGTGCTGCAACGGGAGGCGGCAGGATGAAGAAGATCCTCATCGTCGAGGACGAGCCGCGCATCGCCGACTTCGTCAGCCGCGGTCTGGAATCCGCGGGGTACACGACCCTGATCGTCGAGGACGGCGCCGAGGCGCTCGAGCGGAGCCTCGTCGGCGACATCGACCTGGTGCTCCTCGACGTCGGTCTGCCCACGATGGACGGCTTCGAGGTGCTCCGCCAGATGCGGGCGCAGGGTTCCGGCGTTCCGGTGATCATGCTGACGGCCCGTTCGAGCACCCGCGACACGGTCGAGGGATTGGATGCCGGGGCGAACGACTACGTGTCCAAACCGTTCCCGTTCGAGGAACTGCTCGCCCGCGTGCGCTCCCGGCTGCGCGAGAGCACGACCTCTGCCGGAGTGGCCGTTTCGCACGGCGACGTCGCGCTCGACATCCTCGCCCGCCGCGCCACGGTCGGCGGCCGCGAGGTCGAGCTGTCCGCGCGGGAGTTCGCGCTGGCCGAGCAGTTCCTGCGCAGCCCCGGTCGCGTGCTCAGCCGTGAGCAGCTCCTGAGCAGTGTGTGGGGCCTGGATTTCGACCCCGGCTCCAACGTCGTGGACGTGTACGTGCGATATCTGCGAGGCAAGCTCGGCGCCGCGCACATCGTCACGGTCCGCGGCGCAGGTTACCGCTGGGAGTGACCTCTGCCGAGCGCGAAGAAGCCCCCGGTGTTGGGGGACACCGGGGGCTGGGAGGAGAGACCGGCTTGGGGGAAGCCGACCAGGCAATCGCGTCAGCCTGGGGGAACGCGCGATTGCTCTCTCTTCAATCCGGACATCGACCCAGAAAGGTCGTCTCCGGACGGATTATCCGATCGAACGGGAATCTGGTGGTCCCAGTGAGCACCGTAGCTCGAATCCGGGCGGTTCTGTCGGTCGGGGGCGACGCCTCGTTCGCTCTCTATCCTGGCCGCGAGCTGGGCGATCCACGCCTCGACGCGCGCAGGAGTCCACCCGCGCAGCTCTGCCCAGGCACGCACGGAATCCCACGATCCGGATGCCGCGACCTCGGCGGCCAGCTGGTCCTCGAGCAGCACCGACGGCTCGCCGGCGGGTGTCTGCGGAATCTGCGGGCTCGCGACGTCCTGAGGATCCGGCGCCGGGACCGTCTCCGGCTCCACAGACACTGTGCCCGCGGTGGTGGAGGGAGCTGAAGACGCGCTGGGGCCGGGGGTGGGCATGGCCGCTGCCAAGGGCACGATGACGGGACGCGCACCGATGGGCGCTCCGGCGGAATCCGCCAAGGCGACCGCGTTGCTCATGGCGACCAGGCACACGACGGCCACGCTCGCAGCGACGGTGGCCATGCCACCGATCGCAAGCCGCGTCCGACCGTCCACGTGCAATCCTCCGGTCCCGTCGCGATATTCGCGCCCTCTTCAATGGTGACAGACGCGGATGAGCAGAAGAGGAGATACGCATGAGACTCTTCTCATGTGAGAGGCCGGGATGCGGTATCCCGGCCTCTCACATGTCTGCGTCGCCGGTCAGGGGGTCAGGCGAGCTCCCCTGCCTCGAGCAGGTCGGTGACCAGGGCGGCGATGGCCGAGCGCTCCGAGCGGACGAGCGTGACGTGGCCGAAAAGCCCGTGCCCCTTGAGCGTTTCGATCACCGATGCGACCCCATCGTGACGGCCCACGCGGAGGTTGTCGCGCTGTCCCACGTCGTGAGTGAGCACGACACGGGAGTTCTGACCTATCCGGCTCAGAACCGTCAGCAGGACGTTGCGCTCCAGCGACTGGGCCTCGTCGACGATCACGAAGGAGTCGTGCAGGGAGCGACCACGGATGTGCGTCAGCGGCATGACCTCGAGGAGTCCGCGCTCGATGACCTCGTCGACGACGTTGCTGGAAACGACCGATCCCAGGGTGTCGAAGACGGCCTGACCCCACGGGTTCATCTTCTCCCCCTGGTCTCCGGGGAGGTATCCCAGTTCCTGCCCTCCGACCGCGTACAGCGGTCGGAAGACGACGACCTTGCGCTGCTGCTGCCGTTCCAGGACGGATTCCAGCCCGGCGCACAGGGCGAGGGCCGACTTGCCGGTGCCCGCTCGGCCGCCGAGCGAGATGATGCCCACCTCCGGGTCCAGCAGCAGATCGATCGCGATCCGCTGCTCGGCGGAACGCCCATGCAATCCGAAGACGTCGCGGTCCCCCCGCACGAGCCGATACTGACCCTCTCCGATGACGCGCCCCAGGGCTGAGCCGCGCTCGGAGTGGATGATCAGGCCGGTGTTGACCGGAAGCCCGCGCACCTCGTCGCCCGACGCGATCTCGGTCTCGTACAGGTCGCTGATGTCGTCGCCGGTCACATCGATGGTGGCGATTCCGGTCCAGCCGGAGTCGACGGCCTGCTCGGCCAGATACTCTTCCGCGGTGATCCCGAGCGAGGCCGCCTTCACCCGCATCGGCAGGTCCTTGGAGACGATCGTGACGTCCTGCCCGTCCTGGGCCAGGTGCATCGCGACGGCCAGGATGCGGCTGTCGTTGTCGCCGAGCCGCATACCGGAGGGCAGCACTCCGGCGTCGGTGTTGTTCAGTTCAACGCGCAGGGTGCCGTCTTCTCCGACCGGGACCGGGAAGTCGAGCCTGCCGTGTTCCACGCGCAGCTCGTCCAGGTGCCGCAGCGCCTGGCGCGCGAAGTAGCCGATCTCAGGGTCATGCCGCTTTCCCTCGAGTTCGGTGATCACCACGACGGGGATCACGACATTGTGCTCGGCGAAGCGGAAGAACGCCCTCGGATCGCTCAGCAGCACGGATGTGTCAAGGACGTACGTGCGCAGGTCTGTCGACTGCTGGACGACCTCGTCGATGTCCTGACGGTGCTGCTGGTCTGGTGCTCGTGTGGTCACAACCCACTCCCGACCCGGGTGGGATCACCCGGCAGTCACGAGTCGACCAGGGGTCACGAGTCGCGATCCGTGAGGCCGACCCGACCGGGCACCTTGCCCGATGACTGAACGCTACGACCGGCGAACGACAGTCACGTCACCGACACGCTGGGGCGATGTTGCGGCCCGGTGAATTTCCCATGGACGTGCAGTAGCTCACCACACGCGCGCGGATGAGAACGCGGCCAGGGCGTCGCCGAACAGGCGGAGCGTGTCCGCCCCCGTGCCCACGTGCGGGGAGACGCGAATCTGACCGGATCGGACCGTGACGGTGATGCCGTGGTTCGCGAGGGAGGCGGCCAGCGGGCCGACGTCCTGCGGCGCAGGCGCGAGTGTCACGATGCCCGCGCGGCGCTGGGGGTCCCGCGGCGTGATGACCGGGATGTCGTAGCGGTCGGCGAAGAAGATGATGTCGCCGGCGCGCTCCGAGAGCTGTCCAGCGATGCGCTCGAGGCCCACGCCGCTCACGTGGCGAAGCGCCGTCGCCAGACGCGACGCGGCCAGCGGGTCGGGACGGCTGACGGAGAACGCTTGGGCGGATGCCGCGGGCTGAGGCACAACGTCCAGCGGCAGGTCGCCGTCGACTCCCGCCCAGCCGGAGAGAACGGGGGCGATCCGCTCGAGCGCGCGTTCGCCGTACCAGGCGAACGCAGCGCCGCGGCCCGCGCGCAGCCACTTGTACCCGTTGACGCAGACCACGTCCGCCGCGGCGTAGTCGGCCTCGACAACCCCGAAACCCTGCATCGCGTCGACGATGAGCAGTCGGTCGCCGATCACCTCGCGAAGCGCGGTGAGATCCGTGCGGTAGCCGGTGCGGAAATCGACCAGGCTGACCGCGAGCGCGCGCGTGTCGTCCGTGAGCGCGTCGCGGACGACCTCCGGCGTGACGAACCCGTCGGCCGGCTCGAGCCATTGCAGGCTGAGCGAGCCGAGCGCGTCAGCGGCACGCGTCGCGGTGACGGTGAGGCTCGGGAACTCCGCCCGCGAGAGCATCAGCCCACCCGAGAGGCCGTAGATGGCGTGCATCAGGCCGTGCGTCGTGGATGGCTGCAGGACGACCTGTTCGACGTCGGCATCGAGCAGGGCCGCGGCCAGTTCGCGCGCCTGCAGAAGATGCTCACCGACAAGGTCGAATCCGGCGCGTCGTCCCGAGCCGAGCAGCTCTGCGTCGGCGCGGACCTCGTCGCGCACCGCCGGAGCCAAAGGCCCGTAGGCGGCCCAATCCAGATACCCGGGTTCGGCGTCGAACGAGGCCACGAAAGAGTCCAGGTCCGTCACCGTCACCGTCACATTCTGGCACGTGTAAGCGGGTCCACCTGCACCCGGGGTGCCGGCGGTCAGCTGCCGTACCGGCGATCCCGCGTCGCATAATCACGGATCGCACGGAGGAAGTCGACTTCACGCAGGTCCGGGCCCAGCGCCTCGACGAAAGAGAAGCTCACTGTGTGAGAGTGCCGGCGGTCAGCTGCCGTACCGGCGATCCCGCGTCGCATAGTCACGGATCGCACGGAGGAAGTCGACTTCACGCAGGTCCGGGCCCAGCGCCTCGACGAAAGAGAACTCACTGTGTGAGAGTGCCGGCGGTCAGCTGCCGTACCGGCGATCCCGCGTCGCATAATCACGGATCGCACGGAGGAAGTCGACTTCACGCAGGTCCGGCCCCAGCGCCTCGACGAAATAGAACTCACTGTGCGCGGACTGCCACAGCAGGAAATCGCTCAGCCGCTGCTCCCCCGACGTGCGGATCACCAGGTCGGGGTCGGGCTGTCCCCCGGTGTACAGGTGCTCGCCGATCTGCTCTGGGGTGAGGCTGGCCGCGAGCTCCTCGAGCGACCCGCCGTCCTCGTCGTGCTTGGCGATGATGCTGCGGACCGCATCGACGATCTCGCCGCGCCCGCCGTATCCCACCGCCAGGTTGACGTGGAGACCGGTGTGATTCTTGGTCCGCTCCTCGGCAGCGGCGAGCACGCCGGCCAGATCCGGCGGCAGCAGGTGCGATCGGCCCATGTGCTGGACCCGCCAATCCCGCTCGTGCGAAAGTCCGTCGGCCAGCTCGGCGATGATGTCGATCAGATCCGCCAGCTCCTGCGTATCCCGCTTGCGCAGATTGTCCGTCGAGAGCAGATAGAGCGAGACGACCTGGACGCCGACGTCATCGCACCATTCGAGGAAGTCGCGCATCTTCGCGGCACCCGCCCGATGGCCGTGGGCAGCGGACTCGTAACCGAGCTGGCGCGCCCAACGGCGGTTGCCGTCGATCATCATGGCGACATGGCGGGGCACCGGGGCCGCCGCGAGTTGCCTGCGCAGCCGATTGATGTACAGCCGGTAGAGAGGCCCTCTGCCTTCGCTCGACGCGGTCACACGCCTACGCTACCCGCCGCGTGCGGCGCACGTGCCGAGTGCGGCATGCGGCGGCGCGTAGGCTCGGAATGTGGCCCGACGCAAGAGATCCGACGCGAGCGCTGTCGCGCCCGCGGACGAGGGCGCCGACATGCCGCAGCTCCCCCTTCTCGAGGCCGCCACGGTCGACGCGACGATGGAGATCCGCCCCACGTGGCGGGGCTGGCTCCATGCGGCGACCTTCCCGGTCGCGATCGCCGCGGGCATCGTCCTGATCGTCCTTGCCCAGGGCGCCCCGGCGAAATGGGCGTGCGCCGTGTTCATGGCGACGTCGTTGCTGCTGTTCGGCAACTCGGCGCTCTATCACCGCTTCGACTGGGGACCGAGGACCCTGGCCGTCCTCAAGCGGATCGATCACGCGAACATCCTGCTGCTGATCGCCGGCACCTACACGCCGATCGCCGTGCTTGCCCTTCCCACCGACAAGGCGATCATCCTGCTCTCGCTGGTATGGGGCGGGGCGATCCTCGGCATCCTGTTCCGCGTGTTCTGGATCGACGCGCCTCGGTGGCTCTACGTGGCCCTGTACCTGGTGCTGGGCTGGGCGGCCGTGATGTACATGATCGACCTGTTCCAGGCCAACGCCGCCATGATGACGCTGGTTCTCGTCGGCGGAGTGCTCTACACCGGTGGGGCGGTCGTCTACGCGCTCAAGCGCCCCAATCCGTGGCCCGGGCACTTCGGCTTCCACGAGATCTTCCACCTGTGCACCGTGCTGGCATTCCTCTGCCATTGGACGGCCTGCCTGCTCATCGCGGTGAACCCGGCCTACCACGGCTGATTCCCGGCGCTGAGAGATGCGGATGCCGCGGCTCAGGCCTGCGGCGGCTTCGGGGCGGACGGTCCTTCGGTGGCGTCCTCCCCCGGTGCGCCGAAGTCGATGTCCTGGTCGTCGACATCGGTGGCGCGGACCGCGTCGGCGGCCTGCTCTTCGGCATCCAGTTCTGCGGTGATGTCGGCACGCACGCGACCCCGGCGGATGCGGCGCATCATGTCCCAGATCAGCGCGACCACCGCGAACGCGAGCAGCGCGATCACCACGAAGCCCCACGGCCCGGGTGTCACGAGCGCGGGATCGACCGTCGGCTCCGGCGTCGGTGTGGCGGTCGATGAAAGGGCCATGGATGCGAGGGCGGTGAACGCTTCGAGCATGGGGTGTCCTCGTTCCGCGCGAGAGCGCATAGCCTGGAGACTCCAGCCTAATCTTCACGGCGACGCACGATCTTCGACAGGGCTCCGATGACCACGCAGGACATGCTCGACGAGCGCTACGGGCGCACGCGATCACCCCGCAGGCTCTGGACGATCGGCATCGTCGCCGCGATCGGCGCCACCCTCGTCGGCCTTTTCGCGTGGATGACGGTGGCGAGCACCATCGATGACGTGCGCGCGGACACGACAGGCTTCACCGTGGTGGATTCGCACGCGGTCGAGATCGCGTTCCAGATCACGGCGCCCGAGGGACGTTCGATCGCGTGCGCGCTGGAGGCACAGGACGAGGAGCATGGCGTGGTGGGGTGGAAGATCGTCGAATACCCCGCCTCCGAGCTGCGTTCGCGGGCCTTCCACGAGACGATCCCGACGACCGCGCCGTCCACGACAGGTTTGGTCAACTCCTGCTGGGTGACGTAGTCTGACCTGACCGAAGTTGACATACGCCCTGGCCGGAGCCGGGGCGTTTTGCCATACCGGCCCCGCTGACCGAAGGAGACATACGTGTCCAACGACGCACCGGTGACGTTCCTGACCCAGGACGCATACGACCGCCTCGTCGCCGAACTCGAGCGACTCTCGACGACGGGTCGCGAGGAGATCGCCAAGCGCATCGAGTCTGCACGCGAAGAGGGCGACCTCAAGGAGAACGGCGGCTATCACGCAGCCAAGGACGAGCAGGGAAAGCAGGAGGCCCGCATCCGCACCCTTCAGCACCTGCTCAAGACGGCCACGGTCAGCGAGGCGCCTGAGAGCAACGGCGTCGTTGAGCCCGGCACCGTCGTGACAGCCCTCGTCGCCGGCGGCGAGGAGATCTTCCTGCTCGGCAACCGCGAGATCGCGGTCGACTCCGAACTCGACGTGTACAGCGAGGCTTCGCCCCTCGGTGCGGCGATCCTCGGTCTGAAGGAGGGCGCGAAGACGTCGTACACCGCGCCGAACGGCCGTGAGATCGCCGTCGAGGTTGTCAAGGTCGACACGTACACGGGCCAGTAGGGCCCGCGCCGGCCGTCGGGACCTCAGTCCGGCACGACGACCGGAGCGAAACCCGCACCGGACAGGACCGCGATGACGTGCGCGCGGTGCTCCTCGCCACGGGTCTCGACGCTCAGCTGCAGGATCACCTCGCTGATCTGCAGTCCTTGACCGTGCCGGGTGTGCATGACCTCGATCACGTTGGCCCCGGCTTGAGCGAGCAGTTCGGACACGCGCGCGAGCTGCCCGGGGCGATCGGGCAGCGGGATCCGCAGGCTCATGTAACGACCGGATGCCGCGAGTCCGTGGGAGACGACCCGCTGCAGAAGCAGGGGGTCGATGTTGCCGCCGGAAAGCACCGACACGGTCGGGCCGGCCGGCTTCACCTTGCCGGCCAGGATGGCCGCCACCCCGACCGCGCCTGCGGGCTCGACGACCTGCTTCGCGCGCTCGAGCAGCATGAGCAGGGCGCGGGCGATGTCATCGTCGGTGACCGTGACCACTTCGTCGACGAGCTGGCGGATGATCTCGAACGGGATATCACCCGGTCGGGCGACCGCGATCCCGTCGGCGATGGTCGGCAGCGTCTTGACCTCGACCGGATGCCCGGCCGCGAGCGACGCCGGGTACGCGGCGGAGTTCTCCGCCTGCACGCCGATGATCCGCACGGTGCGGCCGACCGCGGCCGCACGGGCTTTGACCGCGGCTGCGACTCCAGCGATCAGGCCCCCTCCCCCGATGCCGAGCAGCACGGTGTCAAGACCGGGGACCTCGTCGAACAGTTCCAGACCCAGCGTGCCCTGGCCGACGATGATGTCGCGATGGTCGTACGGCGGGATGAGCACGGCGCCCGTGCGCTCGGCGAACTCCGCGGCCAGGCGCAGCGGCGTCTCGACGGTGGCCCCTTCCAGGATCACGTCGGCGCCGTAACCGCGGGTTGCCAGGAGTTTGGGGACGGGCACGCCCAGCGGCATGAAGATCGTCGCCGAGATGCCCAGTGCCTGCGCTGCCAGGGCCACGCCCTGCGCGTGATTGCCGGCGGATGCCGCCACGACTCCGCGCGCGCGCTCTTCGGCGGTCAGCCGGGACAGCCGGTAGGTCGCGCCACGGATCTTGAAGGACCCCGTCCGCTGCAGATTCTCCAGCTTGAGGTGCACCGGGACGCCCATCAGCTCCGACAGGTGCAGCGACTGGTCGATGGGCGTGCGGGTGATCACACCATCGAGGAAGGCGGCGGCGTCCTCGAACTCCGCCAGCGTGGGGATACTCACGAACGAACCTTCCTTGGGCGTGGCACGGTCGTCCAGATCAGGTCATCGGATGACGGACGCCCGCCGCCCTCCCACGCTCGACCGGTGATGTAGACGGCGAAGACATTGACGAAAGCGGCCAGCGGGACGGCGAACAGGGCGCCCGGGATGCCGGCGATCAGCGCGCCGCCCGCCACGACCAGCACGACCGCCAGGGGGTGGACCTTGACGGCCGAGCCCATCAGAAGGGGCTGCAGCACGTGGCCTTCGATCTGCTGCACGGCCAGGACGACCACCAGCATCCACAACGCGATCCATGCACCGTTGTAGACCAGTGCGAGGAACACGGCCAGCGCGCCGGTCACCACGGCACCGACGATGGGAACGAAGGCTCCGAGGAATACCAGCACCGCGACGGGGATGGCCAGCGGCACACCGAGCAGAAAGGCCCCCAGGCCGATGCCGATCGCATCGATGGTCGCCACGAGAAGCTGGGTACGCGCATAGTTGACGACCATGACCCAGCCGGCCCGTGCGGCGCCGTCCACGGCCGCTCGACTCCGCCGTGGGAACAGCCGGGTGGTCCACCGCCAGATTCCCCCGCCGTCTGCGAGCAGGCACAGGAGGATGAACACGGAAAGCAGGGCACCGACGGCGACGTGACCGAGCGTCGTGCCGAGCGCAAGCGCCCCCGACAGCAGCAGCTCCGCCTGCTCCTGGACCAGGGTCAGCGACTGCCCGAGCAGATCGTCGATCTGAGGCGCCGTGAGATGCAGCGGTCCTTCGATCAGGTACTGACGGAACTGCTCGATAGCCTCGACGGTGCGAGTCTGCACCGAAGACCACTGCCGCGTCACCTGCCAGATCACCAGCCACAGCAGTCCCGCGACGATGGCCAGCGTTCCGAGGACCGAGATCGTGATCGCAAGCCAGCGGGGTACACGGTGTCGCAGCATCCACGCGAACACCGGCCACAGCAGCGCGGTCACGAGGATGGCGATCAGCAGCGGGATGACCAGCAGCTTCAGCTGGATGACCAGCCAGATCGCGACGCCCACGGCCGCCGCCACCACGAGGAAACGCCACGCGTACGCCGTGGCCACCCGAAGCCCCCGGGGGATGGTGCCCGCCAGCTCCGACGTGACGACCCGATTGCGGTCGCGCAGCGCATCGAAGAGCGATCCTCGAGGCTGATTTTCAGGGCCGCTCATCCCGCCAGTCTAGAGTCGAGCCGGGTCGATGCCGTATCGAGATCACGACTCGGGCCGCACAGCGGCCGTATCGATATCGCCCCGGACGGCGACGCGAACCGACCCCGGTCGGCATGTCGGATGCCGCCAGTAGGCTGGGCGCCGTGAAGGAGACGCTGAGCCGGCCGGAGGCACGCCGCATCGCCCTCGCCGCGCAGGGTTTCGCTCAGAGGCCGCCTGCGGTGGCCGGAACGCGGCAGCTGAATCTCGCGCTGGCGCGGATGGCCACACTGCAGATCGACTCGGTCAACGTCTTCGCCCGCTCCCACTACATGCCGCTGTTCTCGCGTCTGGGACCGTACGACACCGCCGCGCTGGACAGGTTGCTGTTCTCCCGGCGGCCGCCGTACGTCGAATACTGGGCGCACGTCGCGTCGTTCATCCCCGCCGCCGACTGGAGTCTGTTCCGGTTCCGGATGGACGACATGCGCGCGAAATACGGGAGCGGCCGTGACGGCTGGTACCAGAACCACACTGAGATCGTGGATTGGGTTCGTGCCGAGCTGGCCGACCGTGGCCCCCTCCGGCCGGCGCAGATCGAGCACGATGCCAAGGCGACGGCCCGCGGACCGTGGTGGGACTGGGATGTGGTGAAGAACGCACTGGAATACCTCTGGCTCTTCGGCGAGGTGGCGATCGCCGGACGCCGGGGTTTCGAGCGCCGCTACGGCCTGGCCGAGGACGTCGTGCCCGCCGATGTGCTCGCCGTATCCGTCCCGCGCGATGAAGCCATCTCCGAACTGATGGCGCGGGCGGCCAAGGCCTACGGGGTGGCCACGGCATCGGACCTGGCCGACTATTGGCGGGTGAAGGATCGCCGCGCCGTGATGACCGCGATCCACGACCTCGAGGACGCCGGTGTTCTGCGACCTGTCACCGTGCAGGGATGGCACACAGCGGGACGACCCGCCAAGGCATGGATCCACCGCAGCGCGTCCGTGCCGCGGCGTGTGGACGCCGCGGCGGTTCTGACACCGTTCGATCCGGTCGTCTGGTTTCGTGACCGCGCGGAGCGCCTCTTCGACTTCGAGTACCGCATCGAGATCTACACTCCTGCCCCGCGTCGGCGGTACGGGTACTACTCGCTCCCGGTGCTGATCGGCGATGACATCGTCGGACGCGTGGACCTGAAGGCAGATCGCTCCGCGTCGACGCTGCTGGTCCAGTCCGCGTGGTGGGAGCCTGGCCGCCCGCCGGATGCCGCGGAACGCCTGGCCGCGGTGCTGCGCGATGCCGCGCGATGGCAGGGGCTGGATGCGGTCTCGGTATCACGGTGGGGGGACGCGACCGACGATCTGGCCGGCGCGATGCCGCACGCTCGTCGTCACGAGGCCGGTGCCGCGGCACCGATCGCTCTCGCTCAGGACGAACCGGCTCCGGACGAGCGGGTGGGGGCTAGCGTGGGTTCGTGAAGCGCACCGCGGTTGTCGGCATCGCCGCCGGCGTCGCCGTCGCGCTGGTCGGCGCGATCGCGTGGTGGGCGCTCACCCGACCGCCCAGCGTGGAGGATGCCGCTCGCGATTACCTCGCCGCCCTCTCCGCGGGTGACTTCGCCGCGATCGACGCGATGCGCGGCACGGACCTGGACGAGGATGCGGAGCGGATCCTGACCGACGCGTTCGCGGGTGCCGACGCGTTCGTTGCGGAGCCCCGCGTCGAGGACATCGCACCCGACGCCGAGATGACGAAGGTGCGCGCGTCGGCGCTGATCGCCGGGGAGCGCCGCGATGTGTCGTTCGCGCTGCGAGACGACGGCGGCACGTGGAAGCTGACCGGCGATTACCTCGCCTCGCTCGAGGTGACGGTCCTGGCCGGCACGGACGCTCCGCTCGGCGACTCCGTGTGGGTCGGAGACGCCCTTGCGCCGACCGGCAGTTCCGTGTTGCTTCTTCCCGCGGAGTACCCGGTTCACGCGGCGCCGCGCGGACTGCTGACCGGGGCGGCATCCGTTCCGCTCAGCACCGACGGGGCCATCACCATTCGCATCGAAGCGTCCCTCACCCCCGAGGCGAGCGCGGCGGGGCAGAAGGAGCTGGACGCGTACGCGGCCGCGTGCACACAGCCGGCGCCGACCGTGCCGCTGAACTGCGGCCTGCGGATACCGTGGGCGGCCGACCTCGCCATGCTCGGCTCGCTCGTCTTCCGGGTCGAACAGGTGCCCGTGCTCACCTTCGCCGCAGACCATCGCACGTTCGCCGCAACCGGTGGCGTCGTGATCGCCACGGCCACCGGCGTCACGCCCGACGGTGAGACGGCGACCTTCACCTACCGCGCGGACGACTGGGCGCTGCGCGGGACGGTGACCTTCCAGGGCGACGAGATGCTGCTCGCGGTCGGCTGACTCAATCGGCGGTCTCGCGTCGCCGAAGTCAGGATCCCGGGATGCCGGTCACCTCCAGCCCGAGCCAGGCGGCCAGATCCCGCACCTCGAGGTTGACGGCCTCGGCGACCTCGGCCGGGAACGGCTCGTCTTCATGTATGGCCGCGACGCGGAACAGGCCCGCCTTGCGGTCGGCCGCGGCATCCAGCTTCCCGATCAGGCGATCGCCGTGCAGGATCGGCAGCGCGAAGTACCCCCAGCGGCGCTGGGCGGCCGGCTTGTACATCTCGACGACGTACTCGAAGCCGAACAGGTCGTGCGCACGCGCGCGGTCGAAGACCAGCCGGTCGAACGGCGACAGCAGCGCGGTGCGGGGCTCGAAACGCCCGGCCGGATCCAGCAACGTCGGATCGACACGCCAGCTGCCGTCGACGCCGTCCACGAGCGCCTCCTCCCCCACCGCCCCGACGTCCAGAGGCTCGACCGGTTGGCTCGGCGCCTTCGCACGCGCGAGCCCGAGGTAGCCGAGCCTCCGCTCGGCGCGGAGGCGGGCGGCATCGTCCGCGGAGAGCTCCACGGTCTCGGTCGGGTAAACGCGCTCCGCGACGTCCCACAGTCGTTCGTTGCCCTGCCGCCCGGAAATCGCCACCTCGCCGCATATCACCAGGAAGTCGAGCATCTGGGCCACGTTGCGGTTGTTCGTCCACCCCGTGGACTTCCAAGCCACCTGGCTGGTGTCCGGGATCTCGCCTGTGCGCAGCGGCCCCTCGCTGATCAGCCGTGCGACCACGTCATGGCGGAAGCCATCGTTCGCGGCCAGCCACTCCCGGTGCTGCCGGTACGGTGGCCACGCCCGCATGAGCGGCCGGTAGAGCGGCAGGTCGGCCATCGGCCGGTAGAAGCCCGCCCACTCGAAGATCGCGCGGTCCTCCTCCACGGCCCGCGCGAGATCCGCGGCCTGGTATGGCCATCCGACCCGGCTCCACAGAATGTGATCGGCGCTGGGAGCCACGGCCGCGGTCTGGTCGATGTTCACCAGGGTCAACCCGTCGACGGCCTCGACGATCCCTCCCGGACGATCAGCGGTGAGCAGCTGTGCGCACAGCGCCACGCGGCGTCCCTCTTCACGGGTGAGGCGATGCATGGATGGAGATTAGCGGGCGGCGCCGACCTGGCGAGGAAAGGGGCCGTCGACCTAGAACGTCCCGCCCATGGTCTTCAGCCGTTCGATCCGGTCCGGAATCGGCGGATGGGTCGCGAACATCCGTGCCAGCGCATTCGGCCTGAGCGGATCCGCGATCCACAGGTGCGCCATCGACGTGTTGGCCTTCTTCAGGGGGCGACCGTACTCGGCAAGCTTGCCCAGTGCTGAGGCGAGCCCGTCGGGATCCCGTGTGGTCATCGCGCTCGTCGCGTCGGCGAGGTACTCCCGCTGGCGTGAGATGGCAGCCTGAACCGCACCGGCCAGCAGCGGCGCGATCAGTGCCGCGACGATGCCGAAGATGACGAAGAGAAGCTGCGCCTGGGCGTTGCCGCCGCTGCGGCGAGCACCGCCGAAGAAGGCGAAGCGGAGGAACAGATCGGCCAGGAGGCCCACCGCGACGACGAGGCCGAAGACGATCAGAGAGACGCGAATGTCGTAATTGCGGATGTGCCCCAGCTCGTGTCCGAGCACGCCCTCCAGTTCACGGTCGGTCATCAGTTCGAACAGACCCGTCGTCACGGTGATCGAGGCCTCTTCGGGCTTGCGACCCGTCGCAAAGGCGTTGGGTGCCGGGTCGTCGACCACGTACAGCTTCGGCATCACGGTGCCCGTCGCGATGCACAGGTTCTCCACGATCCGGTAGTAGCGGGGCGCGTCGGCGCGGTCCACCTCGACGGCGCCCGCCATCGCGAGGGCCTCCCGGTCGGCGAAGAAGTACTGGAAGGTCGCGTACCCCGCTGCGAACACGAGGATGAACGCGGTGATCCACCAGTTGTTCCCGGCCAGCCACCCCGCCAGCACGCCGATCGCCCCCAGAAGGAGCACGAAGGCGATCAGGATGAACCAGGTGTTGCGCTTGTTGCGGGCTATCGCGCTATACATCTGTCACGCTCTCCAGAGGTCTCGATACGGCCGCTTCGCGGCCTACTCGACCCTGAGGCGGAGCCGCATCAATGCGGGCTTCGCCCGCAGTGATCCGGCTCGCCTCAGAACTGAACTCGAGGCGGCTCTGAGATCGCCGCGCCGTCCACGACCTCGAAGAACTCGCGCTCGTGGAAACCGAGGTTGCGTGCGAAGAGATTGTTCGGGAAGACCTTGATCTTCGTGTTCAGCTCGCGCACGCCGCCGTTGTAGAAGCGGCGCGACGCCTGGATCTTGTCTTCGGTGTCGACGATCGACTGCTGGAGCTGGAGGAAGTTCTGGCTCGCCTGCAGCTGGGGATACGCCTCTGCGACCGCGAAGAGGGACTTCAGCGCCTGTTGCATGTGGCCTTCGGCCACGCCGGCCTCGGCAGGGCCACCCGCCGTGAGCGTCTCTGCGCGTGCACGCGTGACATTCTCGAAAACGGCCTTCTCATGGGCCGCATAGCCCTTCACCGCCTCGATGAGGTTGGGCAGAAGGTCGGCTCGACGTTTGAGTTGCACCGTGATGTCACTCCACGCCTCGTCGACGCGCACGTTCAGCGCGACGAGCGAGTTGTACGTCGCCCACAAGTAGATGCCGACGATGACGACCAGCGCCACCACGATCAGTACAGGGATCAACCATTCCCACATAGCGTGCGACTCCGTTCGAGGTTTTTCTCATCCTAGCGACGCACACCGCGCATCATGAGAGCCGTCTCACGACTCCCAGCCCATACTCACCCCAGCACACGCTCGAGGTACGGGTTGCGGAACATCCGGTTCGGATCCAGACGATCGCGGAGCGCTGCGAACTCGTCGAACCGGGGATAGCGGCCGCGCAGCGATGCGGCATCCATCGAGTGCAGCTTGCCCCAGTGCGGGCGGCCGTCGAACCCGACCATGATCTGCTCCACCGCATCGAAATACTCCGTGTGATCGTCTCGCCAGTAGCGGTGCACCGCGATGTAGCCGGAGGCGCGCCCATGCGCGGTGGACATCCAGAGGTCATCGGCTGCGGCGAAACGGACCTCGACGGGAAAGGCGATGCGCCACGCCCGGTCCTCGATCAGCGTCCGCACCGCATCGAACGCGGGTCGGACGTTCTCGGCAGCCAGCGCGAATTCCATCTCGCGGAAGCGGACGAGTCGCTCCGTCGCGAAGACGCGGGACGACGCATCGGTGAACTCGCGGTCGCTCCACACCTTGGACGAGAGCCGGTTGATCGCCGGCGCGGTGGCCGGCACGGTCCGCGCGATACTGCAGGCGACCTGGTGGGCGACACCGCCGAGCGCGACGTCGTCGACCCATTTGCGCAGCGGTGGCAGCCGGTCGCGCACGGCGCTCTCGGGCAGGCGGGTGTGCGTCTTGGTCATCGCCCGATCGGTGTGCGGAAACCAGTAGAACTCGAAGTGATCGGATGCCGCGACCAGGGCGTCCAGGGAGTCCAGGACCGCATCCAGCGGATCGGGGCGTTCCACCGCGTGCAGCAGGAAGGCGGGGACACACTGGAGCGTCACTTCCACGAGGATGCCCAGCGCGCCGAGACCGAGCGCGACGGCCCCGAGCAGTTCGCTGTTCTCGTTCTCGTCCACCGTGAGCAGCTGCCCGTCGGCCGTGACCAGGGTCGCGCCGGTCACCTGAGTGGCGAGGCCGCCGAACCGCGCTCCCGTGCCGTGCGTGCCGGTCGAGATCGCCCCGGCGATGGACTGGCGATCGATGTCGCCGAGATTCTGCATGGCCAGTCCGTACGGTGCGAGCAGCTTCGGCACCTGGTGCAGCCGCGTGCCGGCGCGCAGCGTGACCCGTCCGCGGTCGCGGTCCACGGAGACCAGCCCGGTCAGGTCGGTGAGATCCAGCAGCACGCCGACCGCAACGGCGATGCCGGTGAAGCTGTGACCGGCGCCGATCGCCTTGACGGGCATGCCGCGCGCTGCGGCAGCGTTGACGGCGCGCTGCACGGCAGCGGTCGATGCGGGCAGCTCGATGCGCTGCGGCCGGACCGACTCCGTGCGACTCCAGTTCTGCCACGTTCCACCGAGACGGGTCACAGGAAGGTCTTCCCCTCGCCCCGGTAGGTCGCCGCGTCGCCGATCAGCCGTTCGCCCTCGACGAGGTGGTAGCGATCGACCCGCTCGGCCAGTTCGCCGCTCTTGGCGTGACGGAACCACACCCGGTCGCCCGCGGTGAGCGTCCGCGCCGATTCGCCTCGCAGCGGCGTCTGCACTTCGCCGGCGCCCTCGCGAGGAAGCGTGGCCAGCCCTGCGGGCCACACCGGCAGCGGCTGGCGCGACGCCAGCGGCGGCCCAGACGCGATCCAGCCGCCGCCGAGGACCGTTGCGATCTCGGGGATCGGCTTGCGCACCACCTCGAGAGCGAAGGCAGCCGCCGGGGCCGGGTCGAAGGCGCGATAGCCGTCGAACAGATGACCCGCCATCAGACCGCTTCCCGCCGTGAGCTCGGTGACGGCGAGATCGGATGCCGTCAGCTCGAGCGAGCCCGTTCCCCCGGCGTTCACGAACTCCAAGGCCGCGATGTCCCGCAGCCCCGAGACGATCGCGGCACGCCGGTCGAGGAGCTCCTGCGCAGACCGGCGCTGCATCCAACGGATGACGCCGTCGCCGGCGCCGGTGGCATCCCCCTGCCCTGCGATCTGGGCTTCGTACATCATGAGACCGACGAGACGGAAGCCGGGGCGAGCAGCGATCGCGCGGGCGAGGCTCGCCACTTCGCCCGGCTCGTGCACGGGTGAGCGCCGCACGCCGATGTGACCCAGTCCCGGAGCGCGCCACGACGCGTCGGCGTCGATGGCGACGCGGATCGTCTCCCGTGTGGCGGGGGCCGCGACCGCATCGACGAGATCGAGCTGGCTCAGGTCGTCCACCATGAGGGTCACACGCGCGGCAGCCCGCTCATCGGTTGCCAGCCGGGCCAGGGCGGCTCGGTCCGCGGTCGGGTACCCGATCACGACGTCCGCATGATCTTCGGCCAGCCAGAGCGCTTCAGGAAGGGTGAAGGCCAGGATGCCGGAGTACCCCGGCAGCGCGAGCGCGGCGTCGATCACCTCGCGTACCCGGACGGACTTGCTCGCGACGCGGATCGGCACTCCGGCGGCCCGCACCAGCATGTCGAGGGCGTTGTAGCGCAGAGCGGCGAGGTTCAGTGCGGCCACGGGCCCAGAGAGTCCCTCGACCGCGTGGCCCATCGACGTCCAGTAGGCAGCGGGGTCCGTCCACGGCGTTGCCGAGTCAGCACCGGCGAGCAGGTCGATCGTCATCGCATCATGGTCTGCGGCGAAGGGACACACATGGCGTAAGCCTAAGGCTCCGGCGCGCCACAGCCGTCGATGGCCGCACCCGCGCGCCGCTGCGCCAGAAACGGCGCCGCTGCGCCAGAAACGGCGCCGCGCACCGTCCTACGGACGGCGCCCGGCACCGTACCCCCGGTGGGATTCGTCCCCACCGCCCCTCCGCTCGCGGCTACGCCGCGCACGGAGCCTCCGGCGGCGGGGGCCCACCCAAGGCTTCGAATCACTGCGCCAGAAACGGCGCCGCGCACCGTCCTGCGGACGGCGCCCGGCACCGTACCCCCGGTGGGATTCGAACCCACACTTGGGCGATTTTAAGTCGCCTGCCTCTGCCGGTTGGGCTACGGGGGCGTGCGCACGCGGCGCCGCCTCCACGGTACCGGTCAGCCGCGCGCGGAGACCTTCTTGGGCGCATCCGCCACGACAGCCACCTTCGCGGGTGCCGCCTCGACGGGCTGGGGCGGACGCGGGCGTGCGGCGAATTCTTCGAAGACGTACCGCGGGTCCTGCACGGCCTGCAGGTTGACCAGGTCGCGACCCAGCCAGAGGTTGTTCCACCACCCGCACACGACTCGGAACTTGCGCTCCCATGACGGCATCGCCAGGCCGTGGTACCCACGGTGCGCAACCCACGCGACGAAACCCTTGAGCGCGAGGTTCCCGGACTGGAAGACGCCGTTGTACAGGCCGAGTCCGGCGACCGCACCGAGGTTCTTGTGGAAGTACTCGCGCGGCAGTTCGCCGCGCAGCACGGCCACGAGATTCATCGCCAGCAGCTTCGCCTGTCGGACGGCGTGCTGGGCGTTGGGAACGCAGTATCCGCCCACGCCCCCGCCGGACAGGTCCGGAACGGCCGAGACGTCCCCCGCGGCCCAGGCACCTTCGACGATCTCGTCATCGGTCCCCACGCGCAGGTCGGCGCGGGTCTGGATGCGACCGCGCTCCTCGACCGGCAGGTCGCCTCCGCGGACGACGGTCGGGTTCGCCATGACTCCGGCCGTCCAGATGATCAGGTCGCTCGGGATCACCTCTCCGGTGGAAAGCTCGACGTTGCCGCCGACCGCACCGGTGACCTGCGTGTCCAGGTGCACGTATGCGGCACGCTTGGCGAGGTCCTTCAGCACCCATTCGCTGGTCTTCAGCGACACCTCGGGCATGATGCGGCCCATCGCTTCCACGAGGTGGAAGTGCGTGTCGTCGAAAGTGATCTCCGGGTAGCGTGCGACGAGCGCCGACGCGAACGAGCGCAGCTCCGCGAACACCTCGATGCCCGCGAACCCGCCGCCGATCACGACGACCGTCAGCAGGCGGTCCCGCTCGGGACCGGGAGGCAGCGTGGAGGCCTTGTCGAAGTTGGACATGAGGCGGTCGCGGATGGCGACGGCCTCCTCGATCGTCTTGAGTCCGATCGCATTGTCGGCGATGCCCGGGATCGGGAACGTGCGCGATACCGCGCCGGCGGTGACCACGATCTGGTCGTACTCCAGTTCGTACGGCTCACCCGCGATCGGCGTGATCGTGGCGACCTTGTTCGCGTGGTTGATCCCGGTCACCTTGGCCGCGACCACCTTAGTGCGCTTGAGGTGGCGGCGCAGCGCGACGACGGAGTGCCGTGCTTCGATCGAGCCCGCCGCGACCTCGGGCAGGAACGGCTGGTACGTCATGTACGGCAACGGGTCGACGACGATGACCTCGGCCTCGCCCCTGCGGAGATGCTTCTCGAGCTTCCAGGCAGTGTAGAAGCCCGCGTAGCCGCCACCGACTATGAGGATTTTTGGCACGGTGTTGCTCACGTGGGAATAACTCCTGGGGGTGTCAGCGGCTCGGCGCCCGTGACGCCAATCGGATACGTCGGACAGCTGCGGTGACGCCGAGAGCCACCAGTATAGCGGTGGCTGATCCGCCCATCAGCGGCAGAGTGCCATAGAGCAGCGTATCGGTCGAGGGCAGCAGCGGCGTGGGCACACGACGCGCGGCATCCGATGGAGGAAGCGGCGCCACCTCGACGGGCTTCACGGTCGGCGCCGGCTCGGGGTCGGTCTCCGCACGCCGGTAGAGGCGGATCCACTCCTCGAGGCTGCCCATGGGGTTCGCGGTCACGGCGGGCACGTTGGCCGACACGGCGGCGCCGGCATCCACCAGTCCGTAGCCGTACAGCGGGTCGGGGACAGCTCGGGCGGAGGCGACCGGGCGCGCCGTCCGGATGATGCGGTTGATGACGTTCGCGGCGTCCAGGTCGGGGTGCGCCGCGCGCACGAGGGCCGCGACGCCGGCGACGATCGGCGCGGCGCCGCTGGTGCCGTTCCACAGCACGAGCCGGCCGTCCGCCGACACGCCCACCAGGTCCTCGCTCGGCGCCGAGACGCCGATGGTGATGCCCTGGGTGGAGGCCTCGAGACTCGCCCGCCCGGCCGGGTCGACTCCGGCCACGGTCAGGACCCCCGGGATCGTGGCGGGTGCACCGACGCGCGACGTGCCGCTGCCGCGGTTACCCGCGGCGACCACCACGACGACATCGTGTTCATAGGCGTAAAGGAACGCCGAGTCCCAGCTCGCGTCCCAGTCCGGCGTGTTCGTGGTCAGCGAGAGGTTGATCACGTCGGCCCCGTTGTCGACCGACCAGCGGATCGCCTCGGCGATCTGCTGGGTGAACGGCACCTTCGCGGAGGAGCCGAAACCGACGGAGACCGAGAGCAGCTCCGCCTGCGGGGCGACGCCGATCATCCCGGTCGAGGGGCCGGTGCCACGCGCGGCGGCGAGCGAGGCGACCCAGCTGCCATGGTTGGAGTCGACGGCGCCGACCGGTGCGCGACCGTCCGACGCTCCGGTTCCCGACACGTCGATCCCGCCGACGACGGCGCCCTCGAACTCGACCGGGCCGCGTGCGATGCCGGTGTCGATGATGGCGATCCGCACCCCTGCGCCACGCGTGGTGGCCCATGCCGTCTTGATCCCGTAGTCATCGAGCCAGTACTCGGCCGCCCGCACCGGATCCTCTGCGGCCGCGATGGGGACTGCGGTCGACCCGGTCAGCAGGACGACGGCCAGCGCCGTGGCACAGAGGGTCAGCAGCGGCCGGATCATGCACCGGCTCCCGGCTCGGCACAGACGCAACGCTCGGGCGACCAGGTGGACAGCGCCAATGCGCGGTCGCCGATCGGGTTGACGCCCGGGCCCGCCGCAAGGGAATGCCCCACGAGCGCGTGCAGGCACTTGATCCGGGTCGGCATGCCGCCGGCGGAGATCCCGACGATCTCGTCGACCTCGCCGAACCCCGCGCGGTCGTGGAGGTACGCCTCGTGGGCGTGCTGGTACGCGGCGGCGAGGTCCGAATCCGCCGCGAGCTCGTCGCTCAGCACGCGCATCACCTGTCCGGCCTCCAGGCCCGAGATCGCCGCGGTCGCCGCGGGGTGAGTCAGGTAGTAGAACGTCGGAAACGGAGTGCCATCCTCGAGACGCGGCGCGGTGGCGGCCACGGTGGGGTTGCCGCACACGCAGCGCGCGGCGATGCCGACGACACCGCGAGCGGGTCGTCCGAGCTGGGCGCGCAGGACGCGCAGGTCGGTCTCGCTGACGGGCGGGAACGGCGGGGTGGTCACGCCGCCCAGGGTACCGTTCCACGGCTGGGACGACGCTGGTCGCCGACGCCCGGCGACGTCATGGGGTGCCGACGGGGGTCTCTTCCGGCGCGATATCGGGCACGCCGATGGACGGCGGCCTCACGGTCTGGGCCATCCCGGCCTCGGTGACGGAGCGGACGAACTGCGCCATCCAGTCCGTGCGGGTCTTCTCGACCTCGTCGCTGACGGGGGCCTGCTCCTGCGGCACCAGGGCGGCGGGCAGATCATTGTCCACCAGGTACACGACCTCGCCGGGCTTCACGTAGTACAGGCGCTGTCGCGCCTGTGTCGTGATGTACGCCGGATCGGTCCATCGGTCGCGCTGCGCCTCGAGGTCGGCGACATCGTCGCGGCTGACCTCCACCGCGGCCTGCAGAGCCGCGATCTGCTGGCGCTGGTCCACGTACGTGCCGATCGTGGGGACCAGCACGAACGCGGCGAGCACCACCAGGCCGAGCATGATGACCATGAATCCCGACAGGCGGATGCCGCCGAGCCACCCTCGCACGTCCACCGGTCGGCGCGCTGCCCTGCGCCGGGGAGCGCGCCCCTGCCGAGGGCTGCGAGAAGGGGGAGCCGTCGAGGTGTCCACGGCTCCCCTCTCATTCGCACGCTGCCACGCAGCGCGGCTCGGTCTACGGTGGGCTATCCCTGGTACCGCGGGAATGCCGAGCGGCCGGCGTATTCGGCCGCATCGCCCAGTTCTTCCTCGATGCGCAGAAGCTGATTGTATTTCGCGACGCGCTCGCTGCGGGCGGGCGCGCCGCTCTTGATCTGACCGGAGTTCACGGCGACGGAGAGGTCGGCGATCGTGGTGTCCTCGGTCTCGCCGGAGCGGTGCGAGAACATCGTGGTGTAGCCGGAGCGGTGCGCCAGGTCCACGGCGTCGAGGGTCTCCGAGAGGGTGCCGATCTGGTTGACCTTCACCAGCAGCGAGTTCGCGACGCCGCGCTTGATCCCGTCCGCGAGGCGGGTCGGGTTCGTGACGAAGAGGTCGTCCCCGACGAGCTGGATCTTCGAGCCGAGCTTGTCGGTCAGGTGCTTCCAGGCATCCCAGTCGTCTTCTGCGAGGGCATCCTCGATGGTGATGATCGGGTAGGCGTCGGCGAGCTCGATGTAGTACTCGGTGAGCTGCTCGGCTGTCCAGTTCTTGCCTTCGAAGACGTACGATCCGTCGCGGTAGAACTCGGTGGCCGCGACGTCCATGCCGAGGGCGATCTCTGTGCCGGGTGTGAAGCCCGCTTTTTCGATGGCCGCGATGAGGAAGTCCAGGCCCTCGCGGTTGCTCGGCAGATCGGGCGCGAAGCCGCCCTCGTCGCCGAGGCCGGTGGCGTATCCGGCGGCCAGGAGCTCGCCCTTGAGGACGTGGTAGGTCTCGGTGCCCCAGCGGAGTGCTTCGGCGAACGTCGAGGCGCCGATGGGCGCGAGGAAGAACTCCTGCATGTCGATGCCGTTGTCGGCGTGCGATCCGCCGTTGATGACGTTGAACAGCGGAACGGGGAGGACGTGCGCGTTCGGCCCGCCGAGGTAGCGGAAGAGGGGCAGATCGGCCGCATCGGCGGCCGCCTTTGCGACGGCGAGGCTGACACCCAGGATGGCGTTGGCCCCCACGCGCCCCTTGTTCTCAGTCCCGTCGACCTCGATGAGGATCTCGTCGATGATGCGCTGCTCGCTGGCGTCCACACCCTCGATGGCGGGGCCGAGCTCGTCGATGACGGCGTCGACCGCTTTCAGCACGCCCTTGCCGCCGTAGCGGGTCTTGTCACCGTCGCGCAGCTCGTAGGCCTCGAACGCGCCGGTGGACGCACCGGACGGGACGGCCGCTCGCTGAACGATGCCGTCGTCGAGGAGGACCTCGACTTCGACGGTCGGGTTTCCGCGCGAGTCCAAGATCTCGCGCGCGTTGACTGCCTCGATAAGTGCCACGGAGGACTCCCTGTTGGTTCGTGAGGGGGCGGGGCGGAGCGTCGTCGGTCCGCAGTCGAGTCTAGTGACGGGGATGCCGCGACACAGGTCCGCGCCGGAGGGGATGGCCCTCTCAGACCACGATGGCGATCGCGACTCCGTCCCAGCCCTTGAGGTCGAGCGTCTGCAGGGCCGTCGCATCGAACCGGGGATCGCGGCCGAGCAGTTCGAGTGCGCGCTGCGTCCCGATCACCTGCGGATTCATCGTGGCGGGGTTCGCCACCTCGCCGCCGCGGCCGATGTTGTCCACGACCACGACGGTGCCCGGATGCCCGAGGCGCGCCGCCCAGTCGAGATAGATCGTGTTCGACTCCTTGTCGGCGTCGATGAAGACCAGATCGAACGATCCCTCACCCGCGAGCGTCGGGAGCACCTGCTCGGCACGTCCGACCCGGATGTCCACCTTGTGTCCGATGCCGGCCCTGTCGAGATTCGAGCGCGCCACCGCCGCGTTGTCGGGTTCCGCCTCGATCGTCACGACCACGCCGTCCTCCGGGATGCCGCGCGCCAACCAGATCGTGGAATAGGCCCCGAGCGTGCCGATCTCGAGCACACGCCGTGCGCCGGCGATGCGGGCGAGCAGATGCAGGAACTTGCCGTTGACCGGCGCCACCTCGATCGGCGGAAGCCCCGCGGCATGCTGGTCTGCCACGGCTGTCTCCAACGCAGGATCATGCCCGACGAGGGTGTCGGTGAGGTAAGCGTCGACGCGACGCCAGAGATCGGGAGTCGGATCGGCCATGTCGCCAGCCTGGCGAGGCTCCCCCACGCGCGCAAGGGGCGCAATCGCGCCGTGCGGACCACTGCCGCGCCGTCTTTGCGCGAGCGCTGCGCACCGGTCACGCCAGGGGCTTGAACTCCAGTGCGTCGACGGCGGCGCCCGGGGCGACCGTGGCGAAGGACATGTACCCGTCCGATGCCGCACGTTCCAGGAGCGCCTTGAGGTTCTTCGGGCGCTGCTCGAGCCGCACCCGCGCTCCCCCGCCGGTCAGCGACGCCTTGAGGGCGATCAGCTCGTCGAGCGGCACGTCGCGGTCGTGCACCAGAACGATCGACCGCTCGGTCGCCCGGTCGGAATCCGTCACCAGATCGACGATCCGTTCGAAGCCCAGCGAGAACCCCACCGCCGGCACGTCCTGCCCGAGGAATCGGCCGATCATGCCGTCGTAGCGGCCGCCGCCGCCGAGCGAATACTCCACGCTCGGGTGCGCCAGCTCGAAGATCGTCCCGGTGTAATACCCCATGCCGCGCACGAGGAACGGGTCGAAGACGAGGGGGATGCGGGCGTCGTCCGATCGGGCTGCCGATACCGCGTCGCCGATCGCCACGAGGTCCGCCACGACGTCGTCAGGCGCGCCGTCGGGGAGCACGCTGCGGATCGGCCGTTCACCGTACGGGTCGTACTCGGGCAGCGGGGGACGGTGCAGGAATCCGTAGAACTCGTCGACCGCGGCCGGCGTCGCGCCTCGTTCGCGGAGCTCCCGGATCACGCCGTCCGGGCCGATCTTGTCGAGCTTGTCGATCGTGATGAGCACGCCGGGCCGTTCGTCGGAGGTGAACCCGAAGCTGTCGAGCATCCAGTCCAGCGCGCGGCGATCGTTGATGCGTACGGTGGCGCCTTCGAGTCCGAGCGCGTCGACCGCGTCCAGCGTCGCGACGATGAGCTCCGCCTCGGCCCGCGGCGAGGCATCCCCCATGATGTCGATGTCGGCCTGCATGAACTGCCGGTAACGGCCCTTCTGCGGGCGCTCCGCGCGCCACACCGGCGCCACCTGGATCGCGCGGAACACGGCGGGCAGCTCGGCGCGGTGGCTCGCATAGAACCGCGCGAGGGGCACCGTGAGGTCGTAGCGCAACCCGAGGTCGGCCAGACCGGAGGGGTCATCTGCCGCCGCTCGGATCGCGTCGGCGTCCAGACCCCGCTTGAGCACGTTGTACGCGAGCTTCTCGTTGTCGCCGCCGATTCCGGCGTGAAGACGCGAGTACTCCTCCATCACCGGGGTCTCGATCTCGTCGAAGCCGTGCGCGCGATAGCGCTGCCGGATGACGGAGAGAACGCGCTCGCGGCGCGCTTTTTCGGCGGGAAGGAAGTCGCGCATGCCGCGAGGAGGGTTGACCGATGCCACGCCCCTATTGTCCCAGGTCCGCCTCGGCGTCCCGCACCGCGGACTGCAGCGTCCGCAGACGCTCACGCAGCGCGCGTTCGGCGTCCCACCCGTTCGCGCGCGCCACGGCGACCAGCGCCAGCAGCGCCTCACCCAGCTCGGCCTCCGAGCGCGGCGCGGCGGCGACGGCATCCGCTGCTGTCCGGCCTGCATCGACCCCCACCGCGGACGCCTTGCCGATCAGCTTCTGGGCGAGGGCCAACGAAGGCATGCGCTCCGAGACCCCGTCCAGCACGCTCGTGCGCTCATGCTTCTCCGCGGCTTTGGCGGCGTTCCACAGCATCAGAACCTGCTCAGGGGTCTCGGCGACTTCCCCGGCGAACACGTGCGGATGCCGGTGCACCATCTTGTCGGTCAAACTCCGCGCGACGTCGTCGATGTCGAACGGGTCGTCCGGATCGCGCGACGCGATCTCGGCGTGGAACAGCACCTGCCACAGCAGGTCGCCGAGCTCCTCCCGCAGCTCGGCGCGCGAACCGGTCTCGACGGCGTCGATCAGCTCAGCGCTCTCCTCGACGAGGTACGGCACGAGCGCACGATGATCGACGCGCTGGGTCCAGACGCATCGGTCGCGGACCTGGTGCATCGTCTCCGCGGCGGCGCGCAGCGCGTCGGAACCCGACTCCTTCTCATCCTCGCCCGAGGTCATGCGAGCTGCCCTCCGGTGGGTGTCGAAGGAGCCACCGGTTGCGCGTCACCCGCGTCAGTGCGCGCGACGCGACGATAATGGCGCGCCCGCTGCGCGACGAGCGCTCCGGCCACGACAAGGGAGATGAGCGATCCGCCGAGCACGCCGAGGGTGGCCTCGTCGCGCAGGAGCGGATCGGCCGCGAACGCGAGTTCCGACAGGAGCAGTGACACGGTGAATCCGATTCCTCCCAGAGCGCCCGCCGCCAGCAGATCGGCGAGGGACATGTGCGGCGCCGCGCCGCGGTTGCCGATACGCAGCGAGATCCAGCCGAACAGGGTGATGCCGATGACCTTTCCGACCGGGAGCGCGATCAGCACCCCCCAGAACGCCGGAGCGAGCTGCGACGGCGACACCGCGGGAATGATCACGAGGGCGGCGGAGAATGCGAAAAGGGGAAGGACCACGCCGTTGACCCAGGGCTCGAGGGCGTGGCGGGTGCGCAGCGCCGGTCGCTGGGCCATCGCGAGCCCGAGCGCGACTCCGGCGATCGTCGCGTGGACGCCTGACTCGTAAGCCAGCACCCACGTCGCGATCCCGACGATCACGAGCGCGATCGTGACCGGGATCCGAGCCCGCGAATCGAGCTGCCTGCTGAGCACTCCGAACACGATCACTGCAAGCGCGGCGAGGGCGAGCATCGCGAGGTTGACGCCGTCCGTGAACAGCACGGCGATGAACACGATCCCCACGATGTCGTCGAGGATGGCGAGCGCGAGCAGGAAGATGCGGATGCCGGACGGCAGGCCCTTGCCGAACACCGCGAGCACGCCGAGCGCGAAGGCGATGTCGGTCGCGGTCGGGATCGGCCAGCCGCGCGCCGAGTCCGAGCCCGCGGCGAAGAACAGGAAGACCGCGATCGGCAGGATCACGCCACCCGCCGCGGCGATGGCGGGTTGGAGTGCCTTGCGGGCGGAGTTGAGCTCTCCGTTGGTCAGCTCGAACTGGAGCTCGACGGCGACCATGAAGAAGAAGACCGCGAGCAGGCCGTCCTGGATCCAGTGCCCGACCGACATCTCGAAGACGCCCGGAATGCCGATGTACGTGTCCTTGAGCCCGACCACGCCCGGGCCGAGCGGAGAGTTGGCGATCAGCAGCGCCGCGACGGCGGCGACGAGCAACACGATGGCGGGGAAGCGGGCCGAGCGAAGCAGGGACACGGGGGTCCTTTCATCGAGGTGGTCGGTGGGCGCGCGCGCACCGTCGCCGACCAGACTTCCCGGCACTCCAGACTCCGAGTCTATCGGCGACCGCGTCCCGTCTTCGGGCCGGGACGGTGTGACGAGCAGGAAACACAACCGCACTACCGTTGAGCGCATGCGGGAACTCACCCAGACCGAGGCGATCGATCTCGTCGGCAGATTCGAAGCGGGGCAGGAGATCCCCGAGCGCATGCGCGCAGACGTGCGCATGCTCGGCTCGCTCCTGGGCAGAGTTCTCCGCGAGAGCGGATCCGCGGGTCTCTACGAAGACGTGGAGCGCCTCCGCGTCGCGACGATCCACGCGTACACCGACGATGCTCCGGAGGCGGTGGCACGTGCCGCCGAGATCGCGGACTCGTTCACGATCGAACGCGCCGACGAGGTGGCGAGGGCCTTCACGTGCTATTTCCACCTCGTGAATCTCGTCGAGGAGCATCAGCGGGTTCGCATCCTGCGTGAACGCGACGGACGGCCCGACCGGGAGGATGCCGCGGATTCGGTCGCCGCGGCATATGAGCGCCTGGCGGCCGAGGTCGGCGACGAGACCGCGCTGGAGCGTCTGCAGCGCCTGCGCTTCCACCCGGTCTTCACCGCTCACCCCACCGAGGCACGTCGTCGCGCCGTCTCCACGAGCATCCGTCGCCTGGCGGCGCTGCTGGACGAGCGCGACGCACTGCGGGCGCCGGATGCCGAGCGCGAACGCGCCGACCAGCGTCGCTCGGAGCGCCGGATGCTCGAAGAGATCGATACGCTGTGGCGCACCGCACCCCTCCGCGCCGAGAAGCCCTCACCGACGGACGAGGTCCGCGCCGTCATGGCGGTGTTCGACGAGACCCTGTACACCGCCATCCCGCACGTGTACCGACGCGTCGATGACGCGCTCCAAGGCGCGGCGGCAGGCAGCCGCGCGCCGGTCGTCCGCCCCTTCGTGCGGGTGGGCTCGTGGGTCGGCGGGGATCGCGACGGCAACCCTTTCGTCACAGCATCCGTCACTCGCAAGGCGGCCGCGATCGCGAGCGAGCACGTCCTGCTGGGGCTGGAGCGCACGGCCCATCGCATCGGCCGGGGCCTGACTCTGGATGCGGCCACCACCCCGCCGAGCGCCCCACTTCTGAATCTGTGGCAGCGGCTCCGCTCGCCCGACGAGGACGCGGCCGACGAGATCGCGAAGCGGTCGCCGAACGAACCGCATCGGCGGATTCTGCTGCTGATCGCGCGGAAGATCGCCGCGACGCGTGCGCGGAACGCCGATCTTGCCTACCGCGACCCCGAGCAGCTGCTGGTCGACCTGCGGATCGTGCAGGACTCGCTGGTGCAGGCGGGTGCACCACGCCAGGCGTACGGGCATCTGCAGCAGCTGCTGTGGCAGGTCGAGACCTTCGGCTTCCACTTGACCGAGCTCGAGGTCCGTCAGCATTCGGCCGTCCATGCCACGGTGCTCGCAGAACTCGAGTCGGGCACCGCGCGCACCGAGCTCGCGGAGGAGGTGCTCGACGTGTTCCGCGCGGTCGCCTTCCTGCAGGAGCGGTATGGCCCCCGTGCGGCGGGCCGGTACATCGTGTCGTTCACGCGGTCGGCGGAGGACCTCGCGAACGTCCATCGGCTGGCGAGGTATGCCGTGGGCCCGGGCGCGGTGACACCCGTGCTGGATGTCATCCCGCTGTTCGAGACCTTCGACGACCTGCGTGCCGCGCCGCGCATCCTCGCCGAGATCATCCGGCACCCCGAGTTCGCGGCACGACTGGAGACGACCGGGCGGCGCCTGGAGGTCATGCTGGGCTACTCGGACTCCTCGAAGGATGTCGGACCCGTCGCGGCGAACCTCGCCCTCTACGAGGCACAGGCCGCGATCGCCGGGTGGGCGCGCGAGAACCGCATCGAACTGACGCTCTTCCACGGTCGAGGCGGTGCGCTCGGCCGTGGCGGCGGCCCCGCCAACTCCGCGATCCTCGCCCAGCCGCCGCACTCCGTGGACGGGCGCTTCAAGCTCACCGAGCAGGGCGAGGTCATTTTCGCCCGCTACGGCGACCCCGCGATCGCGATGCGGCACATCGACCAGGTCGCCGCGGCCGTGCTGATGGCCTCAGCACCCTCGATCGAGAACCGCAACAGCGATGCCGCCGCGCGCTACGCGGACGTCGCCGCAACGATGGATGCGGCATCCCGCGAGCGGTTCTTCGAACTGGTGAAGGCGCCCGGGTTCGCGCCTTGGTTCGCGCGGGTGACGCCGATGGAGGAGGTCGGGCTGCTTGCGCTCGGCTCCCGTCCCGCGCGCCGCGGGCTCTCGGTGGAGTCCCTCGAGGACCTCCGGGCGATCCCGTGGGTGTTCGCCTGGACACAGGCGCGCATCAACCTCGCCGGCTGGTTCGGCTTCGGCACGGCGTTGGATGCTGTCGGCGACGAGGATGTGCTTCGGCGGGCGTATCAGGAGTGGCCGCTGTTCCACACGATGGTCGACAACGTGGCGATGAGTCTCGCGAAGGCCGATCCGCGCATCGCCCGGCGCTACCTCGACCTGGGCGACCGCGAGGATCTCGCCGAGCTGGTCTTGGAGGAGATGGAGTTGACCCGGCTCTGGGTCCTGCGGGTGACCGACGGCTCCGACGTCCTGGACAACAAGCCGGTGCTGCAGCGCGCCGTGAAGATGCGCAGCCCGTACGTCGATGCTCTCTCGCTTCTTCAGCTGCGTGCGCTCCGCGCGCTGCGCGCCGACGCGGCCTCCGGCGCACCGGCCGATCCCGAGCAGCAGAGACTCCTGCTGCTCTCGGTCAGCGGGGTCGCGGCAGGACTGCAGAACACCGGGTGACGGGCGCGTCGCCGGCCGATGGGCCGGCTCAGGCGAGTACCTTGGGCGCCATGACCAGGACGTGGGATGACACCGGCAGCGCCGTGCAGCTCGCTGAGGCGTGCCCGGCGTGCGAATCGGCCGAGGTGAGCGAGCGGGAGCGTGACTGGTTCGTGCTCGAGCTCGACCGCGGGGATGAAGTGCGCCGCGAGAGCGGGGACGTCGACGTGGAGTTCTTCTGCCGCGCCTGCGGCTTGCACTGGCGCTGAGCTTCGCGCCATCCCGACCTGTGCACCGCAGCGTGCGCAGCGGCGAGTCAGTCGAGCCGGACGTCGCGGTCGTGACGGGCCAGGCTGCGCCCGTAGCGCTCGGTGAGCTGGATCATCAGGTCTGGCGTGTCGCGGTCGATGCCGAACACGTAGCCGGGAAAGTCGAGCTCCTTCTGCGCAGCCCAGATCTCCTCGTGCCTCTCAGGTGGCAGGATCAGCGCCGGGTCGCCCACCGCGACCCATCCGATCGGCACCACACTCTGCGGTGGGAGTACGGAGCGCAGGTGTACGACCGCGTTGATGCGCACCTCGCTGCGCTCGCCGATCCGCGCGCCGTTGAAGACACGGGTGCCCGTCGCCAGGAAGACCTCGTCGCCGATCGTCGCGCCCGAGATGCTCGCCATCGGGCCGACCAGGGTGTGGCCGCCGATGTGGACGGCGTTGGTGGCACTCGCGCGGATCAGCGCGTTCTCCATCACGATGACGTTCACACCGAGGGTGATCGGACCGCCCTCGGCGGTGATCACGGCGCCATGGAGCACCTGGCAGTCCGCACCGATCTGGACGTCGCCGCTGATGACGGCCGTCGGCGCGATGACCGCGTCAGGGTGGATGCGGGGCTTGGCCCCGAGATGCTCGAACTGCACGTGTCCTCCTCGATCAGTGCCAGCGTAGTGCCGCCGTGTCGGCGACTCGGCGGCATCCGGCGGGGCCGGTTAGCTTCTTTATTCGAGACTCGATGAGCATTTACTTGCCCACCGGACGCACGAATTCGTCTTTTTATGCTATTGTGGAGCCACGAAGCGCACGTGCCCAAGAGCGCTGATCGGCAGAATTTGATGCGGAGATCCGATGGGGCACGCGGTCGGCAGCGACGGACCCGGGGTATGGAAAGATCTCGATGACCTCGTAACCAGAGTCGTGGAGAATCGTGCAGCCATCGCAGCGCTGCAGGCCGACGAAGCGTCACTCCTGGCGGATGCCGTCGACCTCATGATCGCCCGCACCGAAGAGCGCCGCGTCGAGGGCCGCCTGCGGACCGACAACGACCTGCCGCTTCGCGAGATCTGCGCGGAACTCGGTTCCGCCATGCGGATGAGCGATCGAACCGTTCAGGCTCGGATCGGGGACGCGAGCACACTCCTGACCTCCTTCCGAGCGACACACGACGCATGGAGGGCGGGCCTGATCGACGCGGGACACGTGGCGGCGATTCGCGACGCGGGGGCAGGGATCGGCGATGCGGCGGAACGCGTCCGTTACGAACGTCAGCTGCTGGACGCGGCAGCACACGAAAGCCCTGCGCGGCTGCGTGCTCTCGCACGAGTGGTTGCGGCGCGCATCGACCCGACCTCCATCGATGAACGTCACCGCGTGGCGCGGGCGAATCGCGACGTGCGCGTGATCGGTCTCGAGGACGGCATGGCGCGCCTTCTCGCGGACGTCCCGTCGACGCTCGCGTACGCGATCTGCGACCGGCTCACCCAGATGGCGCACACCGTGCGCGACGCGGGCCTCCCCACGCCGGATATCTCCGCGGACGACGTGTGCACCGCGAACGCTCCGGCGAGTCCGCACCCGCCCGACTCCCGCTCGATAGGCGAGCTGCGGGCCGACATCCTCGCCGATATCCTCCTCACCGCGACGCCGACCGCTCACGGCGACCGGGATGCGCTCGGTGCGATCGGGGGCCGGGTTCAGGTGACCGTCCCCGTTCTGACGGCGGCCGGTCTCAGCGACGAGCCCGCACTCCTCGCCGGTCAGGGACCCATCGACTCCGCCACGGCACGACGTCTCGCCGCAGATGCTCCCGGCTGGGACCGCGTGATGATCCACCCGCACACCGGCGTGCCGCTCGCCGTCGACCGCTACCGTCCGAGCGCCGAACTCCGCCGGTTCCTCGCCGTGCGCGACGAGCACTGCCGGTTCCCCGGATGCCGGATGCCGGTGTGGCGCTGTGACGTGGACCACACGACCGACGCCGCACGCGGCGGAGTGACCGGGCATCAGAACTTGGCGAACCTGTGCCGTCGGCACCACACTCTCAAGCACGCCTCGGAGTGGAAGGTCACCCAGATCGGTGGCGGCGTACTGGAGTGGACGAGTCCGACGCGGCGTCGCTACACCGACCGGCCGCCGAGCAGCGTGAGCTTCGTACCGGAATCCGCTTTCGCGCCACCCGACGGCGTTCCCCCGCCCTTCTGAGCCGATGGGCCATGGGCGCGCCTCGGCACGCCCGAATCCCGCTCACTCTCCGCTTGCGATCAGCGCACTCTGCGCGGCTGCTTCAGTCCGAGCATGTAGGGCATCCCCTGGCCGACCGCCGCGAACGTGCTCCCCAGCCGGGCGCGCCAGGATGCCGCGCGCGGCGGCGGCAGGGTTCCGCCCAGGTCCGCGACGTCGACGAAGTACGCACGGACCGTTCCGATGCCTTCGAGATCGGGTGAGATCTCGCGCACGGGCCCCGGGAGCGATGCTTCATCCGTGCTTTAGAGCTCCTCGGAGATCAGCACGTACTCCGGAATCTCCACCGAGTTCTTCAGCAGGCGATGCACGAGGATCACGTCGATGCCGACGAGTTTGATCCGCCCCCCGGATGGTCTGGGTGGCCACTTCGCCCACGTGCGCCACGACCTTGAGCGTCAAATTGCCCGCCTCCCGGCAGCCCCCGCAGGGGCAGAGGTTGGTCGCGACGTACTGGCGCTCGATGTGGAAGGCACGATGCATGGCCACGGCGACCTGGAGGATGTCGGTGATCGTCGTGTCAGGATCGCGCGCGCCGGCCGGACGCGAGAGGAAAGCGGCGTCGCCCTCGATCTCGACGAGATCGAAGCCGCGCGCCGCCCGGATCATCCGATCCAGCATCCGGGCCGTATTGACCTCGGCGTGTGCGAGCGTCATCCGATGCGAGCCCATGTACTCGGTGTACCCGCCGATGTCAGCGATCAGCAGAGCCGCACGCTCGGATGTCATGCCTCACAATCCCATCAACGCCGTCGTATCTCAACAGCAGGATTCACGACGTGGTCGGGGGTTCATCGAAGGACTCCCGCGGCGCGAAACGGTCCAGCCGGTCCTGGACTCCCGCCTCTGCCGCCCGGGCGCTCGGGCTGTAGCCCAGCACGACCGAGATGAACCGGTCGGAGCCGAGTGCGTGGAGCGCGAGTGCGGTTCTGGCCACCACGCTCGCCGTACGACGCGTGCGCCGCAGCAGCGCGATCTCGCCGAAACCGTCCCCCTGGCCCAGCGTGGCCACGACCCGCCCGTCGCCGACCACGTCCGCCTCACCCGACTCGATCACGAAATAACGGTCGCCGACCTCTCCCTGCGTGACCACCGCCTGGCCGGCGGGCACCGTGACGGTCTCGAGCCCGCGCGCCAGCTGCTCGATCGCGGGGAGCGGCAACGGCGCCAGCATCGGAACCTGCTGCAGCAGCCCGATGTCCACATCCAGGGTGTCGACGGACCGGTCCAGGCGTCGCAGACGCCACCAGGAAGCCACGGCGAGAACGGGGCAGATCAGGCCGATCCCGATCAACGCGGCTTCGACCCCGAGCCACGCGATCACGGCCGATGCCAGGATGGCGCCGAGCCCGATGGACACGGCGACGAGGCTCTCCAGCACGCCGAACACGCGGGCCAGCACCGCATCGGGTGCGAGCCTTGCGATCAGGGTGAATCCGGCGACATCGATCAGGGCATTGCCGACCCCGACGAAGGCCAGCAGACCCAGTGCGGCGATCTCCTGGGGAAAGACGCCCACGAGCGCGATGGGCAGACCCCAGAGTCCGACCCCGACCGCGAACCAGGCACCGAGCCGGCCGGTGCCGACGAGCAGAGAGGCCCCGAGCGACCCGAGCACGGCTCCCACTCCGACCGCGGCCATGAGGGCGCCCACGCCCGGATCTCCGGTGTCGAGCAGCTCGATCGCGACGATGACGGAGAACACGGTCAGCGCGCCCCGCGTGAGGGACTGCGCCGCCGCCAGACCGAGGATGAGGACCAGATCGCGGTTCTGCGCGACCGCGCGAATGCCCTCGAGCGCCTCGCCACCCAGATCCGGGCGCCGCGGCGCCGCCGTGCGCGGCGGCGCGTCGTAGCGGACCCGCAGCAGCAGCAGAGCTGCCCAGAACGAGGCGGCCGCGGCCACGGCGAACACGACGGACACGTCAGTGAACGCCAGCAGCACTGCGGCCAGCAGTGGTCCGACCAGCGTCGCGATCGAATCGAGCAGACCGCGAACCACATTCGCGCTGGCCAGCTCGTGCCCGGTCCGGCACAGGGTCGGCAGGAGCGCGGAGTGTGCGGGGCGGAAGAGCGTTGCCGCGATCGTCGAGAGCACCGCCAGCGCGTAGACCACAAGGATCGGACCCGCCAGGGCGACCGTCACTGCCGCGACGCCCGTCGCGACCCCACGCAACGTCGACACCACGACGAGCACCCGCTCCCTGCGTCCGCGATCGGCGAACGGGGACAGCAGCGGCGCGAGCAGTGCCGAAGGCAGCATGCGCAGCAGTCCCACCAGCCCGAGCGCGAGCGCACCCCCGTCGTTGTAGGCGACGATGCCGAGCGCGACGGTGAAGGCCCACTCCGCGGTCCATGCGCCGAGAAAGCTCAGCTGGGCGCGACGCAGGTTGTGGTTGCGCCAGTTGCTCGTGAAGGCGGAGGCGGCCTCGCGGAGCCGACGGCGGCTCCCACCGAGGCCCATGGGCAGACTCTAGGGCCTGCCCGACGGTGACGGCCAGCGCACGCGCGACGCGGGCAGCCGAGGGCGCTCCGACGAGACCCGGCCTTCGAACCGCGCGCGTCTCAGGCGTCCGCCGGAGCGCCCGCGGCCGCGGCCGCGGCCGCGCCAGGGATCGTCGCGGCGGGCGCCTCGGGCGCCGGCAACGGGAAGAGCTGGTCGAGCAGCTGACGCACCCAGGCGACGAGATCGGCATCCGAGACCCGCTCGCCACCCACCCGCGGCATCGGGATGACGAGAGCCTCGCCGCCGGCGAGAACCTTGGAGCTGGGATACAGCCGCTGCAGGCGCACCAGCATCGAATCGGGAAGGTTCGCCGGCGCGACGCGCAGGTTGGGACCCATCGCGACGATGTCGGTCAGTCCGGTCTGAGCCGCGCGTCGTCGCAGTCGGGCCACCGCGAGCAGGCCTTCGGTCTCGGCCGGGAGTTCGCCGTACCGATCCCGCAGCTCATCCACGACCTCGTCGATCGCGTCGTGCTTGGCGGCGGCGGATGCCGCTGCCGACAGCTTCTGGTACGCCTCGAGCCGCAGTCGCTCACTGTCGATGTACGACTCCGGGATGCGGGCCTGCACCGGCAGTTCCAGTCGCAGCTCGGTCGGGCCCTCGGTGTCCTCGCCGCGGAAGGTCGCCACGGCCTCGCCGATCATGCGCAGGTAGAGGTCGAAGCCGACGCCGGCGATGTGCCCGGCCTGCTCGGCGCCCAGCAGATTGCCCGCACCACGCAGCTCGAGATCCTTCAGGGCGACCTGCATGCCGCTGCCGAGGTCGTTGTTCACGGCGATGGTCTCGAGGCGGTCGGCCGCTGTCTCGGACAGCGGCTTGTTCTCGTCGTACAGGAAGTAGGCGTACGCGCGTTCGCGAGCACGACCCACCCGACCGCGCAGCTGGTGCAGCTGCGAGAGGCCGTACTTGTCGGCGCGGTCGATGATGATCGTGTTCGCGTTGGCGATGTCCAGACCGGTCTCGACGATCGTCGTCGACACCAGAACGTCGGCCCGTCTCTCCCAGAAGTCGTCCACGACCTGCTCGAGGGCGTGCTCCCCCATCTGACCGTGCGCCACGGCGATGCGCGCTTCGGGCACGAGCTCGGCGAGGTCCGCGGCCACGCGCTGGATCGACGAGACGCGGTTGTGAACGTAGAAGATCTGGCCCTCGCGAAGCAGCTCGCGGCGGATCGCGGCCGCGATCTGCTTGTCGTTGCGCGCCCCGACGTAGGTCAGGATCGGATGCCGGTCCTCCGGCGGAGTCTGCAGGGTCGACATCTCGCGGATGCCCGTCACCGCCATCTCGAGTGTGCGCGGGATGGGGGTCGCGCTCATCGCGAGGATGTCGACGTTCGTCTTCAGCTTCTTGAGCTTGTCCTTGTGCTCGACGCCGAAGCGCTGCTCCTCGTCGATGATGAGGAGACCGAGGTCTTTGAAGACGACGCCCTCGGTGAGGATCCGGTGCGTTCCGATCACCATGTCGACGGTGCCGTCCGTGATGCCGGCAAGCGTTTCGCGGGCTTGCTTGTCGGTCTGGAACCGCGACAGTGCGCGCACCTGCACCGGGAACCCGGCGAAGCGCTCGGTGAAGGTCTCGATGTGCTGCTTGACCAGGAGCGTCGTCGGGACGAGCATCGCGACCTGCTTGCCGTCCTGAATCGCCTTGAACGAGGCCCGGACGGCCACCTCGGTCTTGCCGAAGCCGACGTCACCGGACAGGAGCCGATCCATCGGGATGGGCCTTTCCATGTCCGCCTTGATCTCGTCGATCGTCTGCAGCTGATCCGGCGTCTCGGCGAACGGGAAGGCCTCCTCGAGTTCGCGCTGCCACGGGGTGTCAGGACCGAAGGCATAGCCTTTCGCTGCCATCCGGGCGGAGTAGAGCTTCACCAGCTCGACGGCGATGTCACGGACGGCCCTGCGCGCCTTGCCTTTGGCCTGGGACCAGTCGCTGCCGCCCATCTTCGACAGCGTCGGCGCCTCGCCGCCCACATATTTCGAGAGCAGATCGAGCTGATCGGTCGGAACGAACAGCTTGTCACCGGGGTAGCCGCGCTTTGCCGGCGCGTACTCGAGCACGAGGTACTCGCGGACGCTCTTGACCGGGTTGCGCCCGCCGCTGGAGACCTCGCGCTGGGTGAGCTCGACGAACTTCCCGATGCCGTGGGTCACGTGCACGACGTAATCCCCGGTCTTCAGCTGCAGGGGATCGACCACGTTGCGACGCCGCGAGGCGAGCTTCTTGACCAGGCGCTGGTCGCCGCTGATCGTCCGCCCGTAGAACTCCGACTCGGTCAGCACCGCGAGCTTGGCATCGGCGGACTCGAACCCGCGCTCGAGCGTGGAGAGGACCACGTGGACCACGCCGGGCTCGGGCGGCTCGAGCACGTCGTCGACGCGTCGGGCGGCGATTCCGCGTTCGGCCAGGACGTCGCGCGCGCGTTCGACGAGGCCGGTGCCGGATGCCGTGACCACCACACGCCACCCATCGGCCACAAGCTCGCCCACGTGTGCGGTGGCGCCGTCGACGTTGCCTTGGAATGAGGGAACCGACGCTCCCCGCACCCGGATCTCGGCACCGGCGCCGACGCCGGAGGTCTCCAGGAGCCCCTCGGCGGACGCATCGGCGGCACCGGAGTCGAACGCGCTGAGCGTCCACCACGCGATGCCGTGGTCCCCGGCTGCCGCGCGGAGCTCCGGCAGGCTGACGAAGTCCCCCGAGCCGATGTCGACAGGGCTGGCCGCGCCGGCCGTCGCCGCGCTCCACGCGGCCTCGAGGAACTCGCGGTTCGTCTCCAGCAGCGTGATCGCACGCGTGACCGACCGCTCGGGTTCCATCAGCGCGATCGCCGATCCTTCCGGCAGATAATCCACCACGGTGACGATGTCGTCGACCAGGGCGGGGATCAGCGACTCCATGCCCTCGGCGGGGATTCCCTCGGCCATCTTCTCGAGCATCCCCCGGATGCCGGGGAAACCGTCTTGGAGCTGCCGGGCGCGATCGCGCACAGCCTGGGTCAGCAGAAGTTCGCGACTCGCCGGCAGGTCGACCGCCGGAACCTCGCCCGGCAGCGAACGCTGGTCAGCGACCGAGAACGCACGGATCTGATCGACCTCGTCGCCGAAGAACTCGACCCGGTAGGGGTGGTCGGCGATCGGGGGGAAGACGTCGAGGATGCCGCCGCGCAGCGCGAATTCGCCGCGGCGCGAGACCATGTCCACCCGGTGATAGGCCAGCTCGACCAGCCGCGCCGAAACCTCGGTGAGATCGTGGCCCCGCTCGCCGACGACGAGATGCACCTCTGCGGCATCCGCCAAGCCGGCCGCGAGGGGCTGCAACGCGCCACGGACCGAGGAAGTGACCACCAGCGGCGTCTCGCCGTTCCACCGGGCGATGCGCCGCAGGACGTCGAGGCGGCGGCCGACCGTCTCGGGGCTCGGGCTCAGTCGTTCGTGCGGCAGCGTCTCCCACGCGGGGAAGTGCAGCACGTCGGCGCCGGGCAGGAGCGCCTCCAGCGCGGGGCCGAGCGATTCCGCCCTGCGTCCAGTCGGGGCGATGACGAACAGCGCACCGGGGCGGCCGGCGGCACGACGCCTCTCGAGGAGTGCTGCCAGCAGCGGGGCACCGAGGCCTTCGACGAGCGAGAAATCCGCATCGACGGGTGCTGCGGACGCGGCATCCCGGAACGACTCCCCTTGTTCGAGGGCGCGCACAATCCCGGGAACAGTCACCGGACGAGTCTACGGGTGAGAGCGGACACTGTGCCCGACGGCCCGGGGCCCGCCCACGCGGCGCCGCACGTGTCCGTCCGGCCCGACTGCGGCCGGGCGGGTCAGCGTAGGGCTCGTAGGATGAATGCCGTGAGCGCCCCCGCGACGCCTGGCGAGCCGATCCCGCCCACCCGGACGTCCGCCGGCGCGCCGCCGCTTCCTCCGGGACCACCGGTGGTTCCGCCGTACGTCCCTCCGGCGGTTCCGCCGTACGCCGCGGCCGCCGGATACCCCCCGACCGCGCAGACCGCTGCTCCGCGCGCAACGCCGCTGCCTGCGAGCCAGCCGGGGTACGCCTCACCGGAACACCCGGCGTCCGCGCACGGATATGGGACGCCGCAGGGCTTCGCCCCACCGTCGGGGTACGCGACACCTCCCCAGGGGTATGGCCCGTATGCGGCGGCGGCACCGCGCAGCCGCCCCATCGGGCGTCCCGGGCTCGGCATCGCCGCATTCTGTCTCGCCGTGGCCGCGGTGCTCGGCGCGACCGTGCTGGGCTCGGTCGCCGGCTACAGCATCGGACTCGGAACCGGCCGCGACCTCGCCCTCATCCCCGGCGACATCGACTGGGACTGGTCGATCCTCACGCCGGTGCGCGGGTGGGTGCTCCTCGGCGAACTCGCGTTCTGGGCCGGGACGGCGCTGGGAATCTGGGCGATCGTGCAGGGCATCGTCGCGACCGTCAAGGCCCGCGGACGCGGGTGGGGCGTCGCCGCGATCGTGATCGCCGCGATCGGCCCGATCGCGTTCGGCATCGGGGCCCAGGGTTTCCTCGCGGTCGGATTCGCCGCGGGAGCATCACTGCTCTGACGCCCGAGGTGGTCAGACGCGTGGGGCGTGATGCTTCTGCTGCGCCGCGAGCAGCCCCTCACCGACGAGCTGCTCGACGGCGTCCGCGGCATCCGCCAGCAGAATGGGCAGATTCTTGCGCTCCGAGGCGCCGAACGGCTCGAGCACCCAGTCCGCCGGTTCCTGCCGGCCGGTGGGGCGCCCGATCCCCACCCGCACCCGTGAGAACGCGGTCGAATCGAGGGCTTTGGCGACATCACGCACGCCGTTGTGACCGCCATGCCCGCCGCCGGCCTTCAGCTTGATCGCGTCGAACGGGATGTCGATCTCATCGTGGACGACGATCACTCGTTCAGGATCCACTCCGTAGAACCGGGCGAGCCCCGCGACGGGGCCGCCGGAGACGTTCATGAACGTGTTGGGCTTTGCCAGCACGAGCTTCGCGCCCCCCGGCTGCAGCCAGGTCTCGACGACGCGCGCGTTCGCCTTGTGGGCGCGGAAGGTCTCGCCGCGACGCGCCGCCAGCTCATCCACGACGAGCTGACCCACGTTGTGCCGGGTGAGTTCGTACCGCGGGCCGGGGTTGCCCAGGCCGACGATCAGCCACGTGTCTGCCATGCCTCATATCCTGCCGCTGATCGTGCCCGCGGTGGACGGGCAGCGAAGTTCGCCGAGTACAGGAAAGGGGGCGCGGAAAGCCGCACCCCCCTCCCCCGACATCGCGATTACTCGGAGTCGGATTCCTTGGTCTCTTCGGACTCTTCCGCCTGCTCGGCGGCCAGGGCGGCATCCGCCTCGGCGATCTCGTCCTCGGCGGCAAGTGTTGCCGACGGGACCGAGATGGCGACGATCAGGGTCTCGGGATCGACGGCCAGCGACGCGCCCTTGGGCAGCGTGAGGTCGGCCGCCGTGATGTGGACGCCCTCCTCGAGGCCTTCGACGTCGACCTCGACACGCTCGGGGATGTGCGTGGCCTCGACCTCGAGCAGGACGGTGTTCGCGTCCTGTGCGGCGATGGTGCCGGGAGCAGGCTCGCCGATGACCGAGACGGGCACGTCGACCTGGATCTTCTCGCCCTTGCGCACGACCAGGAGGTCGATGTGCTCGATGATCTGGTGCACGGGGTCCTTCTGCACGTCCTTGACGAGGGTGAGCTGGTGCTTGCCCTCGACCTCGAGCTCCAGCACCGCGTTCGCGCGACGGATCAGCAGCGAGACCTGGTGGCCGGGAAGCGCGACGTGCACCGGGGTGGTGCCGTGGCCGTAGATGACAGCGGGGATCTTGCCGGCAGCGCGCAGGCGGCGAGCGAAGCCCTTGCCGAAGTTCTCGCGAAGCTCGGCCTGAACCTTGGAGTCGATCTCTTTGGTCTCGGTAGACATGGTTTCTCCTTGCGGGCACGCGGCCCGGTCTGATCTCGGGCCCACGGGCCCAGGTATGGGGGGTCTGCATTTCGACTCGAACGCGAGCGCGTGAGGAAAGCCGTGAGCCTGCATCACTGCGTCGATCACGGATGCCGCACCCGGCCGGTCAGGGTCGGTGCGAAGTATCCCTCGCCGAAGTTCAAGGTCTCAGTCTACCAGCGGCCCCGCTACGATGAGGACGCCCCCTTTTCGCCACCCGGAGGATCCATTGCTCGATACGCAGCTCACCACCACGATCCTCGTCGGCACGGTCGCCGCCATCGCCGGCTTGGGCTTCATCGGCACGGTGCTCGCCTTCTGGTCGCTCGGCCGCGCGAACTACCGCAAGGACTGACGCAGCCGGGCCGCGATGTCGGCGACGAGCTCTTCGGCTGGTGCGGACACATCCGCGACCAGGCCGGGTTCGTCCGCGGCGAGCGGCTCCAACGTCGCGAACTGCGAGTCGAGGAGCGCAGCCGGCATGAAGTGATCGGCGCGGGCCCCGGCGCGGTCGGCCAGCAGCTGGCGCGAGCCGTCCAGGTGCACGAAGACGACGCCCGGCTCGACGGCGCGGATGCGGTCGCGGTAGGCGCGGCGCAACGCGCTGCACGCCGTCACCAGGCCCGTTCGCCGGTGGGCGGCGAACCTCTCGCCGACGGCATCCAGCCACGGCCAGCGGTCGAGGTCGCTCAGCGGGGTTCCCGCCGCCATCTTGGCGCGGTGGGCGCTCGAGTGCAGGTCATCCGCGTCGACGAACGGCAGCCCCAGCGCGTCGGCCAGCGCGGCCCCGACCGTCGACTTGCCCGCAGCCGATACCCCCATCACGCACACGAGTGGGATCCCGGGCGTCACCGCCGGCGCGACCGAAGCGGTGTCGAACTGTCCCTGCATCCTTCGATGCTAACCGCGTAAACAGAAACCCCTGGTGGCGGGGCCTCCGTCACGGAGCCGGTCTGGTCGGGCTCCCCCACGATTTCCGGGTCGCGAGGACTGATCGTCGCCCGCCGACGTCCCTATGCTGATCTGGTGGGCTCGTGTCCGTGCCGCCCGCACCTTCGCTAACAACCCTCTGGTCCTAAGGAGCAGGCGTGTCCTCGAACGATAAGTCGGCAGAGACGAACATTTCCCACGACCGGGAGGACGCTCCCGACTCGGCACCGCAGCACACGGCGGCGCCTGCGCCCGAGGATGTCCCACGCCAGGCCGGGAGCGCGCAGCCGTCCGCCGTGCCGAGCGTGGGGCCCGCGAACATCGGCGTGGTCGGTCTCGCCGTGATGGGCTCGAATCTCGCCCGCAACCTCGCCAGCCGGATCGGCAACACCGTGGCGATCCACAACCGCAGCCGCGGAAAGACGGATGCGCTGATGTCCGAGCACCCGGAGGCCGGTTTCGTCCCCTCGTACGACTACGAGGAGTTCGCCGCGTCCCTGCAGAAGCCGCGGACCGCGATCATCATGGTCAAGGCCGGGGCGGCCACCGATTCGGTCATCGACGCGCTGGTGGACGTCTTCGAGCCGGGCGACATCATCGTCGACGGTGGCAACGCGCTGTTCACCGACACCATCCGCCGCGAGAAGGCGGTCCGCGAGACGGGCATCAACTTCGTCGGCATGGGCGTATCGGGCGGCGAGGAGGGCGCGCTACTGGGTCCCTCGCTGATGCCGGGCGGGTCGGACGAGTCGTGGGACACCCTGGGGCCGATCCTGAGGTCCATCGCGGCGATCGCCGAGGGCGAGCCGTGCGTGACCCACGTCGGCCACGATGGCGCCGGCCACTTCGTGAAGATGGTGCACAACGGCATCGAGTACGCCGACATGCAGCTGATCGCCGAGGCCTACGACCTGATCCGCCGCGGTACCGGGCGAACCCCGGCGCAGATCGCGGAGGTGTTCGCCGAGTGGAACGAGGGCGAGCTGGAGTCCTACCTGATCGAGATCACCGCGGAGGTACTGCGCCAGGTCGACGCGGACACCGGGAAGGCTCTGGTGGATGTGATCCTGGACCAGGCCGGCGCCAAGGGTACTGGCGCGTGGACGGTGCAGACCGCGCTGAACCTCGGCGTCCCCGTCTCGGGGATCGCCGAAGCGGTCTTCGCCCGTTCGCTCTCCAGCCACCCCGAGCAGCGCGCCGTATCCGGCGACCTGCCCGGGCCGGCCGAGTCGCTGTCCGTCGCGGACCCCGACGCGTTCATCGAGGACGTCCGTCTGGCCCTGTACGCGTCGAAGATCGTCGCCTACTCGCAGGGTTTCGACGAGATCCGCGCCGGTGCGGCGGAGTACGACTGGGCGATCGACCTGGGTGCGATCTCGAAGATCTGGCGCGGAGGCTGCATCATCCGCGCGCAGTTCCTCAATCGCATCGCCGACGCCTACGCCCAGACCCCGGACCTGCCGGTCCTGCTGACCGCGCCGTACTTCGTCGACGCGCTCACGCGGTCACAGGACGCGTGGCGACGGATCATCGCGACGGCCGCAGGCGCCGGCATCCCCGCCCCTGCGTTCTCGTCCTCGCTGTCCTACTACGACGGCCTGCGCGCGAAGCGACTGCCGGCGGCCTTGATCCAGGGTCAGCGCGACTTCTTCGGAGCGCACACCTACAAGCGCATCGACAAGCCCGGCACCTTCCACACTCTCTGGTCGGGCGACCGCACCGAGATCGAAGCCGAGGACACCCACTAGCAAGCAGGGCGCAGCCTCACCCGGGCCGCACGTTGTGGTTGCGGCAGAACACGTTTCCCGGATCCCAGTCGCGCTTGACGGCCGCGAGGCGCGCCATCGTCTCGGGTGAGAACATGTGCGAGACCAGTCCCGGCTCGGTCGACATGGTGAAGTTGCCGTAGAACCCTTCGCCGAGCGCTTCGATCGCATCCCAGTCCGCGGCGATCCGCGACCGGCCGGCGTCATCGAGCATCCCGGGAATGTCGAAGGCGAAGGCCATCGCGAACCAGGTGGCGTCGCGCGCGGGGAACGCGGAGGCATCCTGCGGGACGTCGCCGAACGCTCCGCCCAGTGATCGCAGCAGCAACGCCGACGGCTCGTGCGTCTCGCGGAACGCGACGAGTCTCTCCAGGGCGTCCTCGCTCAGCTCGTGCAGCAGCGTGTTGCCGCCGATCAGGCCGGGCATCGGTTGGTCCGGGTCGGCGGCCGGAGCCTCGATCAGGATGCCGGGATACGCCCGCGCGCCCAGTTCCATCTCCTCGACGCCGTCGAGGGCGAGCAGCGGCGCGAGCGCGGCTCGTGCGGCCGCTTCGTCATCGCCGATCCAGCACGCTGTGATGCCCGCACCGGCGGGCGCGTTCGGGTCCATCGGCGGGACGTGCATGTAGGTGACGGTGAGTTCGCGCGGCGCGACCTTCATGGCGTCGCGCAGGGCACGGAGCACCGCCCGGCTGTCGCCGGTCACCGCGAGGGTGGCGAACACGACCGAGCGCAGTTCATGGGCGCGGAAGTCGAATCGCGTGACGACCCCGAAGTTGCCGCCGCCGCCGCGCAGCGCCCACATCAGGTCGGGATGGGACTCGTCCGTCGCCTCGAGGACGTCGCCGGACGCGCTCACGATCTGCACGCCGACCAGCTGGTCGGCGGCCAGGCCCCAGGCGCGGACCATCCACCCGATCCCACCGCCGAGCGTGAGACCGCCCACGCCGACCGAGGCGGTGTCGCCGGAGCTGAGGCCGAGACCCCGTTCCGCCAGGACCGCGGCCACGTGTCCCCACGTGGCGCCGCCGCCGACGCGGACGAGCGTGCCGTCGACCTCCACCTCTCTGAGCGCCGAGACGTCGAGCGCGAGACCACCGGGCACCGCGCCCCACGCGCTGTGCCCGCCGCCGCGCACCACGATCGGCACGCTCTCGGCCGACGCCCAGCGCACGGCCGCGACGACGTCATCCACCGATCCGGCACGCACGATCACGTCGGGTTCGCCGACGCCCGAGTGGAAGTGCCGCGCCGCCTCCCACCCGTCATCTCCCGGCGCGAGAGCGCGTCCGGGCAGTTCGGAAATCAGCCCATCGATTCGCATCGCACAGACGATACCCGAGGCCACCGACGTGCGTCGAGACCCCTCGGCGCACCGCTAGAGCCAGCCGCGGCGCTTGAAAATCGCGTAGAGGGTCAGACTCGTGGCGAGCATGGCCAGCAGCGCCAGCGGATAGCCGAACGTCCAATGCAGCTCGGGCATGTTGTCGAAGTTCATGCCGTAGATCGTGCCGACGAGCGTCGGTGCGAACAGGATAGCCGCCCAGCCGGACACCTTCTTCACCTGCTCGTTCTGCTGCAGCCCGGTCTCGGTCATCCGCCGCATGGCCTCGTTGTTCTCCTGCTCGACGAGGCTGGCATGGACGGTGAGGGCGTTGTCGAGGGTGTGGCGGAAGGCGTCCACGCGGTCGACCACGTGGCCGGCGCGGTCCCCGAGCTCGCGGAACGCCGGCGATTCCCGCCCATCGGCCCGCTCGGAGAGCACCGCCTGCATGCGGTCGAAGATGTCGATCAGCGGTGAGGTCGCGTGCTGCAGGTCGATCACCTCGCGCTGGAGACCGAAGATGCGTCGGGAGACCGCCGGCACCTGCGAGAAGAGCTCCTGTTCGATTTCGTCGATGTCGGTCTCGACACCGTCGATCACGGGTCCGTAATCGTCCAGCACACGGCTGAGCAGCGCCCAGACGATGCCGTACGTTCCCTTCGCGAGGATCGCCGGATGCTGTTCCAGCTCCGCGCGGACACCATGGACGTCGATGTCGTCGTCCTGGACCGTGACCAGAAAGTCCTCGCCCACGAAGAAGTCGACCTCCGAGAAGTCGACCGTCTCGGACGCGTCGAGATAGCGGGCGGGCTGCACCACGAGGAAGGACATCGCACCGTACCTCTCGAACTTGGCGCGCTGGTGTCCTCGCAGACTGTCCTTCACCGCCAGCGGGTGCAGATCCAGGAGCGTCTGCACCTCGCCGAGCTCCTCGGCGTCCGGCGAGCGCAGCCCGATCCACACCATGCCGCCCTCGGCGCGCGCCTGCCGGACCGCATCGGCGGGAGCCGCACCCTCGCCGATGCGGGTGCCGCCGACGTAGACCGCAGTGTCGATCAATGCCATGCCAGCCACGATAAGCGCGCATGACGGCGGTTAGGGTCGGGACATGGCACCGTTACGGATCCTGTACATCGGCGGCACCGGCACGATCAGCGCTGCGAGCGTGCGACGCTCCGTGGCGCTCGGCCACGACGTCACAGTGCTCAACCGCGGCTCTGCGCGCCGGCCCCTCCCCGACGGCGTCCGCGAGCTGGTTGCGGACGTGCACGACGCCGACGCGCTGCGCCGTGCCGTCGGCGGGGAGCAGTTCGACGTCGTCGCGGAGTTCCTCGCGTTCACGCCCGCGCACGTGCGCACCGATCTCGCTCAGTTCGAGGGACGCTGCGGCCAATACGTGTTCATCAGTTCGGCATCCGCCTATCAGAAGCCGCCCCAGCGACTGCCGGTCACCGAATCCACTCCCCTGCGCAATCCCTTCTGGGAGTACTCCCGCGAGAAGATCGCCTGCGAGGACGTCCTGGTCGAGGCGTACCGCGACCGCGGCTTCCCCGTCACGATCGTGCGGCCGTCGCACACGTACGACGAGCGCATGATTCCGACGATGGGCGCGTGGACCGACATCGCGCGCATGCGGGCGGGCAAGCCCGTGGTGATCCACGGCGACGGCACGAGCCAGTGGACGCTGACCCACAGCGAGGACTTCGCGGTCGCCTTCACCGGGCTGCTGGCCAACCCGGCGGCGATCGGCGAAGCGTTCACGATCACCGGGACGCACGCCCCGACCTGGAACCGGATCTACGGCTGGCTCGCCGATGCCGCGGGAGCGCCGGACGCGGACTTCGTGCACGTCGCGTCGGACGCGATCGCCGCCCGCTCGCCGGAGCTGGGCCCCGGCCTCCTCGGTGACAAGTCCCATTCGATGGTCTTCGACGTCAGCAAGGTGACGGCGCTCGTTCCCGAGTTCCGCACCACGATCACCTTCGACGAAGGCGCGCGTCGCATCATCGCCCACTTCGATGCCCATCCCGCCGAGCAGATCGTGGATGCCGAGCGGGACGCCCTCTTCGACCGCTTGGCCGCGTACGCCCGTTCGTCGGGCTGACGCCCGCTGCCCCGATCTCACAGCAAGCGCATAGCCGGCTCCATAGCAACCACATAGGTGCGGGAGCACAATGGCAGCATGGCCGCCACCGCTCTTGCCCCTGCACTTCGCCGTCCCGACGGCTCCGCACTTCGCGTCCTGGTCGTCGACGACGAGCAGATGCTCACCGATCTGCTCTCCATGGCGCTGCGCATGGAGGGCTGGGAGGTCCGCACGGCGGGCTCCGGATTCGAGGCGCTGCAGGCGGCCCGCGACTTCGAGCCGGACGCGATGGTTCTGGATGTGATGATGCCCGATCTGGACGGGATGGCCGTCCTGCAGCGCCTGCGCCACTCGGGCAACGACGTGCCGGTGCTCTTCCTCACGGCGAAGGACGCCGTGGCCGACCGCGTCGCGGGGCTGACCGCCGGCGGGGACGACTACGTCACCAAGCCCTTCAGCCTCGAGGAGGTCGTCGCGCGCCTTCGGGGACTCATGCGGCGTGCCGGGACCGCCCAGTCCGCGGAGGCGGAGCCGATCCTGCGTGTGGGAGACCTCACTCTGAACGAGGACAGCCACGAGGTCGAGCGCGGCGGCGACCAGTTCGAGCTGACCGCCACGGAGTTCGAGCTTCTCCGCTTCCTGATGCGCAACCAGCGCCGCGTCGTGTCGAAGGCACAGATCCTCGACCGCGTCTGGAACTACGACTTCGGCGGACGCTCGAGCGTCGTCGAGCTGTACATCTCATACCTGCGCAAGAAGATCGATCACGGCCGTGAGCCGCTGATCCACACCGTCCGCGGCGTCGGCTACATGATCAAGGCGCCGCAGTGACCTCAGCACCCCCCACGGGGTCCATCCCGGCTGTCGCGCCGACGACGGATGCCGACGACGACGTTCGTGAAGAGGCGTCGACGCGCCCCCCGCGCCACGCACGTCCTCGGTGGAGCCTGCAGACGCGGCTGATGGCGACGGTCATCGGCATCGTCTCTCTCATCCTGGTCATCGTCGCGATCGCGACCAGTGCCGCCCTGGGCCGCGTGCTCGAGGCGAACCTCGACACGCGGCTGGAGAACGCCGCCCAGCAGGCCGGCGAGTCGCTGCAGACACCTCAGTTCCCGCCGGCGGCACGCGATGCGTCCGACGTGCTGGCCGAAGGACCCCAGGAGCCGGGCTTCCTCTTCGTCGTCCAGTCGGCCAGCAGCGGGGTATCCGGGGCGTACATCGGCGGCGATGGCGAAGTCGTTCGCCTCACCGCTGACCAGATCACCGGCGTGGTGGGCGCGATCGACGCCGGCGGGTTCACCACCATCTCGCTGGGGGATGACATCGGCGACTACCGCATCCGCCTGGTGCAGGGAGACAACTTCATCGGCATCGCCGGGCTTCCGGTCTCGGAGGTGCGCAGCACCATCGGCGCCACCCTGACCACCATCGCCCTCGTCACCGCCGGAGGTCTGCTCCTGCTCGCCGCGGCCATCGCGTTCGTGATCCGCGCCGGCCTGAAGCCGCTGCGCGCGGTCGCCGACACCGCGACGCGCGTCGCCGCGCTGCCGCTCGCCGAGGGGGCCGTCTCGATCACCGAGCGCGTGCCCGACGACGAAACGGACGAGCACACCGAGATCGGACGCGTGGGGCATGCGCTGAACACCCTGCTGGACCACGTCGGCGAATCACTCGATGCCCGCCAGCGCAACGAGGAGCGGATGCGCCGATTCGTCGCCGATGCCAGTCACGAGCTGCGCACCCCCCTGGCCTCCATCCGCGGGTACTCCGAGTTGTCGCTGCGCGCGCTGCGCCAGGCGGATGCCGTGTCGGAGGATCAGAACACCGTCACGTCGCTGGAGCGCATCCAGGCGCAGTCGATCCGCATGACCCGGCTCGTCGAGGACCTGCTGCTGCTGGCCAGGCTGGACGAGGGGCAGGAGCTCGTGCATGGCACCGTGGATCTCTCGCGGCTCGCGATCGAGGCGATCGCCGATGTGCGGCCGGCCGGGCCGGACCACCGGTGGGAGCTCGATGTGGGAGAAGAGCCGGTGCTGATCAGGGGTGACGCTTCGCGACTGCACCAGGTCGTCGGCAATCTGCTCGCCAACGCGCGCACGCACACGCCGGCCGGCACCCACGTCACCCTCAGCGTGACCTGCGAGGGAGCGGATGCCGTGCTTCGCGTCCACGACGACGGGCCCGGGGTCGACCCGGCGATCGCGGACGAGCTGTTCGAGCGGTTCTCGCGAGCGGATCGTTCGCGCGCCCGGCAGACGGGCGGCACCGGCCTGGGTCTTTCCATCGCGCGGGCGATCGTGGCGGCGCACGGCGGAGCTCTCACGGTGCGCAGCAGGCCCGGCGACACCACGTTCGAGGTGCGGCTGCCCATCCCGGAGTCCACTCCCCCGTCCGAGGTCAGTAGCCGCTGAACGCGTCCGTCGTGATGGACCGTGCGCGTTCCAGGGCGGGAGCCAGGTCGGCGATCAGTCCCGCGGGGCCGGAGATGTACACGTGCCGCGCGGCGATGTCCGGGACCACCTGCAGGAGACCCTCCGCGTCGAGCCGGACGCCGCGCGCCCACAACCAGTGGCGGGGCAGATCCTGCGGCCGGTCCCGCGTGAAGACGACGACGGGCACACCGGACGCCTCCAGCTCATCGCGGAAAGCAAGCTCCGAGGCCTCGGCCGCGACGTACACGAGGACGACGTCGCGGTCCTCGCCGGCGAGGCGCAGATGCCGAAGCTGTGAGACGAACGGGGTGATGCCGATGCCGGCGGCGACCATGAGCACGGAGCTGGTCGGCTTCTTCGGCAGGATGAAATCGCCCCACACACCGGTCACCGCCAGCGCATCGCCGGTGGACAACTGGGCCAGCGCCTTCTTGTACGAGCTCTGCGACTTGGCGCCGGGCACCTCGCGGAACGCCACCGACAGCAGCGGCAGGTCCTCGGGCGCCGACGCGATGCTGAACTCGCGGCGCGTCCCCCGCGCATCGGCATGCCGGTGCGGCACGTCCAGCTCGAGGTACTGGCCCGGGATGAAGGCGAGGCGACGACGCGCACGGAAGGTGAGCAGGTGCACCGTCGGGGTCAGCATCGCACGCGACTCCAGCGCCAGCTTCACCGCCGACCGAGCCGAGAACGCGAACGCGAACGCCAGCAGGTTGCCGATCAGCAGGGCGCGCTCCTGGCCGAGGCTGATCACGCCGAGATCGATCGGCCACCCCACCAGCACACCGACGAGGCCGGCGACGGTGAACTGCTGCCAGCGGCGCGGGGGCAGGGTGAGGGGTTCGGAGAGCATGAATGCGCCCAGGAACAGGATCGGAGACGACCACAGCAACGGCCAGAGCACGTCGCCGATCTCCACCGGCAGGCCCGCGGCCTGATACTGCGCCGAGGTGCGCAGCACCCCCACCGCGACCGCGGCGACGACGAACACCGTGATGACGCGCACCTTCTCGGTGCGCACCAGCACCGCCAGGCCGAGGACGATCACCGGCCCCGCGAGAACCGGCGTGCCGACCCACCACGAGGATGCGCCCAGGCTCGGGACGGCGAGACCCACGAGCGTCAGAACCGTCGCGCCCACGGCCGCCGGGTTGAAGATGTGCCGGCCGCGCCAGGCCAGGACGTACTTGGACAGGGATGCCGCGGCTCCCGCGAGCGCAACACCGGCCAGCCCCGCCGGGTCGAGCGTCGGCCGCAGCACGAACAGCAGGATCGCCGCGGTGATCAACGACGACTCCAGCCGCCACGGCAGGCGCACGATCGCCTGGGCTGCGGCATCCACACCCACGCAGACGACCGACAGAACGACGGCTGTGACCAGCAGTTCCCACGGTGTGGGCACCACCAGTCCGAAGAACGAGGCGACCAGCGCCAGGAACGAGAGTGCACCCAGCGCGAGCAGCGCGAGCCGGTACATCGAGACGCGTCCGAGTACCGCGAACACGCGATTCCACAGGGAGGTGAAGGTTCCGATCACACGAACAACTCTGCCGTACTGCCGGGCGACCACTCGACGCGGCCGTCCGTGGTCATGCGCACCCACTGCACGTCCCAGTCCGCGGCGAGTCGAGGGCCGCCGTCGAAGAACAGCGCGGTGGCGATCGCGTCGGCGCGCATCGCGGTGGATGCGATGGCCCAGGTGGCGGCGATCGCGCGCACCGGCTCGCCGGTGCGCGCGTCCAGGACATGATGCAGTCCGTCCCCCCACGCACGCCGGTTGGTGGCGGAGGCGCACAGGGCGGCATCCGTCACCTCGACGACGCCGATCGCGCGACGCGCGTCATACGGGTGCTCCAGCCCGATGCGCTGCGCTGCGCCGCGGACCGCGAGGTCTCCGCCGGCATCGACCACCACCCCGCCGGCGGTCCACGGCGCGAGGACCTCGACGACGCGGTCCACCAGGCGTCCCTTCCCGAGCGCGCCGACGTCGAGAACCGCGGGTTGCGATAGGCGCAGCATCCCGCCCGTCCATGAGACGATCTCTCGCCAGCGGGCAGGAGCCGGCAGCGCACCGCGGTCGACGAGCCCATAGTCGGCGTCGTACCCGCGTGCCGACAGCGACGCCCCGACGAGCGGATTGACCGCGCCGTCCGTCGCGGCGCTGAGGGCGACGAACGTGTCCATCATGTCCGCGGTATCGGCCGGCGCGGGCAGGGTGGCCGCCCCACCAGCGAGTGCCGCGACGACCGAATCGGTGCGGAACCGCGACCATTCCCGATCGAACGCCGCGATCGCCTCGGACACTGCCGACCGTGGCCGCGCACCCAGCGGTTCGGGGGTCTCGACCTGCCACCCGGTGCCGATGGCTTCGAATCGCCAGACCGCGGGCGGGCTGCCGGTGTGGGCGGGCACCGGTGGCTCGCCTACCCCGCGGCTTCGGACTTGATCGTCTCGATCGCCTGGTTGAAGCCGCCGCTGGTCAGCGACGATCCGGCGACCCGGCTCACGGAGATCTCGTCGATGTCCTTGCCCACGACGACGTCGGCGATCCCCCCGATGAAGCGCCCCTGGTACTCCTCGGACTCCCGCTTCTGCGGCTCGCCCGCCACGGTGACGTCCGTGATCACATCGTCCTCGAGCGACACCGTGACCACGACGGTCTCGACGCTCTCGGGCGTGGCGTACGAACCCTCTGCGGTGTACGTGCCGTCCGCATAGGTGCTGTCGGCGGGCGACGGGGCCGCATCCGGCGATACCGGTGCCGCGGTGGTCGTGCTGCGCGGCTCGGGAGCGGCGGTCTCGGCGTCGGCCGGGGCATCCGTCGGGCTGCACGCGGCGAGCGCGAAGGCGCCCGCCACGGCGACGACGGTGGCTCCGACTCGGATCGGGCGCGATCGGGCGGCGGTGCGGATCATCATGGTCCTCCTGCGATGCCTCGCGGCGGTCGTGGTGTCGATGTCGGTGTCTGCGCGACGAGTCTCGCCGACCAACCTATGAGCGGTCGTTGAACGCAGGCTGAAAAGCTCATGCCCGTCCACGCCGGCGGAGCGCCTTGAGAACCTCGACCGCCAGGAAGATGACGATCGACAGGGCGATCGGGGGGCCCCACGACCCGACCGCGAGCGGCCGGGATCCGAACAGGTCGTTCATGAACGGCACGTAGGTGTAGATCAGCTGGAAGACGAGCAGCGCCAGCGCCGACCACCACACCGCCGGGTTGCCGCGCAGCACATCGGGGGTGAGACTCGACCGGCTCAGGAAGCGGCAGTTGAACAGGTACGCGAGCTGCCCGAGTGCGAGCATCGCGACCGCCTCGGTGCGCGCGTAGGCGATGTCGGTGCCGCCTGCCACAGCGCCGTAGAACACACCGAGCGTGGCGCCGCCGATCAGCAGCGAGACGAGCAGGACGAAGCCGAGCTCGCGCGCCGACACGATCGACCCGCCGGGGGCGCGCGGCGGCCGCGACATGATGCCCTTCTCGGCCGGCTCGTACGCGAGGGCGAGCGAGAGCGTCAGCGCGGTCACCATGTTGACCCAGAGCACCTGCACCGGCGTGAGAGGCAGGGCGAGCCCGAAGACGACCGCCACGAGGATGACCAGCGCCTGCGCGCCGTTCGTGGGCAGCAGGAAGACGACAGACTTGCGCAGGTTGTCGTAGATCCGCCGCCCCTCGCGGATCGCGCCGCGGATGGTGGCGAAGTTGTCGTCCGCGAGGACGATCTCGGCGGCCTCCTTGGTCGCCTCCGTGCCCTTGATCCCCATCGCGATCCCGATGTTCGCGCGGGTGAGGGCGGGTGCGTCGTTGACGCCGTCCCCGGTCATCGCGACCACTTCGCCATGCGCCTGCAGGCCCCGCACGATCCGGATCTTGTGCTCCGGGCTGGTGCGCGCGTAGACGTCGACATCGCGAACCACGTCCTTGAGCTGCTCCTGGGTCAGGGCCTCCAGCTCGCCGCCGGTGAGCACGCGCGCATCCGCGTCCTCGACGATGCCCATCTCACGGCTGATCGCCAGGGCGGTGCCGGCGTGATCACCGGTGATCATCTTCACGCGGATGCCCGCGGTGTGGCAGTCCGCGATCGCCTCGATCGCCTCCGGCCTCGGCGGGTCGAGGATGCCCCAGACGCCGAGGAACTCCAGGCCCTCCAGATCGTCCAGTGCGATGAGGTCGCGGGCTCGGTCCACCGGCAAGCGGGCCGCTGCCAGCACCCGGAGTCCGGTGCCGCCGAGTTCGGCGACCACGGCGTCCCAGCGGGCCGGGTCCAGCGGCTCGCGTCCGGCCGTGCCCCGTTGCGTCGTCGATCTCCCCAGCAGCCGGTCCGGCGCCCCCTTCACCAGAATGGCGCGCGAGCCGTCCGCCGCCTCGTGCAGCGTCGCCATCAGCTTGTGGGCCGAGTCGAAGGGGACCACGTCCACCCGGCGCGCGCCGGCGGAACTGACCCCGCCTTTCCGCGCGACGACCTTGAGCGCGCCCTCGGTAGGTTCGCCGACGAGGCTCCAGCCCCCGGACGCCGCGTCCTCGGCGCTGTCGCGAACCAGATGGGCGTCGTTGCACAGCGTCGCGACCGAAAGGATCGCCGCGACATCCGCACCGGGTGCCCGCCCGTCGTCGGCGACGATCTCGCCGATGGGCTGGTAGCCGAGGCCGGTGACCTGGTAGGCCGCGACGGGTGTCACGATGCGACGCACCGTCATCTCGTTCTTGGTGAGCGTGCCGGTCTTGTCCGAGCAGACCGTGGTCACCGAGCCCAGCGCCTCGACGGCCGGCAGCTTGCGGGTGATCGCATTGTGTCGCGCCATCTGCTGCACGCCGATCGCCAGCGTGATGGTCACCAGCGCGGGCAGCCCCTCCGGAATGGCTGCCACCGCGAAGCCGATCGTCGCCGAGATCAGCTCGGCGAACGGCATCCCATGTCCGAACCGTCCGATCGCCAGCATGAGCACGGCCATGCCGAGGATGACCAGCGTGAGCTTCTTGCCGAAGTCGTTCAGCTGCTTCGTCAGCGGGGTTTCCAGCGAGCCGGCATCGCCGACGAGTTCCTGGATCTTTCCGATCTCGGTCGCGGCCCCCGTCCCCGTGACGATTCCCCGAGCCTGCCCGGCCGAGACGATCGTCCCGGAAAAGGCCATGGACGCCCGGTCGCCGACGCCCGCCTCGGCCGGGACCGGGTCGACCCCCTTGGACGCGGGCACGGACTCACCGGTCAGCGCGGACTCGTCGATGCGCAGCTGCGCCGCCTGGAAGAGCCGCACATCCGCCGGCACCTTGTCGCCCGGCGCGAGGCGGATCACATCGCCCGGCACCAGTTCCGCGGCGGGCACGGTGTTCCAGCCGCCGTCCCGGCGGGCGCGGGCGTGGACGGACAGCATCCCGCGGATGCCGGCCAGCGCCGTCTCCGCCCGGCCTTCCTGGACGAACCCGATCACGGCGTTGATGACCGCGACGCTCATGATCACCCAGAAGTCCAGCCAGTCGCCCATGATCGCCTTGATCGCGGCCGCACCGAGCAGGATGTAGATGAGCGTGTCGTTGAAGTGAACCAGGAAGCGCAGGATCGCGGGTTTGCGCGGCGGCGGGGGCAGCTCATTCGGCCCGACGGCCTGCAGTCGCGCCGCCGCCTCGGCGCTGGTGATGCCGCCGACATCGGTGCGCAGAGCGCTCTGCACCTCCGGCACCGCCCGCGCGAACGGGCGATCGACGACGAGGGATGTTGCGCCGGCCGGGAGAGTCATGGCTGCATCCGCGCGGCTATGCGGCCCCGTCGAACATGCTCGTGACCGACCCGTCCTCGAACACCTCGCGGATGGCGCGGGCCAGCAGCGGCGCGATCGGCAGGATCGTCAGCGCGGGGAACAGCTTGCTGTCCGGGATCGGCACCGTGTCCGTCACGACGACCTCGTCGATGGCTTCGCACTGCAGGCGCTCGACGGCCGGATCGCTCAGGATGGCATGCGTGGCAGCGACGATGACGCGTTCGGCGCCGTTCTTCTTGAGGGCCTCCGCGGCCTTGACGATCGTGCCGCCGGTGTCGATCATGTCGTCGACGAGGAGGCACACCCGACCGTCGACCTGACCGACGATCTCATTCACGGTCACCTGGTTGGCGACGTTCGGGTCGCGACGCTTGTGGATGATCGCGAGAGGAGCGCCGAGGCTGTCGGACCAGGTGTCGGCGACCCGCACCCGGCCGGTGTCCGGCGAGACCACCGTGAGCTTCGCGCGGTCCTCTGCGGAGAGCGTCCGCTGGAAGTACTCCAGAAGCACCGGCTTGGCGAAGAGGTGGTCGACGGGGCCGTCGAAGAAGCCCTGGATCTGCGCCGCGTGCAGGTCCACGCTCATCACGCGGTCCGCCCCTGCGGTCTTGAGCAGGTCGGCGACCAGACGCGCGCTGATCGGCTCACGGCCCCGGCTCTTCTTGTCCTGCCGCGAGTACGGGTAGTACGGAGCGACGACGGTGATCCGCTTGGCGGATGCGCGCTTGGCGGCATCCAGCATGATGAGCGTCTCCATGAGCCACTCGTTGACCGGCGGGCCGAAGCTCTGGATCAGGAAGAAGTCGCAGCCGCGGATCGACACCTCGAACCGGGTGAGGATCTCGCCCGACGCGAACGTGCGGTACTCGGTGGGCACCAGCTCCGTGCCGATCGCGGCGGCGACGTCCGCCGAAAGCGTGGGGTGCGAACGCCCACCGGCGACCACGAGGCGCTTCTTGGTCTTGGCGACAAGTCCGGGGGCGATATCGTGCTCGCGATCGAGATCAACCGTCTTCTTCTTGCGCGCCATCGTCTGCCTTCTGTGCCGACCGGGCCTTGGCCGCAGCGTGCGCCGCGCCGGTTCCCGATCTGTTGGTCTCGACCCATCCCTCGACGTTGCGTTGAGGGGCCACGCTGAGCGCCAGTGCGCCGGGGGGCACATCCTTGCGGATCACCGCGCCGGCCCCGGTCTTCGCGCCTGCTCCGATTCTAACGGGCGCCACGAAGACGTTATGCGACCCGGTGTGGACCTCGTCGCCGATCTCGGTGCGGTGCTTGGTCAGGTCGTCGTAGTTCGCGGTGATCGCGCCGGCGCCGAGGTTGACGCCGGTGCCGATCGTGGTGTCGCCGATGTACGACAGGTGGGGCACCTTGCTGCGTTCGCCGATCGTGGAGTTCTTCGTCTCGACGAACGTGCCGATCTTGCCGCGGTCTCCGAGGTAGGTGCCGGGACGCAGGTAGGCGAACGGGCCGACGGTGGCACCGGCGCCGATGACGGCGAGCGTGGCATCGGTGCGCGTGACCGACGCGTTCTCGCCCACCTCGCAGTCCACCAGGCTGGTGTCCGGACCGACGGTGGCACCCGCGGCGACCGTGGTCGCCCGGAGGATGTGCGTGTTGGGAAGAACCGTGACATCCGGTGCGAGCGACGCGGTCACATCGATCCAGGTCGTGGCGGGGTCCAGGATCATCGCGCCTTCGAGCTGCCAGCGGCGCACCGTGCGGGCATTGAGCAGTCGCGCCGCTTCGGAGAGCTGGACGCGGTCGTTCACGCCGAGCGCCGCTGTCGCATCCGTCGCCTGCGAGACGCCGACCGTGAGGCGCGAGTCGCGCAGCAGCGCGACGACGTCGGTCAGGTAGCGCTCGCCCTGGGCGTTGGCCGTGCCGACGAGCGAGATGTGCTGGCGCAGGGGCGCCGCCTGGAAGACGTAGACACCTGCGTTGATCTCGGTGACGGATGCTTCATCCTCGGTGGCGTCCTTCTGCTCGACGATGCGCTGAACGCCCCCGGCGGAGTCGCGGATGACGCGGCCGTAGCCGGTCGCATCCGCCACGACGGCGCTGAGCACGGTCGCCGCGGCTCCGCTCTCGCGGTGCGTTCGGATGAGCCGGGCCAGCGTGTCGTCATCCAGCAGCGGCACATCACCGCTGAGCACCAGGACGTCCCCGGCGAAGTCGGGCACCTGCGCCAGCGCGATCTCGACGGCGCGGCCCGTTCCCGGTACCTCGTCCTGGTCGACGACGACGATCTCCGGTGCGATGTCCAGGACGAGGTCGGCGACGAGGTCGCGCTCGTGGCGCACGACGACCAGGACGCTCTGCGGGTTCAGCGCGCGGGCCGTGTCCAGCACGTGTCCGAGGAGCGGGCGCCCGCCGATCCGGTGCAGGACCTTCGGCAGGCTCGATTTCATCCGCGTGCCCTGGCCTGCGGCGAGGATGACGACGGCCAGCTGGGGTTCGGTGATGTTCTCGGACATGCTCCGCCGCCAGGATTCGAACCTAGACCTAACAGCTCCAAAGGCTGTCGTGCTGCCATTACACCACGGCGGACCGCGGCCCCCGCCTGCAGAGGGGGCGGCCGCCCGATAAGTCTGCCAGACGCCCGCTCGGCGTCCGCGTGTCGCCTTCGCAGTCCTGCGCCTGCGCGCCGCGCGACGTCGAACGCCGGGGCGATATCGCCCGCCACGGCAGCCGCGGCGCGCGCGGCCGCAGGAACTCCCCGAGTTTCGACGGCAGCCGACCCGCACCTCGACGGATCTCGTGTGGTCGGGCGGCGTGCCGACGGCCGACCACGATAATGAGGACATGGCTCAGGAGACGGACGAGGTCGACCGGATCGTCGGCGCGTGGACGACGCAGCGGCCCGACCTCGACTTCTCGCCCCTCGAGGTCCTCTCCCGCGTCGACCGACTCTCTCGGCATCTGGACCGCGCCCGTCGCGATGCGTTCCGTCGCAGCGACCTCGAGCCGTGGGATTGGGACGTGCTGTCCGCCCTGCGCCGCGCGGGCGAACCCTTCCAGCTCAGCCCGAAGCAGCTGCTCCAGCAGACACTCGTCTCGAGCGGCACCATGACCAACCGCATCGACCGGCTGGTCGGCCGCGGTCTCGTGCATCGCAAGGCCGACCCGGGCGACGGGCGCAGCATCCTGGTCACCCTCACCGAGGACGGCCGTATTCGGGTGGATGCCGCGATCACCCGCCTCGTCGACGCGGAGGCCCTGCTGCTGGAGACGCTGTCGCGTTCGGACCGCGAGCGCCTGGCGGGGCTGCTGCGCAAGCTCAGTCTGGGATTCGACGCCTGAGGCACCTGAGGGGACGCACAGGCGCCCGGGCGTAGAATCCTGTGTGCCCATCTCCGATCAGCAACCCGCCTCGCGCGAGCCCGAATCCGTCGATCACGGTCCCAGCGGCGTCGACCCGGTCGAGTTGCAGATCGCCCTCCGGGTCCTGGCACAGCTGGACGAGGTCGACCAGCAGCACCCCGACTACAAGACGGTGCGCCGCGCCACGGCGAACATGTTCAAGTCCGCCAAGAAGGTGCGGCGGCTGGAGAAGCGTGCGCTCATCGCCGATGCGGACCGCTCCGTGGTCGCGGCCACCGCCACCGGCGCACCGGACCGGATCGATGACGAGACGCGCGGGATTCCGCTCGCGATCACGTCCGGCGCGTCCTCGGCCGGGACGCTGATCAAGGCGCGGGCGTGCTACATCTGCAAGCAGCCGTACACGCACGTCGACGCGTTCTACCACCAGCTGTGCCCGACGTGCGCGGCGATGAGCCATGCCAAGCGGGAAGCCCGGACCGATCTGTCGGGGCGGCGTGCTCTGCTGACCGGCGGTCGCGCCAAGATCGGCATGTACATCGCGCTGCGACTGCTGCGCGACGGCGCCCACACCACGATCACCACGCGCTTCCCCCGCGATGCGGTGCGCCGCTTCACGAGCCTGCCCGACTCCGCGGAATGGATCGACCGGCTCCGGGTGGTCGGCATCGACCTGCGCGATCCTGCCCAGGTGATCGGCTTGGCCGATTCGGTGGCCGCGCAGGGGCCGCTCGACATCCTGATCAACAACGCCACGCAGACGGTGCGCCGCTCGCCCGGTGCGTACCAGCCGCTCGTCGACGCCGAGCTCGCCCCACTGCCGGACGGCCCTCTTCCGGAGCTGGTGACGTTCGGTCATACGAACGACCCCCACCCCCTCGCCCTCGCCCAGTCCGTCAGCGCGCACCCGATCCTGGCCGCGGCGGCCACCCGCGCCGAGGAGTTGACCGAGCAGGCGATGACCGCCGGCTCCAGCTCGCTCGACCGCCTCGCGGCCGGCACCGCCATCGACGCCGGGGGCCTGCTGCCCGACCTGCACGACTCGAACTCGTGGACCCAGCACGTGCAGCAGGTGGACCCGCTGGAGATGCTCGAGGTGCAACTGGCGAACACCACCGCCCCGTTCCTGCTGGTCTCGCAGCTGCGTCCTTCGCTGGCCGCCAGCCCGGCGCGGCGGACCTACGTGGTCAACGTGAGCGCGATGGAAGGAGTCTTCGGCCGCGGATACAAGGGCCCCGGGCATCCGCACACGAACATGGCCAAGGCGGCCGTGAACATGCTCACCCGGACGAGCGCCCGCGAGATGTTCGAGACCGACGGCATCCTGATGACCAGCGTCGATACCGGATGGATCACCGACGAACGGCCGCACCCCACGAAGGTGCGCCTGGCCGAGGAAGGCTTCCACGCCCCGCTGGACCTCGTCGACGGCGCCGCGCGCGTGTACGACCCGATCGTGCGCGGCGAGGCGGGTGAAGACATCTTCGGCGTCTTCCTGAAGGACTACGCGGTCGGCAGCTGGTGAACCCGGCGGAGCTCCTGCGGCGCGCACCGATCGGCGCGCGCGTCGTGGTCCGCTCCCTACTGGAGGACGGCCGCGCGACGGATGCACTGGGCTATCTGCGATCGAGGGATGCCGAGCACATCGTCGTGGAGACCCGGCGCGGGCTCGAATCCGTCGCGCTGGCGGACGTGATCGCCGCCAAGGCGGTACCGCCGCCCCCGGTCGCGCGACCCCGTCGTTCCCCTCCCGCGCCCCCGGCGTGCTGACGCGCCACCCAATGGGGCTCCGCCCCACACCCCCGGCGTGCTGACGCGCGCCACCCAATGGGGCTCCGCCCCCACCCCCGGCGTGCTGACGCGCGCCACCCGCTTAGGCTGGGAGGATGGCCCATCTCCTCGGCGGCGAGCACCTGCACGTCGAGTTCCCCGCGAAAATCGTCCTGGAGGACGTGACCGTCGGCATCGACGGCGGCGACCGCATCGGCATCGTCGGCCGTAACGGCGACGGCAAATCCACCCTCATGAAGGTGCTGACCGGTCGACTCGAACCCGACTCGGGTCGCGTCACGATGCGCGGCGGCGTGCGGGTCGGGATGCTGGCCCAGGACGACGACCTGCCGGACGACGAGACCGTGCGCCACGCGATCGTCGGGGAACGTCCCGAGCACGAGTGGCTCGGCGACGCGCGCGTCCGCGACGTGCTCGATGGCCTGCTGCGCGACGTGCCGCTGGATACCGTCGTGTCCGGACTGTCCGGTGGTCAGCGCCGGCGTGTCGGGCTGGCGCGCCTGCTGGTGGGCGACTGGGACGTGATCGCCCTGGACGAGCCCACGAACCACCTCGACGTGGAGGGCATCGCCTGGCTTGCCGAGCATCTCGCACAGCGCTGGGCGCGCAACGCCGGCGGCCTGCTGCTGGTCACCCACGATCGCTGGTTCCTGGATGCCGTGTGCACACGCATGTGGGAGGTTCACGACGGCACCGTCGACCCGTTCGAGGGCGGCTATGCCGCGTATGTGCTGCAGCGTGTCGAGCGACAGCGCCAGTCGAACGTGGCCGAGACCAAGCGCCGGAACATCTTGCGCAAGGAGCTCGCGTGGCTGCGCCGCGGCGCGCCGGCACGGACGTCGAAGCCGAAGTTCCGCATCGAGGCGGCGACGCAGCTGATCGAGGACGAGCCGCCGCCGCGCGACAACGTCGAGCTGGCCAAACTGGCCACCGCCCGGCTCGGCAAGGATGTCGTGGACCTGCTCGACGCCGGAGTCGACTACGGCGCCGGTCCGATCCTCAAGGACGTCGAGTGGCGCATCGCCCCGGGCGAGCGCACCGGCATCCTGGGCCCGAACGGTGTCGGCAAGTCGACGTTGCTCGGGCTGGTGGCCGGAGCCGTCGAACCGACCTCGGGGCGCGTCAAGCGCGGCAAGACGGTGAAGGTGGCGGTGCTCAGTCAGCGTCTGACCGAACTGGATCAGTACGCCGATGAGCGGGTCCGGGACGTGCTGGCACTGCAGAAGAGCTCCTACGTCACCGGCGGCAAGGAGCTGACGCCCACCCAGCTGCTGGAACGCCTCGGCTTCCGCTCGTCGGAGCTGTCCACGCCGGTGCGGGATCTCTCCGGCGGTCAGAAGCGGCGCCTGCAGCTGCTGCTGGTGCTGCTGGACGAGCCGAACGTGCTGATCCTGGACGAGCCGTCCAACGACCTCGACACCGATATGCTCGCCGCCCTCGAGGACCTGCTGGACTCGTGGCCCGGAACGCTCCTGGTCGTTTCGCACGACCGCTACCTCATCGAGCGCGTCACCGATCAGCAGTACGCGATCGAGGGCCAAGGCATGCGGCACCTGCCCGGCGGCGTCGACGAGTACCTCCGCCGCCGTGCGGCCGCGCGCGATGCGCCCACCGCAGGCAGTCCGGCGCCGTCGGTCGCGGCTGCCGGCCTGGCGGGTGCGGACCGGCGCACCGCTGAGAAGGAGCTCAGCGCGATCGACCGGCAGATGGCCAAGCTGACGCAGCGGATCGCCGCAGCGCACACCGATCTGGCGACCCACGACCACTCCGACTACGTCGCGATCGGCACGCTGAACGCCCAGCTGCAGACGATGAAGTCCGATCTCGCGGCTCTCGAGGAACGCTGGCTCGAGGTCGGCGAGTCGCTCGGCCACTGAGCCGCCGCACCCGTTCCTGAACCGCGAGACCGGATGGACGCCACGAGACTGAGCGCGTTCGCCTCTGTCTCGTGGCGTCCATCCGGTCTCGCGGTCAGACGGACGCTAGATCAGACCGTTCTCGGTCAGCCACTGCTTCGCGATGTCGTCGGCGCCGAGCTCGTCCACCGTGCTCTGGACGTTCAGCGCCACCAAGCCCTCCGGCGTCAGAGCCGCGCTGACCGCGTTGATCACGTCGGCCGCGCCCTCGGGGAGCTCGCCGCTCACGACGGGGACCACGTTCGAGGCGAGGAAGAGACCTTCGGGGTCCTCGAGGACGACGAGGTCGTCGGTCTGGATCCGCGGGTCGGCGGTGTAGACGTTCGCGACCTGGATCGTGTTCGCGAGCAGCGCCTCCACGGTGGTGTCGGCGGTCGGCGAGAACGCGACGGTCACGCCGTACGTCTCGAGGAGGCCGCTGGGGCCGTAGGGACGCTCGGCGAGCTCGGGCGGTCCGCCCAGCGTCAGCGGGGTGGTGACCTTCGCGAGGTCGCCGATCTGCACCAGCGCGTTCGCGTCCGCGAACGCGGCCGTCACGGTGTACGAGTCCTGATCGGTCGCGCTGGACTGGTCGAGCACGCTCAGGCCGTCAGGCAGCGCGTCGGGCAGCGCGGCGTACACCTCCTCTGACGTGCGCGCCGTCGTCTCGGGGTCGAAGAACTGCAGCAGGTTCCCGGAGTACTCCGGGAACAGGGTGATCTCGCCGGCCTCGAGAGCCGGGATGTAGGCGTCCCGCTGTCCGGAGTTGAAGGCATCCCGGGACACGTCGAACCCGGCGTTCTCGAGCGCCTGGGCGTAGATCTCCGCGATGATCTCGTTCGAGTAATAGGCCTGGGAACCGATCACGATCGTGTCGCCGGCGGGGGCGTCGGTCTCGGGTGCGAGCGGGTCGTTGGAGGCGCAGCCGGCTGCGACGAGCGCGATGCCGGTGAGTGCGGCCGCGGCGAGCGCGAGCCGGGACTTCTTCGCTGTGAACATGGGATTCTCTTCCTCTGGGGATGGGTGGGACGGTTGTCAGGCGCGAGCAGGGGCCGCCGTGCGCGGGGCTGCTGTTCTCTTCGGACCCGATCGGTGCTCGGATTGGGCGGCGCGGATGCCGGCGGGAACGGAGACGCGCTGCAGTAGCGCGAACGCGCCATCCAGGACCAGGGCGAGGGCGGCGACCAGGAGGGCGCCGCCCAGAACGATGTCGAAGCGGCGCAGCGGGATGCCGGCAAGGATGTACTGCCCGAGCCCGCCGAGGTTGATGAACGCAGCGATCGTGACGGTCGCGACGACCTGCAGCGTGGCCGAACGCAGACCGGCGATCAGCAGCGTCAGTCCGAGCGGGACCTCCACCCGCCACAGGATCTGCCACTGCGTCATTCCCATCGACCGGGCGGCGTCGATCACCTTGCGGTCGATGGCCTCGAACCCGGTGTAGGCACCGGCGAGGATCGACGGGATCGCCAGCAGGACGAATGTGATGACGGCCGCCTCCGCGGTGCGGAGCACGCCCAGGAGCAGGAAGAGCAGGATGAGCAGGCCGAAGGAGGGGATGGCGCGGGCGGCGCCGGAGATCGCGACGGCGATGTCGCGGCCTTTTCCGGTGTGTCCGATCAGCCAGCCGAGCGGCACCGCGATGACGGCTGCGATCACCACGGACACGAACGTGTAGAAGAGATGCTGCAGCAGCGCGATCGGGACCGGCGCGAGCCCCGCCCCGGGGTCTCCCGAGAAGATCCAGGCGATCGCGTCCCCGAGGAGGTTCATGCGACGCTCACCTCCAGCGGCAGGATCCCCCGGCGGGCACGGCGCCGTTGGACGCGGGACCAGGGCATCAGCGCCCGGCCGGCGAGGATCAGCAGCCCGTCGATCACGAGGGCGATGACCACGACCGCGACGATGCCGGCGAGCACTTCGGGGATGATGCGGCGCTGCGAGCCGTTCGTGAACAGGTACCCGAGGTTGGTGACGCCGATCAGCGCGCCGACCGTGGCGAGCGCGATCGTGCTGACCGCGGTCACCCGCAGACCCGCGAGGATCACCGGACCGGCGAGGGGCAGATCCACCGCCCAGAAACGTCGCGCCCCGCCGTACCCCATTGCGGTCGCCGAGAGACGCACGGACGGATCGACCGACCCCAGTCCGTCCGCGACCGAGCGCACCATCAGCGCGATCGCATAGATCGTCAAGGCCACCACGAGATTGACCTCACTGAAGATGGGCGTCCCCAGCAGCAGGGGCAGGATCGGCAGCAGCGCGAGCGAAGGGATCGTGTAGAGCAGCCCGGTCACGGTCAGGATGCCGCCTCGCGCAGCGCGGTAGCGCCAGGCGAGCCAGCCCAGCGGGACGGACAGCACGAACCCGAGGACGATCGCGACCGCCGACTGCCGCAGGTGCACCAGCGCCAGCTCGCCGATGAGATCGAGGTTGTCCGCGACCCAGTTCACGTTCGGTCCCCCACGATCGCCCCCTGGGTGCGCCCTTCGCTGTCGACCACCACCGTCCCGCGCTCGGTCTGCTTGAGCGTCAGCGCGCGCCTGCCGCGGTCTGTGCCGATGAAGCTGGCCACGAAGTCGTCGGCGGGGTTCTCGATGATCTCGCTGGGCGAGCCGACCTGCGCGATGCGCGCCCCCTTCTGCAGGATGACGACCTGATCGCCGAGCAGGAACGCCTCGTCGATGTCGTGCGTCACGAACACGACGGTCTTGCCGAGTTCGCGCTGGAGGCGGATGAGCTCCTGCTGCAGGTCGGCGCGCACGATCGGATCGACCGCGCCGAACGGCTCGTCCATCAAGAGGATGTTCGGGTCGGCGGCCAGACCCCGGGCCACGCCCACGCGCTGCTGCTGTCCGCCGGACAGCTGGCTCGGGTAGCGTCCGGCCAGGTCCCGATCGAGTCCGACCGTATCCAGCAGGGCGAGCGCCTGCTCGCGCGCCCGCTTCTTGGGCACGCCGCTGAGCACCGGCACCGTGGCGACGTTGTCGAGGACGGTGAAATGCGGCATGAGCCCGGAATTCTGCATCACGTAGCCGATGCTGCGACGCAGCTTGACGGCATCCCGCTTCAGGATGCTGTCACCGTCGATCTCGATGTCCCCACCCGTGGGCTCGACCATTCGATTGATCATGCGCAGGAGCGTCGTCTTGCCGCAGCCGGAGGAACCCACGAAGACCGTGGTCCGTCGGGAAGGAATGACCAGGTTGAAGTCCTCGACGGCGCGCGTGCCGTCCGGGAACTCCTTCGAGGCGGATCGGAACTCGATCACGGTGCTCGTCTCATCGAGGTGCTCGTTCCCCGGGAGGGAAGTACCGGTTGCCTTCGATGCGGGCGAGCTCGTGCTCCTCGGCCTCGGCGATCACGGTGCCGTTCAGTCGCGCCTGCATGGATCCCTTCCGGGAAACGCATGCTCCGTGCGGAGCAGCGATTCGTGGCTCGTCACAACGGCCGGGGTCCCGACCGCCTTCGAGCGTAGCGAACCCCACGGACACCGGGCCGGAAGTGACGCAGGTTTGCACAGGAGCCGTGGCCCGGGGGCCCCGGCGCGCGCTCTCGGCGCGACCTATGCGAGGCGTGCGCCGTGCACCGGACCGTGCACGTGGAGAGCCTGGTACCCCGCCGCCGAGAGGACGACCTGCAGCTCCAGCGCGGACTCCGGATCGCTCGCGAGGAAGGCCAGGGTCGGCCCCGACCCGGAGACCAGGCCGACGAGGGCTCCGGCTTCCTCGCCGAGTTCGAGCGCGTCCCGCAACGGCGGGCGCAGCGACAACGCGGCGGCTTGCAGATCGTTGCGGGCGCGCTCGGCCAGCGCGACCGGATCGCCGGCGCGCAGGGCCTGGAGGATGCCCGGAGGCACGACGGGCGCCCGAGGGGCGCGAAGGAGGTCGGGATTCATCCGCAGCGCATCCAAGTGCGCGTACACCTCGGGCGTGGACAGGCCTTCGTCGGTAGGGACGACGACCCAGTCGAACCGTCCCTTCGCCAGAGCCGGGCTCAGCTGGTCTCCGCGTCCTGTGCCGATGGCCGTGCCGCCCATCAACGCGAAGGGCACGTCGGCACCGAGTCGTGCGGCGAGCTGATGCAGCTGCGCGGCGCCGAGGTCCGCCCCCCACAGCGCATCGCACGCCACCAGTGCGGCCGCGGCATCCGCCGAGCCCCCGCCCATTCCCCCGGCGACCGGCACGTGCTTGACGATGTCCAGATGCACGCCGCCGCCATAGCCGATCTTCTGCGCGACCAGCCGCGCGGCGCGCAGCGCCAGATTGCGGTCGTCGGCCGGGACGCCGGAGACATCGACCGTGCCGGAGACGCTCACCGAGAAGTCTTCAGCCGACTCCGCCCACACGTCCTCGTAGAGCGAAACGGCCTGATAGGCCGAGGCGACCTCGTGATACCCGTCCTCCTGCACATCGCCCACCTCGAAGAAGAGGTTCAGCTTGCCCGGCGCGCGTGCATGGACGCGGCCGGCGACGGCGGGGGAACTCACAGCTCGGTCGACTCCGCCCACAGGTCCACGGCGATGTCGTCCGAGAGCATGTCGATCTGCTCGAGCTCTTCGGTCGAGAACGCCGGCCCGTCCAGCGCGGCGATGTTCTCATCGAGCTGCTCGGTGCGCGAGGCGCCGATCAGCGCCGATGTCACCACCGGGTCGCGCAGCACCCACTGGATCGCGAGCTGCGCGAGAGTCTGTCCTCGTTCCTTCGCGATGACATCCAGCGAGCGCAGGGTCGAGAGGCCATGCTCGGACAGCGTCGCATGCGGCAGCGATGATCGCTTCTGCGCTCGATCGGCGGTGCCGTCACCGAGGTACTTGCCCGTCAGCAGGCCCTGCGCGAGCGGGGTGAAGGCGATCGCCCCCATGCCCTCCTGCTTCAGCACGCCGGTGAGGCCGTCCTCCACCCAGCGGTTCAGGATCGAGTAGGCGGGCTGGTGGATCACCAGCGGTGTGCCGAGGCTGCGTGCCACGGCGGCTGCGGTCGCGGTGCGCTCGGCACTGTACGAGGAGATGCCGACATACAGCGCCTTGCCCTGCCGCACGAGCGTGTCCAGCGCACCGATCGTCTCCTCGATCGGAGTGACGGCATCCACGCGATGCGAGTAGAAGATGTCCACGTAGTCCAGGCCCATCCGGGTCAGGGACTGATCGGCGCTGGCGAGGATGTACTTGCGCGAGCCCAGGTCGCCGTACGGTCCCGGCCACATGTCCCAGCCGGCCTTCGAGGAGATGATCAGCTCATCGCGGTACGGCCGGAGGTCTTCGCGCATCATGCGGCCGAAGTTGGTCTCGGCGCTGCCGTGCGGAGGTCCGTAGTTGTTGGCCAGGTCGAAGTGCGTGATGCCCATGTCGAACGCGTGCCGCAGGAGCGCCCGCTGCCGGTCGAACGGGATGTTGTCGCCGAAGTTCCACCACAGCCCGAGCGAAAGGGGCGGCAGGTACAGTCCGGACGAGCCGACCTGGCGATAATCCATGCCGGAATAGCGGTCTGCGGCCGCGGCGTAGGGACGGTGGATGTCCGGGATGTCGGAGCGGAAGCGGGGTGCATCGGTCACGCCCCGAGCCTAGCCCCGGCAGTGCCATGCGGTCAGGGGATGCCGGCGTCTGCCCGACCGTGCACCGAAAGCAGCTGGGAGCCGCCGTGTCAATGCCCTGCTGCCGGAAACGTCACCGAAACGGAAGCGGATTAGAGTAGATCTCTTCCCCTAGGAGGCCCCATGGCGACGCTGGCCGCATTGCCCGCTCACCCCCGCAGCTGGACCGCTCTGCTCGAGCGCGACGACATCGTCCTGGATCAGGGCGTGCTGCGGCTTCGCCATGAGCACACGACCCCGCAGGAGGCCCGGACCGCGGACCTGCTGCTGACCGCAGAGGCCCTCGAGGCCGCCGGCATCCCCGTGCTGCTGATCCGTCACGACCTGCGCACCCTCGCGCTGGTCGTCGACCTCGACCATGCCGAGAACGCACTGGCAGCGCTGCGCACCGTCCCCGAGCCCCTCTACGTTAAGCGCAAGGCGCAGGGCCCGATGCTGGTTGCGGATCTGGATGCCGCATCCTCGGCCCCGACCTCGATCCGCGTGTATCGCCCACGGATCACCGCGACCGGTGACCTGCGATACAACCACGAGGTCGGCATCCGCCTGGAGTTCTGGCGTTTCGGCGACGAGGTCGTCGAGGCACCGCTTGACAACGCACTCACCCGGCGCTTCACCCCGACGCCGGACCTGTCTTTCACCGACGTGGAGCGCTGCGGTCGGTCGTGGCGCACGATCAGCGGCATGTTCGACGTGCACCCCGCTGAGGTCACCGAGGACGTGGACATGGTCTTCTCGTGGGTGGACGGGTCCTCGAGCGACTTCCAGCGCCAACGGGCGGCGCAGATGGCCGAGTACGTGGTCGGCGAGGGCGACGACGGGCCGGCCCGCTTTCGTCACGTCGACGAACTCCGCTACGCGCTGCGCAGCGTGCACATGTACGCGCCGTGGGTTCGGCGGATCTTCATCGCCACCGACTCACCGGCGCCGGCGTGGCTTCTGGATCACCCGAAGGTGACCATCGTGCGCAGCGAAGAGTTCTTCGCCGACACGTCGGTGCTGCCGATCCACAACTCCCACGCCGTCGAGGCGCAGCTGCACCGCATCGACGGACTCGCCGAGCACTTCCTCTACTCGAACGACGACATGTTCTTCGGCCGCCCCGTCGATCCTGAGCTGTTCTTCTCCGCAGCGGGCCTGACCCGGTTCGTGGAGTGCGGCGTGCGCATCGGTGCGGGAGGCACGTCACCGAACCGCAGCGGCCATGACAATGCGCTTCGCGTCAACCGGGATCTGCTCGCGCGGCGGTTCGGCCGCACGATCACGCGGGACCTGGAGCACTGCGCGACCCCGTTGCGCCGTAGCGTGCTCGCCGAGCTCGAGCGGGAGTTCGCCGCAGACTTCGCACGCACCGCCGCGTCCCGTTTCCGTTCGGCCACGGACATCTCGGTGACCAACAGCCTGTACCACTACTACGCGCAGTTCACCGGGCGCGCGGTCGCCACCACCCGACCCCACGTGCGCTACATCCAGACGACGCTGGCAGCCTCACTGGCCGGGATGGAACGTCTGGCGCGCCGCCGCGACATCGATATGTTCTGCCTGAACGATGGCGGCGAGGCGGAGATGCCGGAGGAGCTGCGGGTACGCACTCTCACCGACATTCTGCAGCGCATGTTCCCGGTTCCCGCTCCCTGGGAGCGGACGGACGTCAGCGCAGAACGGGGATCGGCTCCGTCGGTGGAGCGGACCGCCGCACGCTGAACGGGGCCACACCCGCGTCGGCGAGGCGCCGCCGCGCCTCGAGCGCATCGATGTGCTCGAGGGTGTGCGGCGCGTCGACCGGCACCACGGAGTGCACGACGGTGTCGTCGTAGACGTGCACCATGTTGAATGCCTGCGCGCCGTCCTGAGGGCGCGTGCCTCCGACGGGGACGGTCAGATCCTGTGCGTAGCACGTCGATGAGGCGACCGACACGGGGATGCCCGCGAAGGTCGCGAACGTCGAATAGTGCAGATGCCCGGCGATGATGGCGCGCACGTCGGTGCCTCGGAGCACGCGGGCCAGGCGGGACTGATCGCGCAGTTCGACGCTGCCGGCGAGCGGAAGCACGCTGGGCACGGGCGGATGATGCATGGCCAGGATGCTGCCCAGCGGCGCCGGGGTCGACAGCACGCCGGCGAGCCATGACAGCTGCGCGTCGCTGATCTCACCGTGGTGGAAGCCGGGAACAGTCGAGTCGAGGGTCACCAGCCGCAACCCGTCGAGTTCATTCACCCGATCGACGGGGAGCGGGTCGGTGCCCGGCTGCTCGTCCAGCAGACGAGTCCGGAACCGGGCACGGTCGTCATGGTTTCCCATGACCCAGAACACCCGGCTGCCGAGACGCTGAGCGAACGGCTCGACAAGGGCGCGCAGCGCGGAGTATGCGTCGCTCTCGCCGAGATCGGCCAGATCGCCGGTGAAGACGATGCCGTCCGGCGCGATGCCGGATGCCTCGATGGCACCGAGCGCGCGCGTCAGCCGTTCGGTCGCATCGATCACATCGAACAGCCGTGACCCCGCCGCGCGGAGATGCGTATCGCTCAGATGCAGCAGGACGCGCTCGGGCGCCGGATACTCCACGGTGTGCATGGGACCTCTCCCTCGGCGCCGACGGCGCATCCACCATCGTGGTGAACCCAGGCAAACGTTACCGGCATGTTTCGTGAACACCCGGGGACCGGCGCGCGAACAGTTCCGAATCGAGATCTAAGAAGCCCGGGCGATGCGGAGGAAATCCTCCACACCCAGCTCCTCACCGCGGGCGGTGGGCGCCACTCCGGCGCGCTCCAGAACAGCGGATGCCGCGGCCGATGAACCGAAAACCCCCGAGACCGCCTGCCGCAGCATCTTGCGGCGCTGCTGGAAGGCGGCATCCACGATCTGGAAGGTACGCAGACGCTCGGCCTCGGTCCCCCGCAGCTCGGCGTCGCGGCTGAAGGCGACCAGGACGCTGTCCACGTTCGGCACGGGCCAGAACACCTGACGCGAGACCGTGCCCGCCAACCGCCATGGCCCGTACCACGCGGCCTTCACGCTGGGCGCTCCGTAGATCTTCGATCCCGGGGACGCAGCGAGCCGTTCGCCGACTTCTGCCTGCACCATCACGACGCCTCGCTGGATCCCCGGGAAGGTCTCCAGGAAATGCAGCAGCACGGGCACGGAGATGTTGTACGGCAGATTCGCCACGAGCACCGTGGGCTCGCCGGTCAGCGCGGTGACCCGCAGCGCATCCGCGTCGACGACCTCGAGCATCCCTTCCGAGACGCCGTGCGCTTCGGCCGTCCGCGGCAGCCGGGCGGCCAGGCGGTGGTCGATCTCGACGGCGGTCACCGATGCGCCCGCCTCGAGGATCGCCAGCGTCAGCGAGCCCAGTCCGGGCCCGATCTCGACCACGCGCTCACCGGGCGCGACGCGCGCGACGGACACGATGCGGCGGACCGAGTTGGCGTCGACGACGAAATTCTGCCCCAGCTTCTTGGTCGGGGTGAGGTCCAGTTCGGAGGCGAGCACGCGGATCTCGGCCGCGCCGAGAAGTGTCACGGGCATGTGCATCAGCCTAGTCCGGCGTCGGCGCACGCCTCGGGCGGCCAACCCTTGACAGGGCCGCGCCGCGCACGCAAGTGTGGGCGCAAGCGGGCGAGGGTGCTCGTCCCCGCAGGTTCGAACGAGGAGGCCCCCCGTGAGTTCGGCGCAGACATCCGATCCCAACATCTCCGTCCCCATCGCGCGCGTCATCCTCGTCGCATCGACCGCGGCTCTCGGCGGATTCCTGTTCGGGTTCGACACCGCGGTCATCAACGGCGCGGTGAGCGCGATCGGCGAGCAGTTCGCCGCCGGTCCGTTCCTCCTCGGGTTCGCGGTCGCCTCGGCCTTGATCGGCTGCGCGATCGGCGCCTGGTTCGCCGGGCGCATCGCGGACCGCTACGGCCGCATCCGCGTCATGATCATCGCGGCGATCCTGTTCGTGGCGAGTGCGCTGGGCTGCGGCCTCGCGTTCGGGATCTGGGACCTGTCGTTCTGGCGCATCGTGGGCGGCCTGGGCGTCGGCGCGGCATCCGTCATCGCACCGGCGTACATCGCCGAGGTCTCTCCGCCGGCGCATCGCGGCCGGCTCGGGTCGCTGCAGCAGATGGCGATCGTCAGCGGCATCTTCGTGGCCCTGCTCACGGATGCCGCGATCGTCGCCGTCGCCGGCAGCGCGACGGCACCGTGGCTGCTGGGCCTGGAGGCATGGCGGTGGATGTTCCTGTCCGAGATCGTCCCGGCCGTGATCTACGGAGCGCTGGCGCTGACGATCCCCGAGTCGCCGCGCTATCTCATCGCGCGAGGCGAGATGAAGCGCGCGAAAGAGGTCCTCACTCGCTACGTGGGCGGCAACGTCGAGAAGACGACGACCGACATCCTCAAGACCGTCGAGGGCAAGCCCGACCGTCCGCGCTTCTCGATCCTGCGCGGGTCGAAATTCGGTCTGCTCCCGATCGTGTGGGTCGGCATCGGACTGTCCGTGCTGCAGCAGTTCACCGGCATCAACGTGATCTTCTACTACTCGACCACGCTGTGGCAGGCGGTCGGCTTCACGGAGCAGGACTCGCTCACGATCACCGTCATCACCTCGGTGACCAACATCGTCACCACGATCGTGGCGATCCTGCTGATCGACAAGGTGGGACGCAAACCGCTGCTGCTCGTCGGGGCGATGGGCCAGTTCGTGTGCCTCGCCGTGCTGGCCGTCATCTTCGCCACGGCGCCGATCGTCAACGGGGAGCCCATGCTCGAAGGCGCCGCGGGCACCACCGCGCTGCTGGCCGCGAACCTCTACGTGGTCTTCTTCGGCGCGTCCTGGGGCCCGGTGGTGTGGGTGCTGCTCGGCGAGATGTTCAGCAACCGCATCCGCGCCGTCGCGCTGTCCGTCGCCGCCGCGGCGCAGTGGGCGGCCAACTTCGTCATCTCCACCACGTTCCCGGCGCTCGCATCGGTGGGACTCGGTCTCGCCTACGGGGTCTACACGTTCTTCGCGTTCGTCGCGATCTTCTTCGTGCTGAGGTTCGTGCGCGAGACGAAGGGACGCACCCTCGAGTCCATGACCGACACGGAGCCCGCGAGGGCCATGAAGGCTCCGAAGGCTGCGAAATAGAGAGGGAGGGCGGCCCCCATGACGAACAACAAGCCCGAGCACGAGAAGGTCCGCGAAGAGCGCGAGGCGGCGCAGAAGGAGAAGGACCGCCTCGAGGCCGAGGAGCAGAAACGTCTCGACGACGAGGACCGGTAGCGCCTCAGTCGGCGAAGGACCCGTAGACCTCGAGGGTGTTGGCGGCCAGCTGCGCACAGAGCTCGTCGAGTTCGATCTCGAGCTGCGCGGCCACGAAGCGCACCGTCACCGGGACGAGGTACGGCGCGTTGGGACGACCGCGGTGCGGAGCGGGCGTCAGGAACGGCGCATCCGTCTCGACCAGGATCCGGTCGCGGGGCGTCACCGTGAGCGCGTCGCGGAGGTTCTGCGCATTGGTGAAGGTCACGTTGCCCGCGAAGGACAGGTAGTACCCGCGCTCCGCGCACACGGTCGCCATCTCGGCGCCGCCGGAGAAGCAGTGGAAGACCGTGCGCTCGGGCGCACCGACCCGCTCCAGGGTCTCCAGGACGGCGTCGTGGGCGTCGCGGTCGTGGATCTGCATGGCCAGACCGTGCTTCTTGGCCAGCTCGATGTGAGCCTCGAAGGAGCGGGACTGTGCGGCGAACCCCTCCGGTCCGGTGCGGAAGAAGTCCAGACCCGTCTCGCCGATCGCGCGCACGCGCGGCTGAGCTGCCAGGTCATCGATGACCGCGATCGCGGCATCCAATTCACCGGCCGCCTCGTACGCCGGCGCTTCGTTGGGGTGGATGGCCACCGCGGCGAGGACACGGGGGTGGGATGCCGCCGCCCACGCCGACCAGCGGCTCGAGTCGATGTCGCCGCCCGCTTGCACCACCCCGGCCACGCCGACCGCGACCGCGCGCTCGAGCTGCTGCTCGAGGCTGAGCGGCTCGTCGCCGTCGACGATCTCCAGATGCGCGTGGTTGTCGTAGACGGGCACGCGCAGCGGCTCGGGCGCGGCGGGCCAGCGGACGTCGCGCGTGCCGTCGTTGTGGCGCTGCCGGACGTACGCGCTGGGATCGGCGGCGTCAGTCATCCCCGGTCATCCGCTTTGTTCGACGCGCGGGAACAACGGCGCCAGCGCGTTCACGGACGCACCGAAGGGCAGGATGCCCCAGCGCCCCGCCTCGCGGATCGGCTGATCCTGCAGACGACCGAGCGTGTCGGCCGCGCCCAGCGCGACCCACAGCTTCTCGCTCGCGATCGGCGTCACCGGCGAGATCAGCACGGCCAGGGCGCGCAGCCCCTCGGCCGCCGTGTACAGCACCGTGCCCAGACGCGCGCGCTGCGCGTCGTCCTTGGCCAGCGCCCACGGCTCGTTCTCGGTGATGTAGCCGTTCAGCGCGTCGACGATCGTCCAGATCGCCGCGATCGCCTCGTCGATGCGGAACCGCTCGATGGCGGCATCCGCGGCGGACGCGGCATCCGACACGATCTTCTGGATGTGCAGGTCCGCGTCGGTGTACTCCCCCGCGGGCGGCACGATCCCCTCGAAGTACCGGTCGATCATCGCCGTCGTGCGCGAAGCGAGATTGCCGAAGCCGTTGGCCAGCTCGGCCTGATAGCGAGCCGACAGGTCCTCCCACGAGAACGAGCCGTCCTGTCCGAACGCGATCGCCGAGAGGAAGTAGAACCGGTAGGCGTCGGGGCCGAAGACGTCGGTGATCTCGCTCGGGGCGATGCCGGTGAGCTTCGACTTCGACATCTTCTCGCCGCCGACCAGCAGCCAGCCGTGCGCGAAGACGCCCTTGGGCACCTCGACGCCCGCGGCCATCAGCATCGCCGGCCAGATCACCGCGTGGAAGCGCAGGATGTCCTTTCCGACCACGTGGTAGGCGGGCCAGCGGCGCGCGAACTCCTCCGGGTCGGAGCCGTAGCCCACGGCGGTGGCGTAGTTCAGCAGCGCGTCCACCCAGACGTAGATCACGTGCGACTGGTCCCACGGGACCTTGATGCCCCAGTCGAACGTGGACCGCGAGATCGACAGGTCCTTCAGTCCCTGCTTGACGAACGAGACGACCTCGTTGCGCGCGGACTCGGGCCGGACGAAGTCGGGCACCGTCCGGTACAGCTCGAGCAGCTTGTCCTGGAACTCGCTCAGCTTGAAGAAGTAGTTCTTCTCCTGCAGCAGCTCCAGGGGCTTGGAGTGGATCGCGCAGACCTTCAGCCCCTCGAACGGCCCGGTGCCGTCGACGATCTCCGAGTCGGTCTTGAACTCCTCACAGCCGACGCAGTACAGCGCCTCGAACTCGCCGGCGTAGATGTAGCCGCGGTCGTAGATCGCCTGCACGAACTTCTGCACGCGCTCCTCGTGGCGCTCCTGCGTGGTGCGGATGAAGTCGTCGTTCGCGACGTCGAGCGTCTCGAGCACGGGGTGCCACGACTCCGCGACCAGCCGGTCCACCCACTCCTGCGGGGTGGCGCCGTTCGCCGCGGCGGCACGGAGCATCTTCTGCCCGTGCTCGTCGGTGCCGGTCAGCATCCAGGTGTCATCGCCCGCCTGGCGGTGCCAGCGTGCGAGCGTGTCCACCGCCACGGTCGTGTAGCCGTGGCCGATGTGGGGCACGTCGCTCGGATAGTAGATCGGCGTCGTGATGTAGAAAGATTCCCCGGTGCTCACCAGGAGATTCTAGTTGGGCCGGACGCCGCCATCCCCCGCGAGACGGGATAGACGCCACGAGACGGAGTGCGTCGACCTCGGTCTCGTGGCGTCTATCCCGTCTCGTGGTCAGTTCTTGACCGCGAGGGCGGCCTGGTACAACTCGCGCGACGAGTGCCCGGTGTGGCCGGACACCTCGCCCGCGGCATCCTTGAGCCGAGTGCCGGTGCGCACCAGCTCGAGCACCTGCGTGACCGCATCCGGGAACGAGATCTGCGCCGCCGGTGCGCCTTCCACGACCAGGACGAGTTCGCCGCGCACGCCGTCGGCCGCCCACTCCGCCAGCGAGGCGGCGGTTCCTCGGACGACCTCCTCGTAGAGCTTGGTCAGCTCGCGGCACAGCGCGACACGGCGTTCGGCACCCAGCGCCGCGGCGATGTCGGTGAGGGATGCCGCGACCCGCGTCGCCGACTCGAAGAAGACCATCGTCCGTCGCTCCGTGGCCAGCGCGCGCAGCGCAGCCCGGCGGTCACCGGGTTTGCGCGGCAGGAACCCCTCGAACGTGAACCGGTCCGTCGGAAGGCCCGACACCGCGAGCGCGGCCAGCACCGCGCTCGGCCCGGGGATCACGCTGACCGCGACGCCGGCCGCGGCGGCGGCGGCCACCAGCCCGTAGCCCGGATCGCTCACGGTCGGCATCCCCGCATCGCTCAGAACCAGGATGTCCTGCTCACGGGCGAGGGCGACCAGTTCGCCGGCACGCTCCTTCTCGTTGTGGTCGTGCAGGGCGATCAGGCGCGGGCGGTTGACCACTCCGAGGCCGGCCAGCAGTCTCTGCGTGGTGCGGGTGTCCTCGGCCGCGATCACGGTCGCCGACTCCAGGGCCTCCACCAGGCGACGTGACGCGTCGCCGAGGTTTCCGATCGGGGTCGCGGCCAGGATGATCACGCTCCCACCTTAGGCTGGTGGCTGTGACGGCGACCGCTCCTCTCCTCCCCCGGATGCGGCCGTCCTTCTACGATCGGTGGACGAGCCGCACCGCCGCGGATCCGCGCCTGGCCCGGCGCTGGGCATGGCTTGCTCCGCTGCTCGTGACAGTGCTTGCCGGCATCCTTCGGCTGTGGGACCTGGGTCGCCCGCACGCGCTCGTCTTCGATGAGACGTATTACGTCAAGGACGCGTGGGCGCAGTGGATCCTCGGCTACGCGGCGAAGTGGCCCGACGGCGCCAATGCGGCCTTCCTGGCCGGCGATACCGAGGGCTTCACCTCGGCGGGCAGCTTCGTCGTGCACCCGCCGCTGGGGAAGTTCCTGATCGGCGTCGGCATGGCGATCTTCGGCCCCGACTCGTCGTTCGGCTGGCGCATCACGACGGCACTGTTCGGCACCGCGACGGTGCTCGTGCTCTACCTCGTCGCAAAGGCCCTGACCGGGTCGGTGGCATTCGCGACGGTCGCCTCGTTCCTGATGGCGATCGACGGCCTGGCGATCGTGCTGAGCCGGATCGCGCTGCTGGACATCTTCCTGACGTTCTTCGTGCTGCTGGCGTTCTGGTTCGTGCTGCTCGATCGGCGGGAGCACGCGGTGCGGCTGGCCGCGCTGGTCGCGACCCGGTCGGCGGACGGAGAGCGTCCGGCCTGGGGACCGGTGCTCTGGAGTCGTCCGTGGGTGATGGCCGCAGGCGCCGCGGCCGGTGCCGCGACGGGCGTGAAGTGGTCCGGCGTGTACGTGGTGGCCGGACTCGGCATCTACCTCGTGGTCACTGACGCGCTCGCGCGACGCCGCGCCGGCGTGGGATTCTGGCCGACGGATGCCGCGTTCCGGCAGGGACCAGTGACCTTCGTGCTCTTCGTGCCGATCGCCGTGGTCGTCTACCTGGCCTCATGGATCGGCTGGCTGGCCACCGATGGTGGGTGGGATCGTCACAGCGCGGAGCTCGCGCCGGCGACGGGCGTCTGGTCGTGGGTGCCGTCCGCCTTCCACAGCCTCTGGCTGTACCACCGGGCGATCTACGACTTCCACGTCGGACTCAGTTCGGCGCACGCCTATGCCAGCCCGGCGTGGCAGTGGCCCCTTCTGCTGCGCCCCACGTCGATGTACGCAGAGACGACGCCCTACGGTGAGGCCGGCTGTCTTTCCGCGAACGGGTGCATCGAGAACATCTACAGCATGCCGAACCCGCTGATCTGGTTCGCCGGCATCGCGGCGGTGATCTACCTCGTGTACCGGTTCGTGCGGACGCGCGACTGGCGCTATGCGGTCGTGTTCACCGGCATCGGGGTCACCTACGTGCCGTGGCTGCTGTATCCCGAGCGCACGATGTTCCAGTTCTATACGATCGCGATGCTCCCCTTCGTGCTGCTGGCGCTCACCTTCGCCCTGCGGGACGTCGCCGGCGCCCACCACACCGACCTGTATCGGCGGCTGAGCGGGCAACGGATGGTGCTGGTCTTCCTGCTGGTCGCGACGGTGCTGTCGGCGTTCTGGTATCCGATCGTCACCGGGATGCCGGTGCCCTACGACTTCTGGCGCGCCCACAACTGGCTGCCAGGCTGGGTGTAGAGCCCCGGCCCCGCGCGGTCTGCCGCGGATCGCGTGGTCGGCCGCGGATCCCGCGGTCGGCTCCCCCGTCGCAACCTGCGCGCCCGCGCGGCGTGTTGCGACAGCGGAACGAACGGGGGCTGCGGCGCAAGATCCGCTCCCCCGTCTCAACCTGCGCCCCCGCGCGGCGTGTTGCGACAGCGGAGCGGAAGAGGGCTGCGGCGGGTCAGGACTCGAGTTCCGCCGGATCGGTGACCGGCAGACGGCAGGTGAAGTCCCGGCAGTCGTACGCCGTCGTCCGGCCGCCGAGCGGCGCCTTGCCCTCGAACAGCGCGAAGCCCGCCGTCGCCCACTGCGCGGACTGCGCCGCGGTCACGATCGCCAGGACCTCCGCAGGGATGCGGCGGGCGGCTCGAAGCAACGCGGATGCCGGGTCATCCCCGACGACGACCACCTGTCGGGGAGCCCGCGCCAGCCGTGCGGCGACGCGGAGCAGCGCGCCGTGCGCGATCGGCTGGGCCAGCGCGCCGGCCGCGTGCGCAGCGACGACGCCCGTGGCGAGGTGGCGGAGGTCCTCGCTCGCCCCGAGCTGCCACAGCGACAGCGCGGCGTCGGCCAGCGCGGCGTGACCGGACGGCTCGTCCCCGTCGGAGGCGGCATCCGGGCTGGAGATGCCCTGCGCGGCCAGCACAGGGTCGCCGCCACCCGGGGCCCGCACCGTGCCGTCCTCGGCAACGCACGCGGTGACGAGCTCGCGGGCCCGCACGGCGTAGACGACCTCGCCCGTGGCCGCGCCCAGGGCCACCAGTCCCGCGGCGAACTGGCCGTAGTCGGCGAGGGTCGCCGCGGCCCGGGAGGGGATCTCATCCAGCGCCGCGCGGACGAGTCGCCCGGCCGCGTCGATGTTCGCACCGATCACGGCGTCCGCCGCCCAGCGCGCCGACTCGATCCACGCCGGTTCGTCCAGGCGCGCCCCGGCTCGGGCCAGGGCCGCGATGGCGAGCCCGTTCCACCCGGTCACGACCTTGCCGTCGACGGCGGGCGGATCGATGCCCGCGCGGGACGCGGCATCCCGCAGGTAGTACCCGCCCTCGCTGCGCACGCCGTCGATCCAGGACTCCGAGTCCTGCGCGGCGCCGAACCCGCCCGCGGGCTGCTGCAGGACATCGGTGAGGAATCCCGCGATGCCGCGCGCGGTGCGCTCGTCGTCCGCGTCGACGGCGACCTCCAGCAGCTGCGCGTTGTCGGTCAGCATCCGCTCGTAGTGCGGGACCGTCCAGTCGCGCCGGGTGGCGTAGCGGAAGAAGCCTCCCTCGACGGGGTCGCGCAGGGGCGAGGACGCCATCGCGGTCAGTGCCCGCTCCGCGACGGCGGATGCCGCGGGGTCGGCGATCCGGACGACGGGAGTCTGCAGGAACCGCAGCGCGGTCGCGATCGGAAACTTCGGGGTCGCGGGATCGCCGTCTCCGAAACCGCCGTACTCGCGGTCCTCGCGTGCTGCGACCGCGGCGGCGGCCGCAGCCAGGTCTTCGACGGAGGGGATCTGTCCGCCCGTCGACGCGCTGCTGCGCGCCTCGGCGAGCGCCTGCGTCACCGCGTCGGCGGTGCCGTCGACCTCGCCACGACGCTCGATCCAGGCCTCGCGGACCGCGGCCAGCACCTGACGGAACGACGGCATGCCCGACCGCGGTTCGGGGGGAAAGTACGTCCCGGCGTAGAACGGGCGACCGTTCGGGGTCACGAACACCGTCAACGGCCAGCCCAGGTGCGGCGTGAACGCGGCGGCCGCGGACATATACGCGGCGTCGACCTCGGGATGCTCCTCGCGGTCGACCTTCACCGCCACGAAGTCCGCGTTGACCGCGGCCGCGGTCTCGTCGTCGGAGAACGACTCCCGCGCCATCACATGGCACCAGTGGCAGGTCGAGTAGCCGATCGAGACCAGGACGGGCACGTCCCGCCGCCGCGCTTCCGCGAAGGCCTCGTCGCCCCAGGCGTACCAGGCGACGGGGTTGCCCGCGTGAGCCCTCAGGTAGGGGCTGGCGGAGTGCTGCAGACGCGGATTCACCCTCCTCACGTTACGACGGAAGGCTCTCGGCGTGGGGTGCTACCGCAGGGTGCTCGCGCGCGCCGACGCGGTCACTCGACCTCGTCGGGGTGCGCGCTGACCCGGCCGGAACCGTCGCCAGGATCGATGTCGTCGATCGCACGGATCTGGGCGTCCGAGAGCTCGAAGTCGAACACGTCCAGGTTCTCCTGGAGCCGCTCACGACGCACCGACTTGGGAAAGACGATGTTGCCCTTCTGGATGTGCCAGCGCAGCACCACCTGGGCGGGTGTCTTGCGGTGAGCGGATGCCGCGTCCTTGACAGCCGGGATGCCGAACAGGTCGTACTTGCCCTGCCCGAGCGGGCCCCACGCCTCGATCCGCACACCGTTCGCCGCGGCCCAGTCGGTCACGTTGCGCTGCTGGTGGGCGGGGTGCAGTTCGATCTGGTCGACCGCAGGGGTGACGCCGGTCGCGCCCACGATGCGCTCGAGGTGCGGCACCAGGAAGTTCGAGACGCCGATGCTGCGCGCGAGGCCGGCCGAGCGCAGTTCGATCAGCTTCTCCCACGCATGCAGGTAGTTGTCCTTGGCCGGGGTCGGCCAGTGGATCAGGTAGAGGTCGACGCGCTCGAGACGGAGCTTGTCGAGGCTCTCGCGGATCGCCGCCGCCGGCTCGTCGCCGTCGTGCCGGTCGTTCCACAGCTTGGTCGTGACGAACAGTTCGTGGCGGGGGATGCCGCTCTTCTGGATGGCCGCCCCCACGCCCTCTTCGTTTCCGTAGATCGCCGCGGTGTCGATGTGACGGTAACCGACCTCGAGCGCCTCGGCGACAGCGCGCTCCGTGTCGGCCGGCGGAACCTTGAACACGCCGTAGCCGAGCTGGGGGATGTCGAAGCCGTCGTTGAGCTGAACCGTGGGAATCGTCATGCCTCCAGCCTAGGAGCTTCGATCCGCGCCGGTACGATCGAAGGCTATGCGCGCGCCCGAACCCGTCATCTTCTACCCGCCGGAGCTGCCCGTCAGCGGCGCGCGGGACGAGATCGCACGCGCCATCCGCGATTCGCAGGTCGTGATCGTGGCGGGGGCGACCGGCTCGGGCAAGACCACCCAGCTGCCGAAGATCTGCCTCGAGCTGGGCCGCACGCGCATCGCGCACACCCAGCCCCGCCGGATCGCCGCCCGCACCATCGCAGAGCGCATCGCGGAGGAGCTCGAGGTGCCGCTCGGCACCACCGTCGGCTACAAGGTCCGCTTCACCGACAAGGTGCAGGAGGACACGCGCGTCACGCTGATGACCGATGGCATCCTGCTCAACGAGATCCACCGCGACCGGCTGCTGCGCCGCTACGACACGATCATCGTGGACGAGGCCCACGAGCGCTCCCTGAACGTGGACTTCCTGCTCGGGTACCTGACGGAGGTGCTTCCGAAGCGCCCCGATCTGCGGGTCATCGTCACGAGCGCGACCATCGATCCGGAGAGCTTCGCGAAGCACTTCGCGGATGCCGCGGGCAACCCCGCGCCCATCATCGAGGTCTCCGGCCGGACGTACCCCGTCGAGATCCGCTACCGGTGCCCCGATGCCGAGCTGGCTGCGCGCGCCGAGGGCGAGACGAAACGCAGACCGGACGCGTCGGGCACCGGGGACGAGGTCGACGGGATCACCGCCGCCCTGCGCGAACTGGACCGCGAGGCCCCCGGCGACGTGCTGGTGTTCCTGCCGGGTGAGGCCGAGATCCGGGACGCGATGGATGCCGTCTCGGGCATGTACGCGAAGGACGCGGCCCCGGTCGAGGTGCTGCCGCTGTACGGCCGCCTGAGCGCCGCCGAACAGCATCGCGTCTTTGAGCGTTCGAAGGTCGCGGGCGTGCGGCGTCGGGTGATCCTGGCGACGAACGTCGCCGAGACCAGCCTGACGGTGCCGGGCATCAAGTACGTGATCGACACCGGGACCGCGCGCATTTCGCGCTACAGCAACCGCACGAAGATCCAGCAGCTGCCGATCGAGGCGATCTCGCAGGCGTCGGCGCAGCAGCGGGCAGGACGAGCGGGTCGGACGGCGGCGGGGATCGCGATCCGCCTGTACTCCGAGGAGGATTTCGACAAGCGGCCCGAATTCACCGAGCCTGAGATCCTGCGCACGAGCCTGGCCTCGGTCATCCTGCAGATGCTGTCCCTCGGGTTCGGCGACATCGCATCGTTCCCGTTCCTCACGCCCCCCGACTCGCGAGGCGTCAAGGCCGCGATCGACCTGCTGCTCGAGCTCGGGGCCGTCCGGCCGGCGGGCGGCGCGGGGACCGGACGGGACCGCGACGCGCGATCGGCGCGCAGCTCGGCGACCGCCGGCACCCGGCTCACCGACCTGGGCCGCGAGATCTCGCGGCTCCCGATCGATCCGCGCTTCGCCCGGATGCTCATCGAGGCTCGGCGGACGGGTGTCCAGCGCGACGTGCTGGCCATCGTGTCCGGGATGTCCATCCAGGACGTCCGCGAGCGCCCCGAAGACCGCCGGGAGGAAGCGGACCGGATGCACGCGCGCTTCGTGGACCCGACCAGCGACTTCGTCACGCTGCTCAACCTCTGGAACCACCTGCAGGAGCAGCAGGCCGCGCTCGGCTCCAGCGCGTTCCGGCGCTTGTGCCGCTCGGAGTACCTGAACTATGTGCGCGTGCGGGAGTGGGTGGACGTACACCGGCAGCTGCGGACGCTGATGGGCGGGCAGCGCGGCGACAAAGCCGACGTCTCCGCCGGGCCGCCTTCGACCCCGGGTGGGGGCGCCGACGAGCTGCACAGAGCGATCCTGTCCGGGCTGCTGTCCCACATCGGCATCCTGGACGAGCGCAGCGTCGCGAAATCCGCCGCCGTGCGCTCGTCCGGCGGACGAGCCGAGCCCAAGCGCGCGCAGGGCGGCGAGTACCTCGGCGCGCGCGGAGCACGTTTCGCGATCTTCCCCGGCTCGGGTCTGCGCAAGAAGCGACCGACCGCGGTGATGGCCGCGGAGCTGGTGGAGACCTCCCGCCTGTTCGCCCGCACGGTCGCCGCCGTCGATCCCGCGTGGGCGGAGCAGCTCGCCGGCGACCTCGCCAAACGTCAGCTGAGCGAGCCGCACTGGTCGAAGGCGGCGGGCGCGGCATCCGTCTACGAGAAGGTGACACTGTTCGGGGTGGAGATCATCCCCCGGCGCCGTGCCCAGCTCGCCCGGTTCGACCGGCCGCTCGCCCGCGAGCTGTTCGTGCGTCATGCCCTCGTCGAGGGCGAGTGGGATCCGTCCGGACTCGACAAGCGCCTGACCGCCTTCGAGCGGCGCAACCTGGAGCTGCGCCGCCGCCTGGAGAAGATCGAGGAGCGCGAGCGCCGCCGCGACATCCTCGTCGGCGACGAGGCGGTGTTCGCGTTCTACGACGCGCGGCTGCCGCGTGACGTGTTCGACGTCCGCTCGTTCGAGGCGTGGTGGCGGGATGCCGCGGTCCGCACTCCGCACCTGCTCGACATGACCGAAGGCGACCTGCTGGATGACGCCGCGCGGGCGGACGAACGCGACTTCCCTGCGCGCTGGCGCCAGCAGGACCAGGTGCTCTCGCTCACATACCGCTTCGAACCGGGGACGGACGATGACGGTGTGACCGCCGTGGTCCCCCTCGCGCTCCTGGCACAGGTGCGTCCGGACGGGTTCGACTGGCAGGTCCCCGGCCTGCGGGACGAACTGATCACCGCACTGCTGCGTTCGCTGCCGAAGTCGATCCGCCGGCACGTCGTTCCTGCGGCGGACTGGGCGGCGCGGTTCGCCGAGGAGCTGGAAGGCCAAGGACCCGAAGCGCACGCGGGCCTGCCGCCCACGTCCCTGCGCGCGGCACTGGCCGTCCGTATCCAGCGGGTGGCGAACCAGCCGGTCAGCGAGGCCGACTTCGAGCTGGACCGGATCCCCGTCCACCTCATGGTGAAGTTCCGCGTCGTCGACGAGCGCGGGCGCGCCGTCGGGTCCGACCGGGATCTGCGTGCCCTGCAGAAGCGGTTCTCCGACCGTGCGCGCACCTCGGTGGAGAAGTCGCTGACCCGGTCGCTGAGCACGCCGGGCGAGACGAAACGACCCGGGCCCACGGCGGTGGCGGGGCCTCCGGGCCCGGCCGCGCCGGCGGCGGGGATCCAGCCGCGCTCGGGCATCACCGACTGGGACTTCGGAGAGCTTCCCCCGGTGGTCGACACGAAGGTGGCCGGCGGGGTCGTTCGCGGGTACCCCGCGCTGGTCGATGAGGGCTCCAGCGTCGCCCTCCGGGTGGAGGCCACGCCCGAGGCCGCGGAGAGGTCCACACACGCGGGCGTCCGCCGCCTTCTGCTGCTGGCCGTGCCGTCGCCCGCACCGTACGTGCTGGAGCACCTCACCTCCGCCGAGAAGCTCGTGCTCGCGGCATCCCCTTATCCCTCGGCCAGGGCACTGGTCGAGGATGCGCGGGTGGCGGTGGCCGATGCCGTTCTGGCGCGCACCGAGGGATCGGCGCCGTTGCGGACGCGCGCCGCCTTCGAGAACGCCAGGGACGCGCTGTCCTCCGCCGTGGTGGAGGACACGTTCCAGACGGTGTCGCTCGCCGCGCGCATCCTCACCATCGCGCGGGAGGTCGACCGGGCGGTCCGCTCGCAGAATTCGCTCACCCTGCTCGGCGCCCTGAACGACGTGCGCGGCCAGGTCGCCGGACTGGTGTTCCCCGATTTCCTTTCGCGCATCGGGGCGGCCCGGCTCCAGAACGTGCCCCGATACCTGCAGGGCGCGCGCGAGCGCGTGAACGCGCTGGCGGATCACCCCGGCCGAGACCGCCAGCGCATGACCGAGTTCGAGCGCGCCGCGACGGTCTACGCCGAGGCCGGCGGATCGATCCCGCTCGCGCCGGACGCCGCTCCGGCGATCCAGCGCACGCGGTGGCTGCTCGAGGAATATCGGGTGAGCCTGTTCGCGCAGCACCTCGGCACCGCCGAGGCGGTGTCACTGCAGCGGATTCTCAAGTCTCTTCGGGAATAGGGTTTCCGAAACGAAAGGTTCTCTGCCATGGCCACAGCGATCGTCTACACCGAATTCGGCGGGCCCGAGGTCCTCACCGTGACCGACGTCGCCGTGCCTCCGCCCGGCGTCGATGAGATCGCCGTGCGGGTCGAAGCCGCAGGCGTCAACCCCATCGATGCCAAGCTGCGCGCCGGCCGGCGTGCGTCGCCGGCGCTGACGGGACCGCGTCGCGTCGGCACCGACGCGGCGGGGGTGGTCTCCGCGGTCGGCGACGACGTCGACGGTTTCCGCGTCGGCGACGAGGTGGTGATCTTCGGCGCATCGGGGACGTACGCTTCCGAGATCGTCGTGCCGGAGCGCGACGCGCAGCCGCGTCCCCCGGGGGTGAGCGCCGAGATCGGCGCGGCCCTGGGCGTTCCGGTCGGAACCGCGTACCAGACCCTGCGTTCGCTCGCGGTCGGCCCGCGCGACACACTTCTCGTGCACGCCGGATCCGGGTCGGTCGGGCAGGCCGTGATCCAGTACGCGGTGCTGTGGGGCGCGAGGGTGGTGGCCACCTCGTCGGAGCGACGGTTCGACCGGGTCCGCGAGCTCGGCGCGATTCCGGTCGCGTACGGCGAGGGGCTGGCCGACCGCGTGCGCGCGCTGGCACCTCAGGGGGTCACCGCGGCGATCGATGCCGCCGGCACCGACGAGGCGATCGAGGTCTCCCTCGCGCTCGTGGCCGATCGCGACCGCATCGCGACGCTGGTCCGGGGGCGGGATGCCGCATCCTTCGGCATCCGCGCCTTCTCCGGGGGCAGCCCCCGTCCACTCAGCGCGATCGAGCAGGGTTGGCGGCGCGAGGCGATGCCCGTGACGCTGGCGCTGCTGGCGGCCGGGCGGTTCTCGGTCGAACTCGGACCCGCGTTCCCCCTCGCCGACGCCCCTGCGGCGCATCAGGCCGTGGAGGACGGCGTCCCCGGCAAGATCACCCTCCTCCCCTGACCCCGCAGTCCGCGAGACCGGATAGGCGCCGCGAGACGGAGTGCGTTCGCCTCTGTCTGGTGCCGCCTATCCGGTCTCGCGGTCAGTCGGGCGGCGCGACCGGGCGTCCGAGTGACAGCATCAGCCGATTGGCCCAGTTGAAGAACGCGGCGCCGTGCACGACGTCGGCGATCTCGAGGTCGTCCAGCCCCGCCGCGCGCAGGCGGGCGACGTGCTCGGCAGCGAACGCGATCGGAGTGGCCGTCAGTGCGGCCGCGGCATCCGTGACGGCGTTCCACCGTTCGCCCAGATCGGCCTGGACGCCCCGCGCGAGCAGCTCATCGACCAGGTCGGGGCGCCGAGAGTGGTGCGCGGCGAAGCGTGCGTGCACCGAAGCGCAGAACACGCACCCGTTGACGCGGGATGCCGCGGCCGCGGCGAGTTCGCGCTCGGCGCGAGGAAGGCCCTCGGCGACGTTGTAGAAGATGTCCTTGTCGACCAGGGTGCGTGCGCGCAGGATCTCGGGGTCGCGGACCAGCAGTCGGAAGTAGTCGCTGGACGCCCTCCCGCGATCCACGAGGCCGTCGTAATGACGTTCGGTCAGCTCCTCCACGCGGAGCGGCTCCAGCCACGGCAGCCACCCGACCTCGCCGCGCGTGAAGGCGTGCGGATACGCAGCCTCATGGGTCAGTGTGCCCGCGGGGATCGTTGCGCCGGTCATGCCGCCGCCCCCGCGGTGTCGCTGCCGGCATGCGTGCCACTGACGATGCCCGTCTCGGCGAGGACGCGCAGGCCCGCGGCGACCCGCTGCTGGAACGCGAGGAACGCCACGAGCTGAGAGAGGGTGACGATCGAGTCGGCGCTCCAGCCCGCGCCGAGCAGGCGGTCGATCGCGGGCGACGACGCCTCGCGGGGCCGGCTCACGAGCAGCTGGGCGTGGGCGAGCGCGACCGCGACCCGCTGCCCGAGCGTCTCAGCGACCGACGCGCTCGGAGAGTAGCGCGGCCCCTCGGCGCCCTCGCTGCGAAGCCCGGCCTCGGCGTAGGCACCGAAAGGGCCGGGCGTCGCGGCAGCTTCTGCCTCGGCGAGAACGATCTCCGCACCCGCCGGGTCGGCGGCGCGTGCGAGCGCCGCGTACCGCTGGGCGGTGGCGTCGTCGGCGGTCAGCCGCGTCGCGAAAGCCGCGATCAGCAGACGCTCTGCAAGGGGGAAGCCGGCGTCGTCGACGGGGGCGAACAGCGCGTCGCTGCTGGCCTGCAGCTGATCCCTGGTCACGGGGCGTCGGCGGCGGAGGTCGTCGAGCGAACCGCCGGCGCCAACGCCTGCCAATTCGTCGATGAGGTCAGGGGCGGAGGAGATCATGCGTCGTCCTTTCTCGGAGGGGATGCGGGCGCGTGCGCCGCGGTCGGAATCAGTGCGCGTGTCGCCGGGTCGCGGTCTCGCGTGGCCCAGCCGAGGGCGGGCGCGACCTCCGTGGCGAACAGCTCGATCGAGCGCAGCACGAAGTCGTGCGGGGCATCGACGGAATGCACCTGGAAGGCGACCTCGGTGGTGCGGGACAGCGTGGTGTCGCGCGACAGCGACTCGGCCACTTCTGCGGGCGTGCCCAGATGCGTGTCCAGGGCGAGGATGAGCTCCTCGAGCGTGTCGCCGGGGATCGTCTGACCCGCGCGGCGGAACCCGTCGGCCGCGCGGGCCAGCCCGACCTCGGCGAAGCGCAGCGCATCGCGCCGGTCATCGGCCACGAACACGGTTCGGGATGCCGTGACCCGTGGTGCCGCGCCGGACGGAAGCGCCGCGAGGTACGCGTCGATGATCGGCTCCTGGATCGCCGCGAGCGACGCGCGCGGCTCCTCCGCCGGGCGCGGCTGGGTTCGGGAGAGGAGGAGTCCGTGGCCATGGATGCCGGCGCGGGTTCCGCCGGCCGCGGAGAACGTCGCCTGCCACACGCGGGAACCGAGGGTCCCGGCATCCGGGTAGAGCGTGTTCCCTCCCCCGATGTCGCGGCCGTGCAGCGCCGCGAGGAGAAGGCTGAGCTTCGCATCGTAGACGGCGGCCTTGTCGTTCACCGCGTGACCGAACGGGATGAATGACGACGGGGTGCCCCCGCTGCCCAGGCCCAGATCGATTCGTCCCCCCGAGAGCAGGTCGGCCACCACGGCGTCCTCCGCGACGCGCACCGCGTCTTCGAGAGGAAGCGTGACCACCCCGGTGCCGAGGCGGATCTCGCTGGTGGCGGCCGCCGCGTGCGCGAGGAAGACGAACGGCGAGGGCAGCCCGCCCTCCGACGCGCGGAAGTGATGCTGTGCGATCCACGCCCGCGCGATGCCGAAGCGCTCGGCATGGCGGATCTGGTCGGTGGCGAGGCGGTAGCGCTCCGCCGCCGGCGCGTCGTCGAGGAGGCGGGTGAAGTACGCCAGGGTGGGGACGGTCATGCCGCCACCTCCGTTCGTCCGGGCACGGCCGCCAGCAGCTCGCGCGTGTACTCGTGGGCGGGTCGGGTGAAGATGTCCTCGGTCGTGCCTTCCTCGACGATGCGTCCGCGGCGCATCACCGAGATCGTGCTGCTGATCCGGCGCACGACGGCGAGGTCGTGGGAGATGAACAGATACGTCAGCCCGAGCTCCTGCTGCAGCGATTCGAGCAGCTCGAGGATCCGCGCCTGCACCGTGACGTCCAGGGCCGACACCGCTTCGTCGAGGACGACGACGTCGGGGTTGATCGCCAGCGCACGCGCGATCGCGACCCGCTGACGCTGTCCGCCGGACAGCTCGCGCGCGGAACGCTGCAGCACGTCGGAGGGCAGTGCGACGCGGTCGACGAGCGCCGCGACGCGCGCTCCGCGCTCCCGGCGGGTGCCCTCCCGGAAGTTGTCGAGCGGCTCCGCGATGATCTTCTCGATCGTCTGACGCGGATCCAGGGAGGAGAACGGGTTCTGGTAGACGAGCTGGATCCGCCGGCGCAGGCGCCGCAGTTCGCCGCCGGCGAGTCCCGCGATGTCCGTCCCGCTCAGTTCGATGCTTCCCGCGTCGGGATGAAGGAAGCGAGTGACCAGACGGGCGGTCGTCGTCTTGCCCGAACCCGACTCGCCGACCAGGGCGTGCGTGGTTCCGCGGCGGACTCGGAACGAGACGTCATCGACCGCGCGGAAAGGCTCCCGGCCGCGCACGGTGAACTGCTTCACGAGTCCCGCCGCGACGATCGCGTGGGGATTCTCGGCCGCAGCGGCGCCCGCATCGCGCAGGAACAGCGGGGCCGGGGCCCGCCGGAAGCCGTCCACGGCGAGCGCGGGTGCGTCGGCGAGCAGCTGCTTCGTGTAGGCGTCCTGCGGGTTCTCGAGAATGGCCGCGGTGGCACCCTGTTCGACGATGCGGCCGTCTTTGAGCACCACGACGCGCTGCGCGCGATCGGCGGCGACACCGAGGTCGTGTGTGACCAGGAGCACCGAGGTGCCCTGCTCACGGCGCAGGTCGTCGATGAGGTCCAGAATGCGGCGCTGGACGGTCGCATCCAGCGCGCTCGTCGGCTCGTCAGCGATGATCAGGCGGGGACCGAGCGCGATGGCGGTCGCGATCAGAACGCGCTGCCGCATCCCGCCGGACAGTTCGTGCGGGTACTGCCGCGCACGGAGTACGGGATCGTCCAGCCCGACTCGCTCGAGGAGCTCCAGCACGCGGGTGCGGATGAGGTCGCGGTTGCGCTCTCCGTGCACCCGTAGGATCTCGCCGACCTGGACGCCGATCGGCCGCACCGGATCCAGCGACGCACCGGGGTCCTGTGGGACCAGGCCCACCTGGGCCCCACGGATGCCGCGCAGCTGCGTGGGCGACCACCCGGCGATGTCCAGCTCCGCGAGCCGGATGACGCCGGCTTCGACCCGACCCCCATCCGGCAGCAGTCCGAGCAGCGCGTGCGCGGTCGTCGACTTGCCCGACCCGGACTCGCCCACCAGCGCGACGACCTCGCCCTCGCCCACTTCGAAGTCGATGCCGTGGACGACATTCCGGTGCCCGGATCGATTCGCATACGAGACCCTCAGCCCCTCGACGCTCAGAACGCTCACCGGCCGCTCCTTCCCACAGATGAACTGATGCGGTTGGCGCTCAGCACGACGACGAGCACCACCAGGCCTGGAAGAGTCGTCAGCCACCACGCCGTCGCGACGTAGTTGCGCCCCTCGGCGATGAGCAGTCCCCATTCCGGTGTCGGAGGCGGAGCCCCGTATCCGAGGAAGCCGAGGGTGGAGATCGCGAGGATCGCGGTGCCGAACTGCAGTGCGGCCAACCCGATCACCGCCGTGAGGGAGTTCGGCAGCACGTGACGGCGCAGCACCGTGAAGAACGTTCCCCCGCTGCCGAACGCGGCCTCCACGTAGTCGGTGCGGCGGACGCGGACCACCTCCGAGCGGGCCAGGCGCGCAAAGGATGCCACGCTTCCGATGCCCACGGCGATCGCGGCGTTCACCGTGCCGAACCCGAGCAGGATGATGATGGAGAGCGAGAGCAGCAGGCCGGGGATCGACAGCAGCACGTCCACGATGCGCATCAGGACGTCATCGAGCAGGCCGCCCACCGACCCCGCGACTCCGCCGAGGAGGGTTCCGGCCACCAGACCGACGGTGACGGCGATCAGCGCCCCCGAGAGCGAATGGATCGCCCCGTGGACGACCCGCGCGTACAGGTCCCGCCCGATCGCGTCGGTGCCGAACCAGTGCGCGGCGCTCGGCGGGAGCAGCTTGTCGGCCGGGACGCCGTCGATCGGGTCGTAGGCGGTGAACAGCCACGGCGCGACCGCCCACAGCAACGCGATCGCCACGACCGCACACGCCAGGATCAGCGTCCAGGACGGGCGTCGCGCGACGGCGAAGAGGCGGGCCGTCGACGCGCGCCGGAGCGGCCGGTCTGCGTCGGCACCGGCGTCCAGGGCGATGGGGTCGGTGACGGTGGCGGACTCCTCGACGCGGCGCGCGGCTTCGAGGTCGGTGTCGGTGGGCAGTACGGGTGCGGTCATGCGAGTACCTCCGAGGCGGCCGGCTCCGAGGCGACGCGGGCACGACGCGACCCCTGGCGCAGGCGCGGGTCCAGGACCGGATAGAGCAGGTCGATTCCGAGGTTCACGACGATGAACGTCAGCGCTGCCAGCAGCACGATGCCCTGCAGAATCGGGATGTCCTGGTTGGCGACGGCCTGCTCGGTGAGACGGCCGATGCCGGGCCGACCGAACACCGTCTCGGTCACCACGGCGCCGCCGACGAGTTCGCCGAACAGCACTCCGGCGATCGTCAGCGCCGGCAGAACCGCATTGCGCGCGACCGATCGCCACAGCACCCAGGATGGTGCGGCACCCTTGGCCCGCACCACGGTGACGAACGGCTGCAACTGCACCTCATCGATGCTCCGCACCAGGATCTGCGCGAGGGGCGCGGAGATCGGCACGGCCAGTGTGAGGACGGGAAGCACGAGACCCTGGACGGGATCGGCTCCGACGATCGGCACCCACCCGAGCCCGAACGAGAACACCTGGATGAGGATGATCCCGAGCCAGAACACGGGCACCGAGACGAACACCCCCGGCAGCGCCCGGAGGGCGCCCCGCAGCCACGCGAAGGGCGTGAGCGTCGAGAGGAACGCGATCGCAGACGCCAGGAGTGCGGCGACGAGGAACCCGAGCCCGGCCAGCGCGGCCGTCGGGGGCAGCGCCTCACCGATCAGCTGCAGCACCTCGGTGCCGTACTGGGTCGAGTAGCCGAAGTCCCCGCGCAGGAACCCTCCGAGGGTGTGCAGGTACTGCTGCCACCAGGGCACATCCGCTCCGTACGCGGCCCTGATGTCGGCGATCTGCTCGGGCGAGAGCCCCAGCTCGGGGTTGTCGAACTTGATCAGGATCGCGTCGCCCGGCAGCAGCTGCAGCAGGAGAAACGTGGCCGTGAAGGCCGCGATCAGGACGATCGCGGCCTGCCCGGCGCGTCGGAGTGCGTAGCGCATCGACTCGGTTTCCGTCCGTGTGTGGGGGTGCGGTCGGGCGACCGGCTCAGTCCTGATCGAGCCGGACGTCGTAGAAGGACGGGCGGCCGACGGACTCGAACTCGACACCGTGGACGTAGGGAGCGGTGCCGTAGACCTGCGGCTCCTCGAAGAGGGGGATCACGTACGCCTGCTCGGCGAGGTAGTCCTGTACGGCCTGGGATGCCGCGATGCGCTTGTCGCCATCGGGCTCCGAGGCGACGGCGAGAAGCAGCGCATCCAGTTCGGCGTCGTCGGAGAGCAGCGTGTTGCGGTTCTTGGTGAAGTACTGGCTCTTGATGACGTCCAGGTCGGCGCGGCCGACCATCGAGTGGTACAGCGGCGTCTTCAGCGGGTCCTTGATGTCCTCGGCGTAGGTGCCGGCATCCGCCGATTTCACGTTCAGCTCCACACCGATCACGGTGAGTTGCTGGGCGACCAGTTCCAGGGTCTGCTTGGACAGGGGCTGCGGTTTGGCCTCGTACACCGTGAGCGACAGCCGCGCGCCGTCCTTCTCACGGATCCCGTCTGCTCCCGCCACCCAGCCGGCCTCGTCGAGCAGGTCCTCGGCGCGCTCCGGGTCGTACGCATAGAACTCCGACTCGTCCTTGTAGCCGAGCGCGGACGAGCTGAGCGCCGACGTCGCGACGGGATAGTTCGCCGTGAAGATCGTGTCCACGATCTCCTGGGCATCCACGCCGGCGACCAGCGCCTGGCGCACCCGGATGTCGCTGAGCAGCGGGTTGGTGAAGCGCAAGCTCAGCGCGTTGTTCACCCCGCGGGTCTGCGGGGCGTACAGCTCGAAGCCGGCAGATTCCACGCGGGCCTCGTCGAAGGCCTGCACGTAGCGGATGTAGTCCGCCTGACCGGCCAGCAGCGACCCGATCCGCACGCTGTCCTCGGGGGCGACGATCAGCTGGATGCCGTCGAGGTACGCACGGCCCTGGTGCGCGGCGCTCGTCGGCGCCCAGTCGTAGTCCTCGCGGGCTTCGAACGTGAGCTCGGTGCCGAGCTCCTCGTCCGTGACCACGAAGGGTCCCGCGCCCACGATCTCGGCGGCGTGCCCAGCGCCGAAGTCCTCCAGCGACAGGTCGAGCGTGTCGGGCGAAAGCAGCCCCGAGTTGATCGTCGAGGTGGCCTGCAGAAAGCCGGGGGCCGGGGCGGAGAAGCGGAACGTCACCGTGTCTGCGTCGACGACCTCGCTCGAGGCGTAGTTGTTGATCGCCTCCGACACGGTCAGCCCGAGCTCTGCGTTGCCGAGCCCGTACACGTCGAAGTTCTTCGCCACGGCGGCCGCATCCAGGGCGGTTCCGTCCGAGAAGGTGACGTCGTCGCGGATGTCGAACGTGTACTCGGTGGCATCGGCGTTCACCGTCCACTCCGTCGCGACCCACGGCTCGATCTCGAGCGTCGCGGGGTTCTGCCAGGTCAGGCGTGCCGCGATGTTGTTCACGATCCCGCCGTTCGGGTAGAAGCCCGCCTGCGGCGGATAGAGGTTCGTGTAGGTCTGGTGTTCGAGGTAGGTCAGGGTGCCGCCCGCGGCGGGCTCCGCGCCGGATACGGCGTTCTGACCACCGGAGGTGGGCGACGCGCAGGCGGCGAGCGAGGCGACGGTGACGATCGCGAGGGCGCCGACCGCGGCGCGGTGTAGAGGTCGGGACATGGGTGCTGCTCCTGAGCTGACGATGTGCGTGAGAGGACTGGAAGTCACGCTAGGGAGGCTGACCGGCGACGCGAACCGCGAAAGACACATCGTGACACCGCCCGCAAGACGCGGACACGCGCCGTCACGCGGCGTCACATTCGCTCAGGCCCGGACGCCTCCGGCTCCGGCGCGCACCGGCGGATGCAGCAGACGCGGTGCGCCGATGCCGAGACGTTCCCGCAGGGTGGCGCCATCCCGGCCCAGCAGGCCTCGGCGGCGCAGCTCGGGCACGGCAAGACGCGTGAACGCTTCGAACTGCTGCGGCTGGAACGCCGACAGCACGTTGAATCCGTCCGCGGCGCCCTCGTCGCGCCAGAGTTCGAAGTGGTCCGCGATCGCTGCGGGCCCTCCCACGAGGAACGCGGCGGGCACCGCGTGCGCGGCGACAAGGTGCCGCCAGGTCACCGGTTCTGCTCCCCCGACGGTGCGTCCGGTACGCTCCTGCACGATCTGCAGCGTGCGCGCGGCCGGTTCGGCGAACAGATCGGATGCCGCGGCATCCACCACATCGTCGACATTCCGATCGCGGGCGGGGTGGTCCTCGGGGACGCCGGCGAGCGTCAGGAACTCCCGGAGCGAGCGCCCGGGCGGGAAGGACGCTCTCTGCCCGTTGCCGGACCCGTCGTCCAGGGGGACCAGGCGCAGCAGTCGCTCGACGATCGCGTGCGCGGCGCCATCGGTCTCGGCGACGACGGGAAGCACGGTGGCGATCACCTTCAGCCGGTCGGGGTCGCGCCCGGCGACGAGGGCAGCCGCGCGCAGCTGCGTCCGCGCGAGCTTCGCCGCGGTGGCGTCAGGACCGGCGATCAGGGCGAGGTCGGCGTGCTCGGCCGCGAGCGCGCGCGACCGGCTGGACGTGCCCGCGTGGACGATCGGAAGATGCCCCTGCGGCGGGCGGGCGACGTTCAGCGGCCCCTCGACGAGCAGCTGCGCTCCCTCGAAGGCGGCGGGGCGCAGGAGGTGCGGGTCGATCAGCACCCCGGCCTCGGTGTCGGCGATCCAGGCCGCGTCATCCCAGGACTCCCACAGGCGCCGCAGGACCGCGACGAACTCGTCGGCGCGGTCGTACCGCGTGTCGTTGTCGGCGTGCGCATCCCGACCATGGTTGCCCGCCGCCCGGGGCTCCGCGCCGGTGACCAGGTTGATCCCGCCGCGACCTCCGGTCAGGACATCCAGCGATGCACTGGCACGCGCGATCGCGTAGGGGTCCGCATAGGTCGTGTTCACGGTGGCGATCAGCCCGATCCGCCGGGTGAGGCCGGCGAGGTAGAGCACGGCGCTCACCGGGTCGATGCGGGCGAGCAGGTACGGGTCGCGGAACTCCAGGTCCGCGCCGGTGGCCAGCCAGTCCCCGAAGAAGAGGTAGTCCAGGTCGGCGTCCTCGGCCAGCCGTGCGATGCGAGCGAGGATCGCGGCATCCGCTCGGGGATCCGCATGCGCGCCGGGGTGGCGCCAGCCGGACGGATACGCGCCGAGCGTGCGCACCATGGCCCCGACGATCAGCGGGTCGGTCACGCCCGTCCCACGTTCCCCTGCGGCGTGGGACCGGTCGCGACGAGCCGACCGCGCGCGTGGGACCACTCGCTCCAGGACCCGGGGAAGACCGCAACATCGATGCCGGCCAGGGCGCCGGCCAGGGCGGTGTGGGCGGCCGTGATGCCCGAGCCGCAGTACGCCGCGACGGGAGTGCCGTCCGAGGCCCCGGCGGCGGCGAATGCGGCGCGGATGGCGGCCGGATCGCGGAAGCGCCCGGCCTCCAGGTGCGCGACGGTCGGAAGGTTGACCGCACCCGGCACGTGCCCGGCGACCGGGTCGAGCGGCTCGAGGTCGCCGCGATACCGTTCCGGGGCACGCACGTCCAGCAGCACTCCCCGCCCCGGCCACGCGGCCGCGTCGTCGATGCTGGCCACCCCGCCGGTCAGCTCGGTGAGGACGATGTCTCCGCGGCGAGGCTGGACGTCGCCGGTCTCCAGCGGCAGCTCGGCAGCGATCCAGGCGCGCAGTCCGCCGTCCAGGACGCGCACATCCTCGATCCCGCTGCGGCTCAACAGCCACCACGCCCGCGCCGCGGCGACCGATTGCACGTCGTCGTAGATCACGACCGTCTCGTCGGCGCGCAGCCCCCAGCGCCGGGCCGCGTCCTGCAGCGCCGCCCGCGTGGGGAGCGGATGCCGCCCCTCGGCTGGCTCCCCCTTCCGGGCGAGTTCGTGATCGAGATCCACGTACACCGCGCCCGGCAGGTGACCGTCGAGGTACTCCGGGCGCCCTTCGGGGCGGTCCAGCCGCCAGCGCACATCCAGCAGACGGACGGGGGCGCCTGAGTCGCGGAGGTCGGCGAGCTCGGGCGGTGAGATCAGAAGCGCCATGGCCCCATGGTGCATCCGCACCATGGCCTCGACGCAGCCCCCGGTGCAACAGTTCGACACACGGCACGGCCTGTACGGGCGGTCCCGGCCAGAATGGGGGCATGTCCGAGACCCCCCGTTCCTTCGCGACGGCGCAGGTGCAGGCGGGCTACCGGCCGGGCACCGCCGAGAACACCGCTGTGCCGCCGATCTATCAGTCGAACGCGTTCGAGTTCTCCTCGCTCAGTGAGGCGAGAGACCGCTTCGCGCTCCGCCGGGACGGCAACATCTACAGCCGCGCCGCCAACCCGACCGTGCTCGTCTTCGAGGAGCGCGTGGCCGCGCTCGAGGGCGGCATCGCCGCCGCAGGCGTCGCGTCGGGGCAGGCGGCCGTCGCACTCTCGCTGCTCGCATTGGCCAAGCAGGGCGAGCACATCGTGGCCGCCAACCAGCTGTACGGCGGCACCATCGACCTGTTGCAGGACACCTTCGCCGACTGGGGCATCGAGGTCACGTTCGTCGACCAGGACGATCCGGACGCCTGGAGAGCCGCGCTGCGACCCGAAACGCGCGCGCTGTTCGCGGAGTCGGTGACCAACCCCATCGCGCAGGTCCTCGATGTGCGCACCGTGGCCCGGATCGCCCATGACGCCGGCGTTCCCCTCGTGATCGACAACACCGTCGCGACCCCGTACCTGCAACGCTCGAAGGACTTCGGCGCCGACATCGTCGTGCACTCGGCGACGAAATTCCTCGGCGGTCACGGCACCGCCCTCGGCGGGGCGGTCGTCGACCTGGGCACCTTCGATTTCACCGCCGACCCCGCCCGCTGGCCGCAGCTGACCGAGCCGTACCGCCGCGTCCCCGGCGGAAGCCTCGTGGACCGGTTCGGCGCCACCGGGTCGCCGTACATCGCGCTGGTGAAGACGAAGTACGTGCACGACCTCGGCCCCTCGCTGTCGGCATTCAACGCGTTCCAGCTGCTGCAGGGGCTGGAGACGCTGGATCTGCGCATGCAGCGTCATTCCGCGACGGCCCTGAGCGCCGCACGGTTCCTCGACGCCCACCCCGCCGTCGCCCACGTGCATCACCCCGGTCTGGAATCCAGCGCCTGGCACACCCTCGCCCGCACCTATCTGCCGCGCGGCGCGGCGTCCGTCTTCTCTTTCGATCTGCACTCCACCGGGGACCCGGATGCGGATTTCGCGCTGGTGGAGCGCTTCATCGGGCGCCTCGAGGTCGTACGACTGGTCGCCAACATCGGCGACGCACGCAGCCTCGTGGCCCACCCGGCCTCGATGACGCACAGCCACCTCACGCCGCGCCAGCTCGCCGACGCGGGCATCGGGCCGACCACGATCCGCCTGTCGCTCGGGCTGGAGGATCCCGCGGACATCCTCGCGGATCTGGACGCGGCCCTGGTCTGGACCCGCGCGGCGCGGGCCACGGTCGGTACGCTCGGAGCATGACTGGACTGCGCTGGGGAATCCTCGCCACGGGCGGCATCGCCCACGCCTTCACTCACGATCTGCGCATCGCCGGTCTCGACGTCGCGGCGGTCGGATCGCGATCCGCGGATTCCGCCGCGCGGTTCGCGGCGGAATTCGAGATCCCGCACGTGCACGCCTCCTACGAGGACCTGGTCTCGGACCCCGACGTCGACATCGTCTACGTGTCGACCCCGCATCCGATGCACGCGGAGAACGCGATTCTCGCGCTCGAACACGGCAAGCACGTGCTCGTCGAGAAGCCCTTCGCACTGACCGGCGCCGAGGCGGCTGCGGTGCGCGATGCGGCCGCCGAACGCGGACTGCTGGCCATGGAGGCGATGTGGACCCGGTACCTGCCGCACATGATCCGCATCCGCGAACTCCTCGACACGGGGGCGCTGGGTGACGTACGGGCCCTTTTCGCCGATCACACGCAGCGCATCTCGTCTGATCCGAGCCACCGCCTGAACGCGCTGGAACTGGGCGGCGGCGCGCTGCTGGACCTGGGCGTCTACCCGGTCTCGTTCGCGTGGGACATGCTCGGCGCGCCGGTTGCGGTCACCGCCGCGGCCACCCTCGGCCCCACGGGCGTGGACGGCGAGGTCGCGACGATCCTCTCGCACGCCTCCGGCGCGCTGTCGACGTCGATCTCGGCATCCCACGCCGCCGGTCCGAACACGGCGCACATCGTGGGCACGGATGCCCGGATCGACATCGACCCGGTCTGGTACAACCCGACCTCGTTCCGGCTGGTCGCACCCGACGGCAGCGTCATGGAATCGTACGAGTCCGAGGTCGAAGGACGCGGGATGCAGTACCAGGCGATCGCCGCGGAGCAGTACGTCTCCGACGGGCGGAACGACAGCGACATCCTGCCGATCGGCGAGACCGTGGCGATCATGGAAACGCTCGATGAGATCCGCCGGCAGATCGGGCTGCAGTACCCCACCGAGCGCTGAGCGACGGCCGTCGGGACCTCCGCGCACAGGTGACGCCGGGTACCGCCTGTCAGAATGTACTCATGCCCGACTCGCAGAATTCCCGCGTCGCCGTCTATCTGGACTTCGACAACATCGTCATCTCCTGGTACGACCGCGTACACGGCCGCAACTCCTACGGCCGCGACCGGCAGCGCATCATCGAGACGCCGGAAGACCCCGAGATCGCCGAGCGTCTGACCGCGGCGACGATCGATGTGGGCGCGATCATCGACTATGCGGCATCCTTCGGGACACTGGTGCTCACGCGTGCCTACGCCGACTGGTCCTCACCGGTCAACGCGGTCTACCGCACTCAGCTGGTCGCGCGGGCCGTCGACCTCGTACAGCTGTTCCCCGCCGCCGCCTACGCGAAGAACGGCGCCGACATCCGCCTCGCCGTCGACGTCGTGGAGGACATGTTCCGCCTTCCCGATCTCACGCACGTGGTGATCGTCGCCGGCGATTCCGATTACGTCCCGCTCGCTCAGCGCTGCCGTCGCCTCGGACGCTACGTGGTCGCGGTGGGCGTGGCCGGCTCGACCGCGAAGTCCCTCGCCGCCGCCTGCGACGAGTTCGAGGCCTACGATTCGCTTCCTGGAGTGCCCCGCGTCGCCCGTGTCGCGGCGGTGGCGAAGGAGTCCGGTTCGCGCGCGCCCTCTCGTGGGGCCGGTTCCCGGTCCAAGGCCGCAGCGGCCGAGGCGGCCTCGGAGGCGGCGGCCGGCGATGCCGCCACCGAGACGACGGGTGAGGCGGCCGCGCCCGACGCGCCCGCGGCGACCGCCGTCAAGACCCGGGGCGGACGAGGTGGACGCAAGACTCCGGCCAAGGAGGCTGCGGCCGCGGAGGCCGCCGTGGCTGCGGACGCGGAGGCGCCGACGGCGGCCGCGGAGACCGCCGAGAACACCGCTGCGGCGGTGGAGGCATCCCTGATCGACGCGCTGGGGCCGGCCGCGCCGCCCAAGCGCACCAACCGTCGTGCGTCATCGACCACGGTCGCGGCGGGCGTCGATGCGTCGCCGCCCACGGTGGAGGAGCCGTCCGAAGACCCCCAGGAGGTCGCCACGCGCCTGCTCGAGCGCGCGCTTCGACTCGGGCATGACAAGGACGACGACGCCGAGTGGCTGCACAGTTCGGCCGTCAAGACCCACATGCGCCGGATGGACCCCTCGTTCAGCGAGAAGGCCCTCGGCTACCGGTCGTTCTCGGACTTCGTCAAGGCGCGGGAGTCGATCGCGGAGCTCGAGGAAACCGGACACGAACGCCTCGTGCGCCTCCGCGAGTAGCGCACGGCGGGGCGGCTCGGTCCTCGTCCGCGCGAAACCCTTCGGGTACAGTGTCGACTGTGGTACGGCGCATCGCTCCACCAGGCTCGCAGTCCTCGCTTCGTGAAGCGAACCGAGCCCGGCTTGTCGAGTCACTCAAGCGCCACGGGCGACTCACTCAGGTCGAACTGGCCGGGAGCACCGGGCTCTCACCCGCGACGGTGTCGAACATCGTCAAAGAGCTGACCGCCTCCGGGCTGCTGCACACGTCGATCACCTCGCGCAGCGGACGCCGCGCCACGCTGGTCTCGCTCACCCGACAGCTCGGGCTGGTCGCCGGTGTCCATTTCAGCGCGCGCCAGCTGCACATCGCGATCGCCGACGCCACCCGCACCGTGGTGACCCAGACGACGCTCCCTCTTCCCCTGGATCATCGCCACGACGCCGAGCTGGACCGCCTCAGCATCCTTCTCAGCGACATGATGGAGACCCTCGGCGGCACCGTCGGGGAGCTGCTCGCCGTGGGACTGGCCCTGCCCGCACCCATCGACCCGCGCACCGGAATGGTCTCCACCCCGGGGCTTCTGCGGGGATGGGAGGGCATCGATGTCGCCGAGAGCCTCACCGCGCGCATCGGCCGCCCCGTCTTCGTCGACAGCGAGGCGAATCTCGCCGGGCTCGCCGAAGCACGCGAGGGCAGTGCGCGCTCGGCATCCTCCTCCGTGTTCATCCGCGTCGGTCATACGATCAGCGCCGGCCTCATCGTCGGGGGCGATCTCTTCCGGGGGGTCAACGGCAAGGCGGGTCAGATCGGGCACGTGACGATCGACGAGAACGGCCCGATCTGCCGGTGCAGCAACCGCGGATGCCTCGAGAGCTACGCCGGTGGCCCCGCGCTCCTCTCGCTCTTTCCGCCGAGCGAGGGGATGCAGCGCCTCAGCGATCTGATCCAGGCGTCCTATAGCGGTGACGGCAGTTCGCGGCGGGTCATCGCCGACGCCGGCCGGCACATCGGCATCGCCGCAGCCAGCCTGTGCAATCTGTTCGATCCCGAACTGATCGTCGTCGGCGGCGAACTCGGCCAGGCCGGCGAGATCCTTATGGCGCCGATGCGCCATTCGCTCGAACGCACCGCACTGGCCTCAGCCAACGGTCTGCCCGAGATCGTCGCCGCATCGTTCGGCGAGTGGGCCGAGACGCGCGGAGCGATCACGATCGCCCTCGACCACGTCATCGTCGAAGCCGACGCGCTCCCCTTCACGGCCTAGGCGCCCGATGGCTCACCGGGCGTCGGCGAGACGCTTCCTTCGGCGGGCGAGCGCGGTCGGGGTCGCGCTCGCCGTGATCGGCGCTGCGCTCACGGCGTGCACCGGGGCGCCGGCCGGATCCGACGGCGACGGGTCGGCGGGCACCGTCGCCCTGCTGCTGCCGGATGCCAAGACCGCGCGCTATGAAACCTTCGATCGCCCGTTCTTCGAGGACCGCATCGCCGAGCTCGGGGACTACCGGGTCTTGTACACGAACGCGGATCAGGATGCCGCGAAGCAGCAGCAGCAGGCGGAGTCCGCCCTCGCCGCCGGCGCGGGCGTCCTGGTCCTGGACCCGGTGGACGTCGGTGCCGCTGTCACGATCGTGGCCGCGGCGAACGCGCAGGGTGTCCCGGTCGTCTCCTACGATCGGCTGGTCGCAGGAGGCGACATCGCCTACTACGTGTCGTTCGACAACGAGAAGGTGGGGCAGCTTCAGGCGACCGCCTTCGTCGAGGCGCTCACCGAACGCGGTGACCTGAGTGGCGGCATCCTGATGGTCAACGGCTCCCCCACCGACAGCAACGCGACCCGCTTCGCCGAGGGCGCGCACAGCGTCATCGACGCGGCCGGGCTGCGCATCCTCGCGGAGTACGCGACTCCGGATTGGAGCCCGGACAAGGCCCAGGAGTGGGTGACCGGGCAGATCTCGCAGTACGGTTCCGACATCGTGGGTGTCTATGCGGCGAACGACGGGACGGCCAGCGGCGCGGTCTCGGCGCTCAAAGCGGCGAATGTCAGCCCCTGGCCCGTCGTCACGGGGCAGGATGCCGAGTTGTCCGCGATCCAGCGGATCCTCACGGGCGATCAGTACATGACCGTGTACAAGGCCATCAAACCTCAGGCCGAGCTGGCCGCCGAGGTCGCCGTCGCGCTGCTGCATGGCGAGGAGGTCACCGCCCCGCTCGAGATCGACGGCACCCCGACGACCCTGCTGGACCCGGTCGCCGTGACGATCCACGACATCCTCGCCACGGTGGTCGCGGACGGGTTCTGGACGATCGAGGACATCTGCACCCCCGCGTACCGCGAGGCGTGCGTGACCGCCGGACTGCTGACGGAGTGATCCGTTGCTGACGCCGGTGCGCGGGACGGCAGGTAGGGTTCTTCGAAAAGACCGCCCGACGATGAGGACGTGAGGATGTCGCTGCCTGCCGCCCGCACAGGACGCGCGCGCGAGCGCGTCCTGACGATGCGAGGCATTGCGAAGCGGTTCGGCGCCGTCAGAGCGCTGACGGACGTCGACTTCTGGGTGAACGAGGGCGAAGTCGTGGCGCTGATCGGCGACAACGGCGCGGGCAAGTCCACGCTCGTCAAGGTGCTCTCCGGCGTCCACGCACCCGACTCGGGCACCATCGAATACGACGGCGACGCCGTGGAGATCACCAGCCCTGCAGACGCGCAGGAACTCGGGATCGCGACGGTCTTCCAGGACCTCGCGCTGTGCGACAACCTCGACGTGGTCGCGAACCTCTGGCTCGGCCGCGAACTGCGCAGCGGGCGGACTCTGGACGAAGTGGACATGGAGCAGCAGACCTGGACGCTGCTGCGGGAGCTGTCGGCGAAGATCCCCTCCGTGCGCACTCCGGTCGCGTCGCTCTCTGGCGGCCAGCGTCAGACCGTCGCCATCGCCCGCTCGCTCATCGGCGACCCGCGCGTGGTCATCCTCGATGAGCCCACTGCCGCACTCGGGGTCGCTCAGACCGCTGAGGTCCTGAACCTCATCGAGCGCCTCCGCGAACGGGGGCACGGCGTGGTGCTGATCAGCCACAGCATGGCCGACGTCATGGCCGTCGCGGACCGGGTGGTCGTCCTGCGTCTCGGGCGCAACAACGGCGTGTACAACATCGCCGACGTCACGAGCGCGACGCTGATCGCCGCGATCACCGGAGCCACCGACAACGCGGTCACCCGTCGCGCGGCCGACCGACCCGACGCCGAGCCGGCGCCGGAGGGTGAGATCATCCGCATGACCGACAAGAGCGGACGCCGCAAACGGAACGCTCCCGGCGGCGGCGGCGCATGAAGGCGGCCCGTGAGGATCGCGGGATGGCGGCGGCGTTGGACCCGTCAGAGGACCGCCTGCTGAGCCCACGAAGACTTCGCGGCGCGGTCACGCTGCTGCTGACCCGGGTGCGCGGCGGCGACCTCGGCTCGCTTCCGGTCATCGTCGGCCTCGTCCTGATCTGGACCGTGTTCCAGGCCCTGAACCCGGTCTTCCTCTCGAGCACGAACCTCGTGAACCTGACGATGCAGTGCGCGGCGATCGGCACGATCGCACTGGGGATCGTGCTGGTACTGCTCGTGGGCGAGATCGACCTGTCCGTCGGGTCGGTCTCCGGGCTGGCGTCGGCGATCCTGGCGGTGGGCTTCGTCCAGCTCGAATGGAACCTGATCCTCGCCCTCGTCGCGGCCATCGCCGCCGGTGCGCTGGTGGGGCTGCTCTACGGCTTCCTCTTCACGCGATTCGGCCTGCCCAGCTTCGTGATCACGCTCGCCGGACTGCTGGGCTTCCTGGGGCTGCAGCTGTGGGTGCTCGGCCCGAACGGGTCCATCAATCTGCCCTTCGATTCGTGGCTGGTGTACTTCGCCCAGCAGATGTTCCTTCCCGCGTGGGCCTCGTACGTTGTCGCCGTACTCGCCGCGGGCGGATACGCGTGGATCCTCACACGACGCGCGCGCCAGCGGGCAGCAGCGAATCTCGTGAGTCAGAGCTACCTCGAGATCGGCCTGCGCAGCGTGGCACTGCTCGCCTTTCTGACCGTCGCTTCGTGGTACCTGAACCTGTCGCGGGGCGTCGGTGTCATGTTCCTGTTCTTCCTGACGCTCGTGGTGATCGCGAACTTCGCCCTGACGCGCACGCGATGGGGACGCGCCGTCTACGCCGTGGGCGGCTCCGTCGAGGCCTCGCGCCGGGCCGGGATCCGCGTCGACCGCATCTACGTCTCGGTGTTCATCTTCTGCTCGAGTCTCGCCGCAATCGGCGGCATCCTGGCGGCTGCACGGCTCGCTGCCGCGAACCAGAGCTCCGGAGCGGGTGATGTGAACCTCAACGCGATTGCGGCCGCCGTGATCGGCGGCGCAAGTCTCTTCGGCGGCAGGGGCACCGCATTCGCTGCGCTGTTGGGCATCGTGGTGATCCAGTCCATCGCCTCGGGCCTGACGCTGCTGAATCTCGACTCATCGGTGAAGTTCATGGTCACCGGTGTCGTGCTCGTGCTGGCCGTGACCGTGGACTCGCTTTCGCGACGGAAGCGGGCCGCCGTCGGCAGAGCCTGAACGCTTCATGCGTTCAAGTGAAAAACCCGCCCAAGCAAGGAACTCTCGGCTGCAGGGCCGGAATCGAGCACAATGCTCATTGTCGTGCGGGGCGAATGAGCATTTCGGTCGGACGCCGACGCGGGTCGGTAATGCCGAACGGGTCTGTACCGGTCGAATTGCGGCTGTTGTCAAAGCGTTACGTTCATGTCTTGACGCCAACGCCCCATGTCGTCAGGATCTTCCTCAAGCGCGAACCACGCTGGGGGGTTCTCTGGCGTTCGCATCTTCAAAGACGAAAGGCGAAAGATGAAGAAGTCTGCAATCCTCTCCGCGGCCGCTCTCGCCGGCGCGGCCGCGCTGCTCCTCGCCGGCTGTTCCGGCTCGGGTGGCGCGACGCCCAGCGACAGTGGTGACAGTGGTGGAGGCGATGCCGCCGGCCGTGCCTGCGTCATCCTGCCCGACGCGGCCTCGTCGCCGCGGTGGGAGAACTTCGACCGCAAGTACCTCCAGGAGGGCCTGGAGGGCGCCGGATTCGAGGTCGACATCCAGAACGCGCAGGGCGACGTCAACAAGTACTCGACCATCGCCGACCAGCAGCTCACGCAGGGCTGCGGCGTGATGCTGCTCGTGGACTACCAGGGTGCCGCCGAAGCGGTCGCCACCAAGGCCAAGGCCGAGGGCATCCCGGTGATCGCGTACGACCGCCCGTTCTCGGGCGCCGACTACTACGTGTCGTTCGACAACGTAGAGGTCGGCCGCCTGCAGGGTCAGACCGTGCTCGACGGCCTCGAGGCCAAGGGCGTCGCGCCCGCGGACGCGACAGTCGTCTACATCGGCGGAGACCCTACCGACGGCAACGCGGCCATGTTCCACGATGGCGCGGTCGAGGTCATGGAAGGCGCGGGCATCGTGCCGGCGGCCGAGCCCCCGGGGGCATGGGACCAGGCCAAGTCGCAGACCAACTTCGAGCAGGCGCTGACCTCGCTCGGCGGACAGGTCGACGGCGTCTGGGCGGCCAACGACACGAACGCCGCCGGCGTCATCAAGGTCCTGCAGGACAACAACCTCCAGGGAGTTGCCGTTTCGGGCCAGGATGCCAACGTCGCGGGTCTGCAGAACATCCTGCTCGGATGGCAGACGGCCACGGTGTACAAGCCGGTCGCGGATGAGGCTGCCGCGGCGGTCGAGGTCGCGATCGCGCTCCTGAGCGGCGAGGAGGTCGAGACCGACGCCGAGCTGGACGACGGCACGCCGTACATCCAGGTCACCCCGCTGCTGGTCGGACCCAACGAGGTCAAGGACGTCATCGCCGCCGGCGACGCATCCTTCGACGACGTCTGCACGCCGGATGTCGCCGCAGCCTGCACGGAGTTCGGCGTCACCGAGTAACCTAACCGCCACAGCCGCGAGGGCGTCGCGTCATCGAAGGCGCGACGCCCTCTGCGCGCTCCCGTTCCGCCATCGCAAGGAAGCGAGCATGTCAGACACGATCACAGCAGCAGAGCCGATCATCCAGCTGGTCGGCGTGAAGAAGTCGTTCGGTCCCGTCAACGTCCTCAAAGGCGTCGACCTGAAGGTGTACCCCGGCAAGGTGACCGCCCTGGTGGGCGACAACGGCGCCGGAAAGTCGACCCTGATCAAGGGCCTCGCCGGCGTCCAGCCGTACGACGAGGGCGAGGTCCTCATCGACGGCGAGCACCGGGACCTGCACGCACCCCGGGATGCCGCGCACCTCGGCATCGAGGTGGTGTACCAGGACCTCGCCCTGTGCGACAACCTGGACATCGTGCAGAACATGTTCCTCGGTCGCGAGGAACTCACGTTCGGCACGTTCGACGAGGGCCGCATGGAGAAGGACGCGTCCGACACCCTTCGCGGGCTTTCGGTCCGTACGGTGAAGTCGGTGCGGCAGAAGGTCTCGTCACTGTCCGGTGGTCAGCGCCAGACCGTCGCGATCGCCCGCGCGGTGCTGAAGAAGGCGCGGGTCGTCATCCTCGACGAGCCGACCGCGGCGCTCGGCGTCGCGCAGACCGAGCAGGTCCTGAACCTCGTCACGCGTCTGTCCGAGCAGGGCGTGGCCGTGATCCTCATCAGCCACAACCTCGCGGATGTGTTCCAGGTGGCCGATGACATCGCGGTCCTCTACCTGGGACAGATGGTCGCGCAGATCAACGTCGCCGACACCACGCGTGACGACGTCGTCGGCTACATCACGGGAACCAAGACCCTGGGCGGCATCGAGCACATCGGCACGTCCACGATCGTGACGGAGGTACCGGAATGACCAGCACGACTCGCACGGAAGCCGCTCCCGACCCGCTCGCCAGCGACATGATCGGCAGCGGCGTCGAGGGCGGCCTCGCCGATCAGGTGGCGGCCTGGTGGCAGCGCGTCCGCGGTGGTGACATGGGCGCCCTTCCCGCCGTCGGCGGCCTGGTGGTCCTCGCGATCCTCTTCAGCGTGCTGAGCCCGTTCTTCCTCACCGAGCGCAATTTCGCGAACCTGCTGAACCAGGCCGCACCGCTGGTGGTGCTCGGCATGGCGCTCGTGTTCGTGCTGCTCCTGGGTGAGATCGACCTGTCCGCAGGTGTCACCGGCGGCGTCGGCATGGCCCTGTTCGTGGTGCTGGCGTCGACATTCAATATCCCGTGGCCGATCGCGCTGCTGGTGGGCTTCGGCTTCGGCTTCCTCACCGGCGCGTTCATCGGATTCTTCGTCGCGAGGGTCGGCATCCCGTCGTTCGTGGTGACGTTGGGTCTGTTCCTGGGCTTCCAGGGACTCGCGCTGGTCATCATCGGCCCCGGTGGCCTGTTCCGCCTCGAGGTGCCCGAGCTCATCGCGCTGCAGAACGGCAACCTCCCGGTGTGGGCGGGGTGGGCGATGCTCGTCATCATCCTCCTCATCTCGGGCGGCACCGCGTTCTGGGACCGCAGCCGTCGCACGAGGGCGGGCGTGCCCAACCGCGCGATCTCGCTCGTGTTCATCAAGCTGGCGGTCATCGCCGTCTTGGGCGGCGCGTTCGTGTTCGTCCTGAGCCAGAACCGCGGCCAGTCGGTGAATGAGGTGGCCGGCGTGCCGATCATCGTTCCCGTCGTGCTGCTGATCCTGTGGATCGGCACGTTCGTGCTCGACCGGACGAAGTTCGGCCGCTACATCTACGCGATCGGCGGCAACGCCGAGGCCGCACGCCGCTCGGGCGTGAAGGTGCGCTGGGTGAAGTGGTGGGCGTTCGTGATCTGTTCGTCGCTCGCGGTCGCGGCCGCGCTGTTCAGCGTCGCGCGCGTCGGAGCGGTCGATGCGACGGTGGGTCGCGACATCGTCCTGTCGGGCGTCGCGGCAGCGGTAGTGGGCGGCGTCAGCCTCTTCGGCGGAAAAGGCCGGCTCATGCACGCCGCGATCGGCGCGCTCGTGATCGCGGTCATCGCGAACGGCCTGGGTCTGCTCAACCTCCCCGCGGGCATCAACCTGCTCGTCACGGGCGGTGTGCTGATCCTGGCGGCGACGGTCGACGCGCTCTCGCGGCTGAGATCCGGCGGAACGCGGGTCTAGCCGAACACCGTCGGCGAAAGCGCCGGGACCGGATGGTTCCGGCGCTTTTCGCGTGCTCGGGGGGCACTGCCTGAGGCGAAGTCCCAGTCGAGTAGGTGAGACTGTCCGAATGCCTTCTTACTCCCCCGACTCGTTGCGCCGCTGGCCCGACGTCGAATCCGCCGAGCTGTTCGCCATCGACGCCGCCGACCGCCTGCTCCTGGACGAATCGGCCGCGGCTCGCGCGGAGGCACCGGCCGGCAGCCTGGTGGTCATCGGGGACGCCTACGGTGCGCTGACCCTCGGAGCCGCGGACGCGGGCGCAACCGACATCCGCGTACACCAGGATCTCGTCACCGGCGAGCGGGCGCTGGAGGCCAACGCCGAACGAGCCGGCCTGACCGGCGCCTTCCGCTCTCTCGCGCTCGCCCCGGAGCTCATCACCGGTGCCCGCGTTGTGCTCCTCCGCCTCCCCCGCGCACTCGACGAACTGGCGGACATCGCCGCGCTCATCGCGGCGCACGCGGGTCCCGACGTCGTCGTGTTCGCCGGCGGACGCATCAAGCACATGACCGTGGCGATGAACGAGGTGCTGCGACGATCCTTCGGATCGGTCGACGTGACCCACGCCCGACAGAAGTCCCGCGTCCTCATCGCACGCGGGCCGCTGGCCGCTCGCGACCCCGAACCCCGCGCCCGCCCGCAGGCGGTCCCCGGCCTCGAAGACCCGATCACCGTGTGCGCATTCGGCGGCGCGTTCGCGGGCACGTCGATCGACATCGGCACCCGGTTCCTGCTCGAACAGCTGGGTGCTCCGGATCCTGACGCCGAGGGCGACGTCATCGACTTCGGCTGCGGCACGGGCGTGGTCGCGACCTGGTTGGCGCTGCGGCATCCCGCGCTGTCCGTTCTGGCGACCGACCAGTCTTCGATCGCGGTGGCCTCGGCACGGGCGACGTCCGAGGCGAACGGCGTCGCCGGCCGCGTCGCGGTGGTGCGCGACCTCGGACTGCGGTCGCGCCCCGACGCCAGCGCGAGCTTCATCGCCCTCAACCCGCCGTTCCACACCGGCGCCGCAGTGGCCGATGGCGTCGCCGAGCCGATGTTCGCCGAGGCCGGCCGCGCGTTGGCGTCCGGCGGCGAGCTGTGGACGGTGTGGAACTCACCGCTCCAGTACCGCGCCGCCCTGGAACGGCTCGTCGGCCGGACGCGACAGGTGGCCCGGAACGCGAAGTTCACCGTGACGGTCTCCACGCGGGCCTGATCGCCGGCGTTCGCTCAGTCGCGGCCGAGGAGCTCGTCGACCCACGCGGGAACGATCTGCGTCGCGCGCCCGGTGCGCGCCTCATCGAACGGCACCGCGGCGTCGCTCGGTTCGAGATTCAACTCGATCGTGCGGGCACCGAACGCCGCGGCCAGCGCGACGTAGCCTGCGGCCGGGTAGACGGCCCCGGAGGTGCCGATCGAGACGAACACATCGCAGGCCACGACGGCGTTCTCGATCCGATCCAGCTCGTACGGCACCTCGCCGAACCAGACGACGTCGGGGCGCAGCATCCGTGCACCGCAGGCGGGGCACGCCGGGCGGTCGAGCAGATCCGCCGCCCACGCGTTCCGGGTGCCGCAGAGGGTGCAGCGCGCCCGACGCAGCTCGCCGTGCATGTGGATGAGATTGCGCGTACCCGCGCGTTCATGCAGATCGTCCACGTTCTGCGTGACGACCAGGATGCTGTCGCCGAGCGCCCCCTCCAGACGCGCGAGCGCCCGGTGCGCAGCGTTCGGGGACACGGCGGAGGCCGCACGGCGCCGGGCATCGTAGAAGCGGAGCACCGCGTCGGGGTTTCGCGCGAATCCCTCGGGTGTCGCGACGTCCTCGACGCGCGCGCCCTCCCACAGCCCTCCCGCATCACGGAACGTGCGCAGGCCGCTCTCCGCCGAGATGCCCGCACCGGTGAGCACCACGATGCGCGGCGGAACGCCGACGGCGTCGGTCACCGCAGCAGCTCGCGGAGCGTCTGGATCGTGTCGGCCTCATCGGGGCGCTTGTCGGGGCGGTACCCCTTGACCCTCGCGAAGCGGAGGGCGACGCCGCCGGGATAGCGCGTCGACCGCTGCACGCCGTCGATCGCGACCTCGACCACCGTCACCGGGTGCACGTGCACGGCATTTCCGCTGCGTGAGGTCTCGATCGAGGCAAAGTGCTCCGTCTGCCACCGCAGCAGGGCGTCGGTCAGCCCTTTGAAGGTCTTGCCGACCATCACGAATCCTCCGGCCGATCCGTACTCACCGCTGGGATCGAGGGCTCCGAGGTGCAGGTTCGAGAGCAGTCCGGTGCGCCGCCCGGACCCCCACTCGACGGCAAGCACGACCAGATCGTAGGTGAGCACCGGCTTCACCTTGATCCAGCTCTTGCCGCGCCGCCCGGCCGCGTAGGGCGAGTCGAGGGCTTTGACGACCACTCCCTCGTGTCCGGCCGCGAGCGCGTCGCGCGACACCTGCTCGGCCGTCTCGGGGTCCGAGGTGATCAGACCAGGGACACGCCACTCCCCCGCGATGCGCTCGAGTTCAGCCAGCCGCACGTGCAGCGGTTCGTCGATGAGGTCGCGTCCGTCCAGGTGCAGCACGTCGAAGAACCAGGGCCGCAGCACCGTCGCGCTGATGGCCTCCGAGCCGAAGCGCGCCATCGTGTCCTGGAACGGGCGCGGCCCGCCGTCCGCGTCGAGCGAGAGCGTCTCGCCGTCCAGGATCACATCCTGCACCGGCAGCGCGCGAGCCACCGCGACGATCTCGGGCACGCGCGCGGTGATGTCCGCCAGGCTGCGCGTGTACACGCCGACCACGTCTGCGGACCGGTGCACCTGGATGCGCGCGCCGTCGAGCTTGAATTCGACGGATGCCGCGGCCGCCATCGTCGCGACCGCCTCGGTCACGGAACCGGCGGTGGACGCGAGCATGGGCAGCACAGGCCGGCCGACGACGAGTCCGACCTCGGCCAGTTCGCCCGGAGCCCCGGCGAGGGCGATCCGGGCCGCCTCGCCCAGGTCGCCGGAGAGCATCGCCGCCCGGCGCACGGTCGCGGCGTCCTGGTCCGACGCGCGTGAGATCGCGTCCAGCAGGACGCCCTCGAGGGCTCCGGTGCGCAGCTCGCCGAGGATCACCCGCGTGAGGAAGTCCCACTCCGGCGCCGTCGCGCGGGCGGCGAGGTCATCCAGGTCGGTGCGGCGCGCCCCCACCGATCCGGCGCCGGAGGCCCCGGCAAGCCGTTCCAGCGCGGCATCGACATCGAGCACGGACAGTGACGGCTGCTGCGCGTGCGTGACCGCGAGCGCAGCCACACCACGCCAGCCGATGCCCACGCGCCCCTGCCGGGGGCGGGCGATGAGGAACCCGACCGCGGGCACGATCTCATCCGGCTCGAGACGGCGCAGGAGCGCGGCGAGGGCATCGGTCTTGGTGAGCCTCGATGAGGTGGATGCCACGGCCTCGGCGGTGGCGACGACATCGGAAAGCAGCATCCCCGAATTCTTCCACTCCTGCCCGACAGCGGCTGGGTTCAGCGCTTCGGCGTGCGCGTGCTCCACAGAGCCACAGCGACCAGTGCGGGCTGGAAGAACAGGCGGACCAGCCGGCTCCGGTCATCGGCCAGACCGAATCCCTTCTTGGCCTTCGTGTACTGCTCGATGTTGCCGGGGAAGATCGCGACGAAGAATGCCGCGAGGATCGCTCCCACGCGGCTGCGCTCCCGCGGAAGGGCGACCAGAGCGGCACCCAGCATGATCTCCACGACACCGGACGCCACGACCACGCCGTCCTTGTCGATCACCGTGGCCGTCCAGTCCGGCACCTGGGCCTGGAACTCCTCACGGGCCCAGAACAGGTGCGACAGACCTGCGAACACCATCGCCCCACCCAGTCCCCACCGTGCGATCGTGCGAGCGGGCGTGGATCGCGGAATGCCGGATGCCGTCATCCGACCAGTCTGCCCGCTGCGCCGCTCCGCGGGGCGGAGTCAGCGCGCGAGCAGCCGGTCCATCGCCCGGGCGCGGCATCCCGCCCGGACACGGGCCGTCATCCGAGCGCTGCGCGACGTCGACCCCGCGCGCCTCAGCGTTCCGTTCCGGGTGCGACGTGCGCGAGCACCCGGCCCCAGACGGCCGGCAGGGTGAGCGCGTGCTCGACCGGAACCATCTCGGCACGGGCAGCAGCGAGGTGGTCCTCGTACCAGAGCGCCGCCTCTTCGCCCGCCGAGTCCTCACCCACTCCGTTGAGGATGAGCGTCTGCGCCGAGACTGCTCCGAGCAGACTGCCGAAATCGTCCCTGTCCAGCGGCGCCAGAGGCGCGCCGGCCGCGACGAGGGCGACGCTGTCGACCGTGTTGCCCAGGGCGATCGCCGCGCGCAGCGCGACATCCACCCCGTCCCGATACGCGACGATGGCCGCTGTCCGCGTCTGGTCGCCGCCGCGCGCCGTCTGAATGGCGGACAGCGACTCGTGGATCAGATCGGCGAGGGATTTCGCTGTGCTCTCGGCGGGTGTCTCGCTGCCGAAGGTGCCCGGATCCAGGACCTCTCCGCCGGCCAGCGCGACCGCCAGCACGCAGATGTCGCGGGCGGCCGTCTCGGCGGGGTGCGGGTCGAGGGTGACCGCGATCCCCATGCCGACGAGGACCACGAGGCGCTCGGCGCCGGGTGTTCCGAAGACGCGATAACTCAGGCGAGTGTCATTTGCCATGTGTGCTCCTCCACGCCCATACGACCAGCAGCGGCTGAAGAAGGAGGCGCATGAATCGCGCCCGGTCGGTGCGAAGCATCGGCGCCGGCCTGCCGGTCTGCCACTGGTGGATATTGCCGGGGAACACCGCGACGAGGAACGCCGCGACCAGCCCCCCGATGCTCCTCTGCTCCCTCGGCAGCGCGACCAGCGCCCCGGCGAGCATCAGTTCCGCCGCCCCCGAGGCGACCACGATCGCGTCCTTGTCCAGCCTGGTCAGCCGTGTCGCCCAGTCGGGCACCACGATGCGGTACCCGCGTCGACCCCAGCTGAGGTGGGACGCACCGGCTGCCGCCAGAACCCCGGCCAGCGCCCAGCGCGCGGCAGCGCGAACCGCATCGCCGCGTGCCGGGGACGAACTCATGGATTCGACGCTACCCGAGGTCGCCGCTGTCCGGTCCGGCAAACCGCGACGCCGCCCGCCCGTCGAACGGTCGCCCTGCTGGGTGCGCGGCCGGGCCGGGGCGCCGGAATCGGTGAAAGAATCGCGGAGTGGCGACCACAATCGATCCGAAGGCCCCTCGTTACGCACGCCAGCGCATCCTGCCCGGCTTCGGCGACGAGGGTCAGCAGAAGCTTGCCGCTGCGCACGCGGTTCTCATCGGCGCGGGGGGACTCGGCAGCGCCGTGCTGCCGATCCTGGCAGCCGCCGGAGTCGGCACGATCACCCTCATCGACGACGACCTGGTGGACGAGACGAACCTGCACCGCCAGATCCTGCACGGCGCAGCCGATGTCGGTCGGGCGAAGGTGGACTCGGCCGCCGACACCATCCGGGCGCAGTCCCCGGGGACGAAGATCATCCCGCGACGCGGATCGTTCACGCGGGCGACGGCGCCGCAGCTCCTGTCCGGAGCCGACATCCTCATCGACGGCACGGACAACAACGAGACCCGCTTCACGGCGAACGACGCCGCCGTCGCGGCCGGCATCCCGCTCGTGTGGGGCTCGGCGCTGCGCTGGGGCGGCCAGGTCGGTATCGCGTGGGCCGGCACCGACTATCGCGACCTGTTTCCCGGCGGGCCGGACACCGAGGCGGACACGTGCGAGATCGCCGGGATCCTTCCCACCGTCTGCACGGTGACCGGCGGTCTGATGGCGACCGAGGCCCTCAAGCTCCTCACCGGCATCGGCCGGCCGCTGCTGGGTCGCGTTCTCCTCTTCGATGCCCTGAGCGGCACCACGCAAGAGCTTCGCTACGCCCGGGATCCGGGCAGGGATGCCGCGGCCGCGCCGGGCGCCGCGGGGCCGGAGGCCGCGGCATCCGATCGGTCGATCTCGGCTCGGGAACTCGCCGGAATCCTGGAGGATGCCGCGGGCACGCGACCGGTGCTGCTGGATGTCCGGGAGCCTCACGAGGTGGCGCTGGGCGTACTGCCGGGTGCCGTGACGATCCCGCTCGGCCAGCTGGACGAGCGCCTCGCCGAGCTCGACCCCGGCGCCCCGACGGTCGTGTACTGCCACCTCGGAGTGCGCTCCGCGCGTGCGCTGGACCAGTTGCACGCGGCCGGCTTCGCCCGCGCGCGGCACCTCGCCGGCGGTATCGACGCCTGGTCGCGGACCGTCGATCCGACGCTCGCCCGCTACTGAGCAGACGACCGGCACCGGCAGACGATATACCCGCACTCTGCAGACGCGGTACTGGCCGTAGGCAGACGCGATACTGAAGGCATGCACCGGATCGCCGTCGAGGACTACGCCGCCATCATCCGGGGCCATCTGGCAGCGCTGCAGACCAGACCGGTCGAACTCGTCCCTCTCGCACTGGCCGCGGGCCGGGTGACGGCCGTCGAGGTGCGCAGCCCGATCGCGCTGCCGACCTTCCGCAACTCGCAGATGGACGGGTTCGCCGTCCATGCCTCCGACCTCCGCAGCATCCCCGTGCGGCTGCCCATACTCGGCGAGATCGCGGCGGGCGCCGTCGACCCGGCAGCGCTGCCGCAGGGCTCCGCGATCGCGATCATGACCGGCGCGCCGCTTCCGGCCGGCGCCGACGCGGTGGTGCCGGTGGAGGACACCCGGCGCACGGACGGTGTCGTGGAGATCCTCCGGGGGCGGGATGCCGGTGACTACGTCCGCGAGGAGGGATCGGACATCGCGGCCGGGGAGGTCCTGCTGCCTGCCGGCCTGCGCCTCGCGTCGCGCCACCTCGCCGCGCTGGCGGCGGCGAACCTCATGGACGTCGCCGTGCGCGCGCGCGTCCGCGTGGCGGTGGTCAGCACCGGCAACGAGCTCGTCGCCCCGGGCACGCCGCTCACGAACGGGCGGCTGCCCGACGCGAACGGGATCGCGATCACCGCAGCGGTCACAGCGGCCGGCGCCGAGGTGGTCGACGTGCAGCTGTCCGGCGACGACCCCGCGCGACTGGGCGCGCTGCTGGACCGATCGATCGCGGCGGGTGCCGAGCTGATCCTCACCAGCGGCGGAATCTCGATGGGGGCGCACGAGCCGGTCCGGCAGCTGCTCGAACCCCTCGGCGCCACGGTCGGCACCGTCGACATGCAGCCCGGCGGTCCGCAGGCGTACGCCCGGTACCGCGACGTCGCGGTCGTCTGCTTCCCCGGCAACCCGGTGAGCAGCCAGCTCGGCTTCGCACTGTTCGTCGCCCCGCCGCTGCGCGAGCTCGCCGGGATGCCGCCCGCCGTGCGAAGGACGCTCGCTCTCGCCGCGCCGCTGCAGTCCACCAGCGGCCGCCGGCAATTCCTGCGCGGGCGGCTGACCGAGGATGGCGGCGTAGCCACGGTCGCCGGTCCGGGATCGCATCTGGTCGCGGCGCTCGCGGCCGCGGATGTGCTGATCGACGTGCCGCCCGAGGTCATCGGGCTCCCGGTGGGCGCCACGGTAGATACCGTTGACCTATGAGCACGCTGAGTCACCTCGATGACAATGGCCGAGCCCGGATGATCGATGTGGGCGCGAAGCCGATCACGCGCCGCGTCGCGCGGGCCGCCGGTCGCCTCGCCACGACGGCGGAGGTCCTGCGGCTCGTGCGCGCGGACGACCTGCCCAAGGCCGACGTGCTGGCCACCGCCCGCATCGCGGGCATCGCCGGGGCCAAGCGCACGAGCGAACTGATCCCCCTCGCTCACATCCTTCCGCTGGATTCGGTGACCATCGACTTCGACTTCGACGGGGACACCATCCAGATCGAGGCGACGGTCTCGGTCACGGCGCGCACCGGGGTCGAGATGGAAGCACTCACGGCGGTGGCGGTCGCCGGGCTCACGCTGCACGACATGATCAAAGCGGTCGATCCGCGTGCGGAGCTCGGCGAGATCCGCCTGCTGGAGAAGTCGGGCGGCAAGCACGGCGAGTGGTCGCGCGACGGCGGGACGCGGCATCCCGAGTCGGACACGCAGCCGGCGCCGATCGGTCTGGGACGCACCGCGGAGGTGCTGGTGTCCTCCACCGCCGCAGCCGCGGGTACGCGCCAGGACACCACCGGCCCGCTGCTGGTCGAGTGGCTGCGCGCGCGGGCGTTCGTCGTCAGCGGCGCGTCGGTGACCGCGGATGCCGCGGTGGGCCCTGCCCTGGCCGGGATCGTCGCCGACGCGCCCGACGTCGTCCTGACCACGGGTGGCACGGGCCTGCACCCGCAGGATCGCACCCCGGAGGCCACCCGCGCTCTGCTGGACCTCGAACTGCCCGGCATCGCCGAGGCCATCCGCGCGGCAGGGCGGACTGCCGTGCCGACGGCCGTGCTGAGTCGCGCGGTGGCGGGCATGGCCGGACGCACGCTGATCGTCAACCTGCCCGGCTCTACCGGCGGGGTGCGCGACGGACTCGCCGTGCTCGAGCCGCTCCTGGCGCACGTGCTCGATCAGGCGGACGGTGGCGGGCATGAGTGACTCCGCGCGCTATCTCGCGCTCATCACCGACCAGCCCATCGACCGCGCGGCGGCCGAGGCGTTCGTGATGACGGTCGCCGACGGTGCCCTCGTCGTGTTCGAAGGGGTCGTGCGCGATCACGACCACGGCGAGGCGGTGCACGCCCTCGACTACGAAGCGCACCCGGACGCGCAGGCCTTCCTCGCCGACGTCTGCCGCGAGATCGCCGAAGCGTCGGGTCTGCGCGTCGCGGCCGTCCACCGCGTCGGCTCGCTCGCCATCGGCGACGTCGCCCTGGTCACGGCGGTCGCGGCACCCCACCGCGCCGATGCGTTCGCCGTGTGCGCGCAGCTGGTGGACCTCGTCAAGGAGCGCACGCCGATCTGGAAGCGACAGCACCTGACCGCCGGCACGACCGAGTGGGTCGGCCTCTAGCCGTCACGGCTTGGCCGCGAGACTGGATAGACGCCGCGAGACCGACTGCGTTCGCCTCTGTCTCGTGGCGTCTATCCAGTCTCGCGGAGGAGAGGGGTGCGGGTCAGCCGCCGGAGAAGCGCGGCAGCACGTCCGCGCCGGTTCCGAGCGTGCGCTCCGGATCGCGGCTGACCACGCCGTCGACGAGGATCGACCCGGATCGCAGCACGCGCGCCATCGACTCGCCGTAGCGGTTCACCAGCAGCTCCCGCAGGTCACCGACGGTGGCCCCGGGCACGGAAAGCGTCTCGTCGACTCGGCCCGCGGCATCCGCCGCCGCCGCGAAGTAGCGCACACGCACGTCAGCCACCGATAGCTCCCATCGAACGCTCGGGCGGCACGAATCCCGGGTCGGAGATGCCGTGGCCGGCCTGCTTGCCCCACATCGCCGCGCGCCACCGGTCTGCGATGTCCTGATCGCTCGCGCCACCGCGCAGCAGGGTGCGCAGGTCGGTCTCGTCGTCGCCGAACAGGCACGATCGCACGGTGCCCTCGGCGGTGACCCGCGTCCGGTCGCACGCGGAGCAGAACGAGCGCGTGACGGACGCGATGATGCCGACCGTCGCGGGACCACCGTCGACACGCCACTCCTCGGCGGGCGCGGAGGGGTCGTCGCGCCCCGGTTCGGTCAGGGTGAAGCGCCGGGACAGCACCTCGAGCAGCTCGGCCGCGGGCACCATGTTCGCGCGCCGCCAGGCGGCGTCGGCATCCAACGGCATCTGCTCGATGAACCGCAGGCGCAGCCCGCGCTCGACCGCCCAGGCCAGGAGCGCGGGAGCGTCGTCGAGCGTTTCGCGCATGAGGACCGCGTTGAGCTTGATCGGGCCGAGCCCGGCGCGAACAGCGCCGTCGATGCCGGCCAGGACCGCCGGAAGGCGGTCCCGCCGCGTCAGCCGCGCGAAGTGCTCCCGGTCGATGGTGTCGATCGAGACGTTGACCCGGCCGAGTCCGGCGTCGACGAGGCGCGCGGCGACCTTGTCGAGGCCGATGCCGTTCGTGGTCATCGACAGATCCAGCCCCGGCGCCGCCGCCGCGGATCGCGCGACGATGTCGACCAGGTCGGCGCGGGTCAGAGGCTCGCCGCCCGTGAATCGCACTTCACGGATGCCGAGATCGCGGCCCGCGATGCCCACCAGGCGCGCGATCTCCTCGGCAGTGAGCAGGTCGCTCTTCGGGATGCTGGGCAGCCCTTCGGCGGGCATGCAGTACGTGCAGCGCAGAGAGCACTTCTCGGTCACCGAGATGCGCAGGTCGTGGGCGACGCGACCGAAGCGATCGACCAGGTCGGCCGTGTCCGGACGCCCGGCCGTATCGGGCGCGCTCGAGGGATCGCGGTGGATCCGCGGCATCCCGAGCAGGAGGGTCGACATGACTTCAGCCTATGCGCACGCGCTCGGCCGCGGGCCGACTCAGATGGCCAGTGACAGGGACGCGGTCGCCTCACTAGTGTGATCCCCAACGGGAAGGGGCTCCCCCTATGTCTTTCATCACTCGAGGCTTCTCCGGCCGCCGCGGCGAGCGCGATCCGCGGTTGCCTCCGGGCCAGACGCTCGTCAGCGACTGGCCGGTGCTCTCGGCCGGTCCGACCCCCCACGTCGACACCGCCGACTGGGAGTTCTCCGTCCGCACCGAGAACGGCGCGCAACGATGGAGCTGGGACGAGCTGCGCGCCCTGGGCATCGAGGACATCACCACCGATATCCACTGCGTCACGCACTGGACCAAACTCGAGATGCCGTGGCGCGGTGTCCCGCTCGACAAGATCTGGGAGAGCGTCCAGACCGAGCACGAGTACGTCATGGCCCACTCCTACGGCGGCTATACGACGAACGTCCCCCTGGAGGATCTGCTCGACGGAAAGAGCTGGATCGCGTTCGAGGCCGACGGAGAGCCGCTGGATCCCGAGCACGGCGGACCGGCACGGCTGCTGGTGCCCCACCTGTACTTCTGGAAGAGCGCGAAGTGGGTGCGGGGGCTGGTGACGATGCCCACCGACGATCCGGGATTCTGGGAGCAGAACGGCTACCACCTGCACGGCGACCCGTGGCTGGAGGAGCGGTACTGGTGAGCGGGCCGGCGCCGGCGGACGCGCCGCCCGCGAAGGTGCACCGGCAGGCGGCCTGGCATGCGGCGACCGTGGTCACTTCGCTGCCCGAGACCCCGACGGCACGGCGCATCGAGTTGGACGTGCCGACGTGGCCGGGCAACGACGCCGGATCCCACCTGGACGTGCGCTTGACCGCACCCGACGGATACCAGGCGACCCGGTCGTACTCGATCGCTTCCGCTGGCGAGGGCACCCGCGTCCTGCTCGCCGTCGACGAGCTGCCCGACGGCGAAGTCTCGCCGTTCCTGGTGCACGATCTGCGCGCGGGCGACCAGCTGGAGCTGCACGGGCCGCTCGGCGCGTATTTCGTGTGGGCACCGCCCCCGGCGGGCGAGATGTCCCGACCCGTGCAGCTCATCGCCGGCGGCTCGGGCGTGGTCCCACTCTTCTCGATGGCGACCGCGCACGCGGAGGCGCGCGATGCGACCGAGTTCCGCCTCCTGTACTCGGTGCGCACGCCGCAGGACGTGTTCTTCCGCTCCGAGCTCGAGGCGCTCGCCGCCGCCGCGCCCGCGCTGTGGCTTGATTTCGTCTACACGCGCAAGGCTCCCGACGGATGGCCGACCCCGCCCGGCCGGATCACGCGCGAGATGCTCGATGCCGCGACGCTGCCCGCGGCATCCGACCCGCTGGTGTTCGTCTGCGGTCCCACGCCGTTCGTCGAGGCGGTGGCGGAGTGGCTGATCGAGGCCGGGCACCGGCCCGGCAATGTGCGCACGGAAAGATTCGGAGGTTCGTGATGACCAAGTTGGATGGAAACGTCCTGGCCGGGCGCCTTGTCGACATGCTCGGCTGGGATGCCACCGGCGCTGACGCGCGCTGCACGACGTGCGGCACGCACGGGATGATCGCCGTCGCGGTCGTCTACGCGACCGCGATGGGCACGGTGGCACGCTGCAGCACCTGCGACGGCGTTCTGGCGACCTTCGTCGAAGGCGACGGTGGTCGCGCATGGTTCGGGATGCCGGGGATCAGCGCCCTGGAGGTGAGCCGCTGACATGGCGGAGCTTCCGGTGTTCACCGTCGAGGATCTCGAGGTGGTCCCTCCGTTCGATCGTCCCGTGTTCGACAACGACGACGCCGTCACGCTCGGCCTCCTCGCCGTCGAGATGATCCGCAAGCAGGGCGCGAATCTCGCCGTGCGCATCGTGCTGCGAGGAGACGAGGTGTTCCTCGCCAAGCTGGGCACCACCGGCCCGGCCAACGATGTCTGGCTGGCGGGAAAGGCAGCGGTGGCGGAGAGGTTCGGCGAGCCGTCGTTGCTGGTGCGGCGGCGGCATGAAGCGGCCGGCACGCCGTTCCAGGATCGGACGGACATCGACCACGCCGTCTTCCGCGCCCACGGCGGAGCGGTGCCGATCTTCGTCTCGGGAGAGGTCGTCGGCACGATCACGATGTCGGGTGAGCCGGACGTGATCGACCACGCGATCGCCGCGGAGACGCTGAGGCGCTTCCGCTCCCTCTGAATCCGGAAGCGGACCGGATGTGTCCGGGGTGCTTCCTATCGTGGCATTGGGAAATCGTGGCGCGCCACGGACACGCGCCCCCGAGGAAGGGCAGGAACATGGACTGGAAGATCGAACTCATCTTCGTGCCGGTGACCGACGTGGACCGCGCGAAGGAGTTCTACAGCAGGGTCGGCTTCGTCGCCGATCACGACCAGGTGCCGTTCGACGGACTTCGGTTCGTGCAGATGACGCCTCGAGGATCGGCATGCTCGATCGCCTTCGGGGAGGGCCTCGGCATCGAACTGGAACCGGGCCAGCAGAACACGATTCAGGTTGTCGTGCCGGACGCAGACGAGGCGCTGGCGCACCTTCGCTCCCTCGGCGTCGATGCGAGCGGCGTCGACGATCAGGCCTGGGGCCGCTTCGTGACCTTCGACGACCTTGACGGGAACACCTGGACCCTGCAGGAACTGCCGGCCCGCGACTGACCGGGGCCGCCCGGCGCGGGTGCTACTCGCGTCCTCCCGGCGGGCCGAGAATCAGCAGCACCGCGAAGACCACGATCACGCCGGCCGCGAGCAGAAGCGCCAGGATCCACGGACGGCGCAGCAGCACCCGCAGGAGTCGGTCGTGCCATGCGGCGTCGCGTGGGTCGTCGGATTCCGCGATTCTCCACGCTCCGGAGAGGCGTCCGCTGCGGGCGAGCCAGAGCTCGGTGGGGATGGTCGCGTAGGGGATGATCGCGCTGACGACCGCGATGGCGGTGGGCGCTGCGCCCCATCGCTGATTCTTGGCGACCAGGATGGCGGTCGCGGCGTAGGACAGGAAGACGAATCCGTGGATGCCGCCGCCGATCGCGACGGCCACGGGGATGTCGAGGGTCGCCCGGAGGATCAGCCCGGTGATCAGCAGCGTCCACGAGACGGCCTCGGCGACCGCGAGTGTGCGAAACAGGTTGCGGGGTGCGTGGAACACGTGTCTCCCAGACGGATGGCGGGACGGAAGGCGGAACCTCCGAGCCTACGTGGGCGCGAGCGGGCACCCTCACGCCCGTAAGCTGTGGGCGATGCGCGAGTTCATCCGAGGCATGGGTCTGCTGGGGCGCGGGTTCGCCTACTGGCGTCGCAAGCCCCGACTCATGGCACTGGGGTTGATCCCCGCCGCGATCGTCGGGTTTCTGCTGCTGGCAGGGCTCATCGCGCTGGGCGTCGCGCTGCCCACGGTCACGGTCGCGATCACGCCGTGGGCTGACGGATGGCCGGGTCTGTGGGCGACGGTGATGCGCATCACCGTCGGAACGGCCATGGTCGGTGCCGCCCTCGTCCTGGTGGCCGTGTCGTTCACCGCGCTCACGCTCATCGTCGGCGAACCGTTCTACGAGCGGATCTGGCGATCGGTCGAACACGACCTGGGCGACTCCGAGATCGACGCCCGCTACGGATTCTGGCAGTCGGTGCGCGATGGTGCAGGACTGCTGGTGCGCGGGATCCTGGTCGCCATCTGCGCGGCGCTGGCCGGGTTGATCCCCGTGGTGGGTGGTGTCCTCGGCACCGTCCTGGCCGTGCTGCTGACCGGCTGGCTGCTGGCCGACGAGCTCTCGTCGCGGGCGCTGTCCGCACGCGGCATGGACCGCCGCCAGCGGCGGCAGCTGCTGCGTGCGCACCGTGCACGCGTGCTGGGATTCGGCGTCGCCACGCAGCTGTGCTTCCTGGTGCCCCTCGGGGCGGTCGCCACGATGCCGGCCGCCGTCGCAGGCTCGACGGCTCTGGCCCGCTCGCTGCTGGAGCCGCGGTCCCTCGTGCGCTGAACCGGTGCGGTGGGGTGCCGCGCGCACACGCCCGGCGGAAACGACAGAGGGTGCGTCGCGATCGCGACGCACCCTCTGTCGTAGGGTTTGCGGATTCTCAGGCCGCAGCCGGGAGCACCTGCGCGCTCCAGACGGTGACCCCACCGTCGGCCGCATCGACCGTCACTGCTCCCCCGTCGGCGAGCTGGCCGCTGACGAAGAGTTCGGCGATCCGGTCGTCCACCTCGCGCTGGATCAGGCGGCGGAGCGGACGAGCCCCGTACTCGGGCTCGTACCCGTTCTCCACGAGCCAGTCGATCGCGGCATCCGTGATCTCGAGCGTGACCTCGCGTCCGGCGAGCCGCTGCTCGGTCGTCCCGAGCATGAGCCGCACGATCTCGCGCAGCTGCTCGCGCGCGAGCTTGCGGAAGAGCACGATCTCGTCGATGCGGTTGATGAACTCGGGGCGCATCGCCTCACGGAGCTTGCCCATGACGCGATCGCGCAGGTCCTTCTCGCTGCCGAAGCCGGTCTCACCGCCGCCGTCCGCGACGAACCCGATCGCACCCGAGCGGGATGCGAGGAACTCGCTTCCGATGTTCGAGGTCATCACGATGACGGTGTTGCGGAAGTCGACGGTGCGACCCTGACCGTCGGTCAGCCGGCCGTCGTCGAGCACCTGCAGGAGCAGGTTGAACACGTCAGGGTGTGCCTTCTCGATCTCATCGAACAGCACGATCGAGTACGGGTTGCGCCGCACGCGTTCGGTGAGCTGGCCCGCCTCGTCGTAGCCGACATATCCCGGAGGGGCACCGACGAGCCGCGAGACGGTGTGCCGCTCGCCGAACTCGCTCATGTCGAACCGGATCACGTTTCCGCCCGTACCCGTACCCGTCGAGGGGTCGTCGTACAGGCTCGCCGCGAGAGCCTTCGCGAGCTCCGTCTTGCCCACGCCGGTGGGTCCGAGGAACAGGAAGGATCCGACCGGCCGGCGCGAGTCGCCCATCCCGGTGCGGTTGCGACGCACGGCCTTGGCCACCGCGGTCACCGCATCGTCCTGGCCGATCACGCGCGCGTGCAGCTCGTCCTCAAGGGCGGCGAGGCGCTCGCGGTCGGTCTCGGTCAGCCGCTGCACCGGAATCCCGGTGGCGCGGCTGATCACGGCGGCGATCTCCGGCTCGTCCACGACCGCGGTCGGTGCGGGCTGTGAGGTGGCCGCGTCCAGGCGGCCCTGGACCTCCGCGATCTGGTCGCGGATGCGCGATGCCTCTTCGTACTTCTCCGCTCCCACGGCAGCGTTCTTGTCGGCCTCCAGCTCACCGAGCCGGGCCATCAGCGCCGAGACATCGACCTTGACACCGAGCCGGAGGCGCAGTCTCGCGCCGGCCTGGTCGATCAGATCGATGGCCTTGTCGGGCAGGACGCGGTCCGAGACGTAGCGGTCGCTCAGTTCGACGGCGGCGCGCAGGGCGTCGTCCGTGAACGTGACGGCGTGGTGCTCCTCGTAGGCGGGCCGGAGTCCGCGCAGGATCAGCACGGCATCCTCCAGGCTCGGCTCCGAGACACGAACCGGCTGGAACCGCCGCTCGAGTGCCGGGTCCTTCTCGATGACGCGATACTCCTTGAGGGTGGTCGCACCGACCAGGTGAAGATCCCCGCGCGCCAAGCGCGGCTTCAGGATGTTTCCGGCATCCATTGAGCCATCACCGCCGCCACCGCCCGCACCGACGACGGTGTGCACCTCGTCGATGAACAGGATGAGCTCACCGGCCAGGCCGGAGACCTCGTCCATCAGGGCGGTGAGGCGCTCTTCGAAGTCGCCACGGTACCGGGTACCGGCGAGCATGGCGGGCAGGTCCAGCGACACGACACGCTTGTCGCGCAGCTGCTCGGGCACCGCATTCGCGATGATCGCCTGCGCCAGACCCTCGACGATCGCCGTCTTGCCGACGCCGGCCTCGCCCACCAGCACCGGGTTGTTCTTGGTGCGGCGGCTCAGGATCTCGATGGTCTGCTCGATCTCGTCCTCGCGACCGATGACCGGGTCCAGCGAACCGGCGCGCGCGAGCGCGGTCAGGTCGGTGCCGAACTTGTCGAGCATGGGCGTTTCGGATGCCGCGGCATCCTGACCCTGCTCTGCCACCGGCTCACCGGTGGGAGTCACGGTCTCGCGAGCGCCCTGCAGGAGTGCGTCGGCCGTGACGCCCGCCTGAGCGAGAATCTGTCCGGCCGGTGCATCCTGGCCGAGCACGAGCGCGAAGAAGAGGTGTTCGGGGTCCACGTAGGTCGAGCCCGACGAACGCGCCACCTGGAACGCGTGGAACAGCGCGCGCTGCACGGAGGGGGTGATCACGGCGCCTTCGACGTCGGCCGGGTCGGATGTCTGCGGCAGACGCTGCTCCGCGGCACGCGCGATCGCGGCCGGGTCGGCACCGATGCGCTCCACCGCGTCCTTGGCGGGGGCCTCGCTCACGAGGATGCGCAGGACGTGCAGGGCGTCCAGCTCACGCTGACCGCGCTCGAGCGCGAACGCGCCGGCCTGCTGCAGGAACTGCTGCGTGCGCAGACTGAGGAACCGCGTCAGGTCGATGGACCGTGACGCGCGGGCGCGCTCGCCGTCGAGGTAGCGCGCGAGGAACTCGTCGAACGCACTCGAGCCGTTCTCGCCGTCCTGGGGTGTGAAGTCTTGGGGCATTTTCTCTCGGAATCTCTCCTGATGAAAGTTGAGTCTTGCTATGTCAAGTTTAGGTACTTGAGCGGACTCGTATCAAGTTAAACGACCTACCGCCGAGGGTATTCCCAGCATCCGCAGACCGGCACGCGGCCGGGCGGGCGCCGCGGTTCTCCGCTACCATCGCGGGCAGGCACTCCACTCACCCGATGAGGAGCACGCATGACCGAGCTCTCCGAGTTCATCGATCCGCGCGTTCCGCCGAGCGGCGACGGCTGCGTGGAATGCGACGAGACCGGCTCGTGGTGGGTTCATCTGCGGCGCTGCGCGCTGTGCGGACACATCGGCTGCTGTGACGACTCCCTGAACAAGCACGCATCGGCGCACTTCCGCGCCACGGGACACCGCATCATGCGCAGTTACGAACCGGGCGAGGACTGGTTCTGGGACTACGTCACGAACGACTACGCGCGCGGTCCGCGGCTCGCACCACCCGAGAGCCACCCCGCGAACCAGACCGTTCCAGGCCCGGCGGAGCGGGTACCGGCCGACTGGCGCGACCTTCTCGCTGCCGCAGACCGGGCGAGCTGATTCCGTTAATCGCCGAACGAGTCGAGCACGTCGTTCGCGGGAGCGAAGAAGGTGCCTCCCGTCACGGCTGTCGACACGTCGAGGATCCGATCGTAGGAGCCGACCGGGTCGCCGAGGAACATGTTGCTGAGCATCTGCTCGATCACCCACAGATCCTTTGAGTACCCGATGAAGTACGTGCCGAATTCGCCCTGACCGGGACGGCCGAACGGCATGTTGTCGCGCAGGATGTCGTGCTCCTCACCATTGGCGTCGACGATCGTGGTGAGCCCCTTGTGCGACGGGCGAGGCAGCGTGGCGTCATCGAGCTCGACGTTGTCCGCCTTGGTGCGACCGATGATCTGCTCCTGGACCTCGGTGGACAGTGCCTGCCACGCGTCGAGGGCGTGCAGGTACTTCTGGACCACGAGATAGCTGCCTCCGGCGTGGGGAGGATCATCGTCGCCCACGAGCGTCCAGTGAGCCATCTTCGAGCCGGTGGGATTCTCAGTGCCGTCGACGAAACCGAGCAGGTCGCGCGAGTCGAAGTAGCGGAATCCGATGGTTTCGTCCGCGACCGTCACCGCACCGCCGAGCGCGTGCAGCAGCAGCCTCTCGAACTCGAAGCACATGTCGGCGCGGTCGGCACGGATGTGGAAGAAGAGGTCGCCGGGCGTCGCCGGCGCCGTGTACGTGCCGCCCGTTACGGACACGAAGGCATGCAGCTGCGCGGGCATCGGCATACCCGTCACGGCCGACCAGACGTCGTGGCCGATGCCGACGTTGCACGAGAGGCGGCCGCCGAGGTCGCGGAACCCCACCGCGCGTACGAGACCGCCGACGTCCCCCAGCGCCGATCGGACCTGGTCGGCCGCGCCGGCCGCATCCGAGAGCACCACGGTCAGGAACACGGCGGCGCGTGAGAGCGGTGCGTCGATGCTCTGCGGTTCGATCGGCACTCGATCGCGTGTGTCCCCCGTGCTCATGGACGCAGTATAGGAGTGCCGGTTCATGGCCTCGGGAAGTGCCATCGGATGCCGCGTCGGCCGCTTGGGATCAGCCGTTCGTCCCGGAGTCCGTGGTCGGGGTCGGCAGGGGGGCCGGGGCGACGCCCGCCGCCGGCCCGAAGAGCGTCCATGTACCGGCCGCGCACTGGTAGAACGCGGCGACCTCGGTGTCGATGTAGATGTCACCGTCGGTCTCGCACGTCTCGTCCTGCGGGGCGCCGATGCCGAGCGAGATCTGGGTGCCGGGAGCCCCCGGTGCGCCCGCTTCGCCGGTTGCGCCTGTCTCTCCCGTCTCTCCCGTGGGCCCGGTCTCGCCGGTGAGGTTCTCCGCCGCCGAGGCACGGATGTTGCCGACCTTCACCCACTCGCCGTCCCGGAAGAGGTACACGTCCGAGGTGGCGATGTCGATGTAGACCTCGCCTTCATAGCCTTTGCCGGCCTCTGGGGCCCCTGCTCCGGCACGCACCGCAGCTCCGGCCGGGAGGATCTCCTCGAGCGCCTCCTCGTACTCCTCGGTGCTCGGCTCACTCGTCTCGGTCGGTGTGGCGGCGGTCGTTGCGATGGGCTCGGCCACCGGTGCGGAGTCCTGCGAGCGGGCGAGTGTTGCGCCCAGGAAGGACGCCACGAAGGACAGCCCGATCACCGCGACACCCATCCAGATCAGCGAGGTGCGGGTGACACCCGGGTTGGGGTTCGGTCCGGCCTGAGCCGCGGTCTGGCCGGCCGGTGGCCGCGTGATCGGCGGGGTCTGCGGGTCAGCCGGCGGGCGCGTGATCGGCGGGGTACGCGGCGGGTCCTCGTTCTCGCTCACGGAGAAGCTCCGCCGGGTCGATCGGAATCCCCCGGTGCCGGCGCCGGCGTCGTCGCCGGCGACAGGCCGTATTCGTACTCGTACTCCGCGGCCCGGCGACGCACGCGCATCGCCGCGATCCCTGCGGTCGCTCCGGCGACGGCGATGATGATGACGGCTGCACGCGCCTTCGGCTGCATGACCGACACGGTACGCCGCGAACGGACGGCACGACAAGCACAGGTGCGCGCAGCGGCGCCTCGTCTAGCAGCCCCCGCTCTGCTCCATGGAGAGCGGAGTCGCCTCGCGGTCTAGGGTCGGAGCATGCGAGCGGTGAGGCTGACCTGGGCGATCGGCGGCGGCGGCCTGGTGCTTTGCGCGGTGATCGGGATGATGCAGTACTCCCTCCCCGGCGGTGGTTCAGCCATCGCAATCACGCGCGACGTTGTCTTCGCGGCCTCCGTGCTTCTGTTCGCGATCGGACTGTCGGAGGAAGCGAGCGTGGTTGCGCGACGTCCGCTCGGCGTCACCGCACTCGTGGTCGTCGCGCTGTGGCCGCTTGTCGTTCACCTTGCGCAACCGCTCCTGCCGACGATCGACGCCGCCACGTTCGAGGCTGGCCTAGACGCATATCGTGCCGCCGAAGGCGCGCTGACGACAGTCTTCTTCGTGAACCTCCTCGTCTCGCTCGCCGCGGCGCTGATCGCCGTCGTTCAGATCGCGCGGGCGGGAATCATCCCGAGGCCATGGCAGTGGGCGCCACTCTGGGCGCTGCTCGCATCCGTCGCCGGCGGGGTGCTCCCCCAGTTGCTGTTCGCTTTCGCCGGCCCGGTCGGTTCCCAGAATGCTGTCGGGGCTGCGGTCATACTGGGAACGCTGGGCTTCCTCTCGCGGACGCTCGGCCTCGGGATCATCGCCCTCGTGCTCGCTTCTCGTGCGCCTAGCCGCCACGTGGAAGTGTTCCGATCGGGCTGAGTCGGCGCGCGTGCAGACGACCAGCCACGGACGTGCCGAAGGCGGACTCGCTCGGTCCCTGGGTACCCGACGGAGCCGGACGGTCATGGGGTCGACGCGTGAACCTCAGCACCCTTGACGCGTCAATCGGCGCGACGACTGCTTCGTCGGTGGTGTGGGTGAGCGGTGCGCAGGGCAAGCTCGGGCGAGCAGTGTGCCGGCAGCTGCGCGCCGTCGGCGTGGAGGTTCTCGAGGCTGATCTGCGAGGACCGACCGGCGTGGACCTGACCGATGCGGGGGCGGTCGCCAGGTCCATGCGCGGCGCGTCTGCGATCATCCACTGCGCGGCGATCCCGAGCCCCGAGCACGTCGAGCCCAGCGAGCTCGTTCGCAACAACACGATGGCCTGCTTCAACGCACTCGAGCAGGCGTGGCAAGCGGGGGTGCGAACCGCCGTTCTGGCATCGAGCGGGTCCATTTACGGCACCGCGTTCTCCCCTGATCCGCTCACCTTCTCCGCCGTCCCGGTCGACGAGTCGACGCCGCTCGAGTTCGTCGACCCGTATGCGCTGACAAAGGACTTCACCGAGCGGATGGGTGAGATGTACGCCCGACGCGGGATGACCGTCACGGCGCTCCGGCTGCATTGGATCCTCTCCGCGGCCGAGGCTGAGCACGTCGCCCACGTCGCCGACGACGCCGAGGGCGCGGCGAACCTGTGGGGCTGGGTCGAACTCGAGGACGCCGCCCGAGCGTGCGTGCTCGCCCTGCATCCGCGCAGCGGACACCGTGGCTACGAAGCGGTCGTCATCGCGAGCGACGAAACCCTTTCGCACACCCCCACCAGCGACTTGCTCGACCGTCACCTCCCGACCGCTACCCGCAGACGGGATTTCCCGGACCACGTCGGCGGTTTCGACACCTCGCGTGCAGCCGGCGTCCTCGACTGGCACGCAACACGCTCCTGGCGACACCACTGACACCCAGAAACGAAGAGGACGCGGTTCGGAACGCCGAGCGAGACTCCGACCGCAGAAGCACGAGCACGCTGAGCGACCGGCTCGCGGTCGGGTCGGCACCCGAACAGGAGTGCGCAGCAGGACCGTCACTCGGGCTGACGCCGGCTGATCGTCCTGCGCGACGCTCGTGCGTCACAAGACGGCAAGAACGCTGATAGCGGCGAGCACCACCCACGCCAGGTAGGCGAGAAGGCAGAATCTGTCCGGCCATCCGATTCGAATCTCAGGCGAGCCGCCTTGTCCGTGGGCGGGGGCAGCGGCGATGAGGAACCACACCAGTCCGGCCAACGGAACAACGGATGCGATCACCAGCGTCCAGCCGAGCGCGGGCGCCACCCCGACCCCCGCGACCAGCGCGGCAGCCGGAAAACCGGCCAGCAACACCACACCCAGCACTGTGTGCGCCCTGCCCACTGGCGTGGCATCAGCACGCGGAGTCATGATCGGATCCGCGTCGATGAACGCGGCACCGAGCGCGCCGAGGGCGACGGCGGCAAGGCCGGTGATCCACGGACCGCCGAACGGCCACAAGGCCACGCATGTCGCCGAAAGGCCTATGGCCATCGTGACGAAGGCCAGGCGCATGACCCACCCGTGTCGCCCGAGGGAATACTCGCTGATCATCCGCCATGACGGGTCGTACTCGGGCTCGAGTACGTGGAGGATCGCGATCAGCCCCACCGTGAACACGCCGGCGACGAGCGGCGTAGTGGCGGCGATCTCAGCGACGCTCACGTGTGCGCAGATGCGATAGGCGGTGGGATTTTTCTAGAAGTCCCAGTCGTCGTCCTCGGTCGCCTCGGCCTTGCCGATCACGTAGGAGGAACCGGATCCGCTGAAGAAGTCGTGATTCTCGTCGGCATTCGGCGAGAGCGCCGACAGGATCGCCGGGCTGACGTTCGTGACCGACGACGGGAACATCGCCTCGTAGCCGAGGTTCATCAGGGCCTTGTTGGCGTTGTAGTGCAGGAACTTCTTGACGTCTTCGGTCAGGCCGACGCCGTCGTAGAGGTCCTGCGTGTACTGCACCTCGTTGTCGTACAGCTCGTAGAGCAGCGAGAACGTGTAGTCCTTGATCTCGTCGCGCTCCGTCTGGCTGATGCGCTCGAGACCCTTCTGGTACTTGTAGCCGATGTAGTACCCGTGCACGGCCTCGTCACGGATGATGAGGCGGATCAGATCGGCGGTGTTCGTGAGCTTCGCCCGCGAAGACCAGTGCATCGGCAGGTAGAAGCCCGAATAGAACAGGAAGCTCTCGAGCAGGGTGGATGCCACCTTGCGCTTCAGCGGGTTGTCGCCCTGGTAGTACTCCATGATGATCTGAGCCTTCTTCTGAAGGTTCGGATTCTCGACCGACCAGCGGAACGCCTCGTCGATCTCCTTCGTCGAGCACAGCGTGGAGAAGATCGAAGAGTAGCTCTTCGCGTGCACCGATTCCATGAACGCGATGTTCGTGTAGACGGCTTCCTCGTGCTGGGTGATCGCATCGGGGATGAGCGAGACCGCGCCGACCGTGGCCTGCACCGTGTCCAGCAGCGTCAGGCCCGTGAATACGCGCATCGTGAGCAGCTGCTCGTCGGGGGTGAGCGTGTTCCAGGACTGGATGTCGTTGGACAGCGGGATCTTCTCGGGCAGCCAGAAGTTGTTGACGAGGCGGTTCCACACCTCCACGTCCTTGTCGTCCTCGATGCGGTTCCAGTTGATCGCCTGAACGTGGTCCAGAAGCTTCAGCTTGTCGGGGGTCATCGTCTCTTCCTTCGCTTCGTCTCGCCGCCCAGTGACCCGAAACCGATCACAACATGCACGAAACGCACTCCGTCATGTCCGTGCCCTCGAGGGCCATCTGGCGCAGACGGATGTAGTAGATGGTCTTGATGCCCTTGCGCCACGCGTAGATCTGCGCCTTGTTGATGTCGCGCGTGGTGGCGGTGTCCTTGAAGAACAGTGTCAGCGACAGGCCCTGGTCGACGTGCTGCGTCGCCGCGGCGTACGTGTCGATGACCTTCTCGTAGCCGATCTCGTACGCGTCCTGGTAGTACTCCAGGTTGTCGTTCGTCATGAACGCCGCCGGGTAGTAGACGCGACCGAGCTTGCCTTCCTTGCGGATCTCGATCTTCGACGCGATCGGGTGGATCGAGCTCGTGGAGTTGTTGATGTACGAGATCGAGCCGGTCGGCGGAACGGCCTGCAGGTTCTGGTTGTAGATGCCGTGCTGCTGGATGGACGCCTTCAGCGCCACCCAGTCCTCCTGCGTCGGGATGTGCTTGCCGGTGAACAGCTCCTTGACCTTCTCGGTCTCGGGAACCCACGCGCGCTCGATGTACTTGTCGAAGAACTCGCCGCTGGCGTAGGTGGAGTCCGCGAAGCCGTCGAATGCGCGACCGCGCTCGATCGCGAGGCTGTTGGACGCCCGCAGCGCGTGGAACAGCACCGTGTAGAAGTAGATGTTGGTGAAGTCGATGCCCTCTTCGGACCCGTAGTGCACGTGCTCGCGGGCGAGGTAACCGTGCAGGTTCATCTGACCGAGGCCGATCGCGTGGGAACGGTCGTTGCCGTCCTCGATCGAGCGCACGGAGGCGATGTGGCTCTGCTCGCTGACCGCACTCAGAGCGCGGATCGCCGTCTCGACCGTCTTGCCCAGGTCGGCGGCATCCATCGACAGCGCGATGTTCATCGAGCCGAGGTTGCACGAGATGTCCTTGCCGATCTCCTTGTACGAGAGGTCCTCGTTGTAGGTGGTCGGCGTGTTGACCTGCAGGATCTCACTGCACAGGTTGGACATGTTGATCCGGCCCTTGATGGGGTTGGCCCGGTTCACCGTGTCCTCGAACATGATGTAGGGGTATCCCGACTCGAACTGGATCTCCGCGATCGTCTGGAAGAACTCGCGCGCGTTGATCTTCGTCTTCTTGATCCGCGCGTCGTTGACCATCTCGCGATACTTCTCGGTCACCGAGATGTCGCCGAACGGAACACCGTAGACCTTCTCGACGTCGTACGGCGAGAAGAGGTACATGTCCTCGCCGTTCTTGGCGAGTTCGAAGGTGATATCGGGCACCACGACACCCAGCGAGAGCGTCTTGATGCGGATCTTCTCGTCGGCGTTCTCGCGCTTGGTGTCCAGGAACCGCATGATGTCAGGGTGGTGGGCGCTCAGGTAGACCGCGCCAGCACCCTGACGGGCTCCGAGCTGGTTGGCGTAGCTGAAGCTGTCTTCCAGGAGCTTCATCACCGGGATGATGCCCGAGGACTGGTTCTCGATCTGCTTGATCGGCGCCCCCGACTCACGGATGTTCGACAGCAGCAGAGCGACACCGCCGCCGCGCTTGGACAGCTGCAGCGATGAATTGATGCCGCGGGAGATCGACTCCATGTTGTCTTCGATGCGCAGCAGGAAGCACGACACGAGCTCGCCGCGCTGTGCCTTGCCCGAGTTGAGGAACGTCGGCGTCGCCGGCTGGAAGCGACCCGAGATGATCTCGTCGACCAGATCGGTCGCGAGCTTCTCGTCACCGTCGGCCAGCCCCAGGGCGGTCATCACGACGCGGTCCTCGAAGCGCTCGAGGTAGCGCTTGCCGTCGAAGGTCTTGAGCGTGTAGCTCGTGTAGTACTTGAACGCGCCGAGGAACGTCTCGAACCGGAACTTCTTGGAGTACGCGAAGTCGTTGAGCTGCTGGATGAACTCGAACGAGTACTTCTCGAGCACGGCGGGCTCGTAGTACTCCTTCTCGACGAGATAGTCGAGGCGCTCCTTGAGAGAGTGGAAGAAGACCGTGTTCTGGTTGACGTGCTGCAGGAAGTACTCGCGCGCCGCTCGCTTGTCCGCGTCGAACTGGATCTTGCCGTTCGCGTCGTACAGGTTCAGCATCGCGTTCAGCGAGTGATAGTCCATGCCCTCGAATCGCGTGTCCGCGTTGAACGCCTTCTCTTCCTTCACTGCAGCTTCCACCATCGTTCCAATCCTTCGCTCACGCGATCCACGTCTTCGGGTGTGCCGAACATTTCGAGCCGGTACAAGTGCGGCACTGAGCACTTGCGGCTGATGATCTCTCCGGCGAAACAGAAGTGTTCACCGAAGTTGGTGTTGCCCGCGGAGATGACTCCGCGGATCAGGCTGCGATTCTGCTCATCGTTGAGGAACCGGATGACCTGCTTGGGTACGGCGCCCTTCTCCTCGCCCTTGCCCTGTCCTCCCCCGTACGTGGGAGTCACGAGCACATAGGGCTCATCGACGACCAGAACCGGATCGGACGGATGGAGAGGGATCCGCACGGCTCTCATGCCGAGCTTGTCGATGAAGCGCGCCGTGTTGCCGGAGATGCTCGAGAAGAAGACCAGAAGCGGCGCGGCCTGGCCGGTTGCTCCGGCCGCGCTGCGCTGGCGCACGGCGGCCGGGGGAACCATTTCTCCTCCCGGCGCTACGCGAGACGACCGGCGAGCTCGTCGATCTTGTCGGGACGGAAGCCCGACCAGTGGTCTTCGTCGGTGATGACGACCGGAGCCTGCAGATAGCCGAGTGCCTTGACCTGCTCCATGGCCGCAGGGTCCTGCGAGAGGTCGAGGATCTCGTATTCGATGCCCTTCGAATCCAGTGCGCGATAGGTCGCCGTGCACTGGACGCAGGAGGGCTTGGTGTAGACGGTGATCGACATGTGTGACCCGTTCTCCCTCAAAATCGTATGTTTCGTCCGGTGGTCCGCCGCCGGGAGTCCAATACTACATATGGGTACGGACATTGGATAGCACCACAAGGGCTAGTAGTTACATCCGTGTAGTTTTGCACCGCTCTCCACAGATACAACACAGGTTGTCCACCGTTTCATCCACAGGAGGGCACTCGATCGTGAACCTGGAAAGACCCTGAATCACGCCGATTTCGGATGCCGCGGCCACATCTGTCCACAGGCGCGACGCTAGCGCCGGGTCCGGACACGGATCGGGCTGTGGAATGCACCCTTGGGCGTGTCTCGCGCGTGTCGCGGCAGGTACCGGACGACAGATACCGTTGATGCGTGGCCGGGTACAGGGATCTTCTGCGCACGCCCGGCGTGGGGCGGATCATGGCCGCGCAGCTGACAGCGCGATTCCCCAACGGCATGACCAGTCTTGCGGTCCTGCTGCACATCGAGTTCGTCACCGGCTCGTACGGCGCGGCCGGACTCGTTCTGGCCGCGACATCCGTGGGGCAGGCGATCGCCGGCCCGGTCACCAGCCGGTGGATGGGCGTGTGGGGCATGCGCCGGGTGCTCAGCACCACGCTCGCGATCTGCGCGATCACCATCACCGTCCTCGCACTGGTCGAGACCGTGGTCCCCGTCTACATGGTGCTCGGGCTCATCGCGGGTCTGTCCACACCCCCCGTGCAGTCCGCGGTGCGCACGATCTATCCGAAGATGGTCAACTCGCGGCAGCTCACGCCCCTGTTCTCGCTGGATGCGTCGTTGCAGGAGATCATCTGGATCGTGGCTCCGGTGGTCATCACCCTCGTGGCGACCCAGGTCGGCACGGTGCAGGCGCTCCTGCTGATCGTCGCCATCCTGATCAGCGGAGGCTCCTGGTTCATCCTCTCCCCCGAGGTTGGTCGCGTCCGGATCCCCCGCAGCCGCCGCAGCATCGGCAAAGTGCTCGCCAAACCGCCGGTCCTGCTGGCCACCGTCATCGGCTTCCTGCTGATCGGCGCCTGCGCGGCGGTCGAGGCCGGCGTCGTCGCGACCTTCGATCACGGCGGGCTGGAGGCGGGCATCGTGCTCGCCGTCTTCTCGATCGGCAGCCTGGCCGGCGGACTGTCTTTCGGGCACATCCCGGTCGGACCGTGGGCGATGGCCCGACGGCTGGCCATCCTCGCCGTCGGCCTGTCGTTGACCGTCGTCTCGCTGAACATCTGGTGGCTGGGCGGCACGCTGTTCCTGGCCGGCATCGGCATCGCACCGGCACTGGCCGTGCTGTTTGCCATGACCAGCGTCAGCGTCAAGTTCAGCGAGACCGCCGAGGCCTACGGATGGATCGGCACCGGTCAGCTGATCGGCGCGGCTGCCGGCTCGGCGGTCGCCGGATTCCTCATCGACGGCACCGGCCCCCAGGGCGCCTACTGGGCGGCAGCAGCGTTCGCGATCGCCGGAACCGCCGTCGCCGTCGCCTGCGTCCGCGCCTTCCCCGACCTGCGCCACCGCGACCCCAGCCCGATGCCGGACACCGAGCCCGTCGGCACCATCACCTGACCCGCCGGTGCTGCGCGCCGCCGTCCGCGCGGGGCCCCGACCGCCGCGGATTCGGATACGGTCCGCGGATTCGGATCCTTGGCCTGGCGGCATCCGAATCCAATGCGATCGTCCGAATCTGCGCGCCGGGCGACCGCCGGATCAGGCGATCCGGCGCAACAGCTCCAGGACGGCGAGCGCGTACGCGTCGGCCGGTTCGGGATGCTGGAACACCAGCACCTCGTCCTCCGACGGCTCCTCGGGGCTACGCAGGACGATCTGGACCTCGTGCGTGTCGGGCAGGCGCCGCAGGCTCCGGAACGCACCCCGCAGCAGTTCGCGCAGCTGACTCTCGGACGGCAACCAGAGCGCGTCCTCCAGGGCGACGGAATCCAGCGCCCACTCCGTCGTGCCGTTGAACGACAGGATGCGACCGGTGGAGTACTCGCGCGGCTCGATGGTCATCTCACTGACGGTGAAGACGTCGGCTTCGAACTCCGGCTCGTCGAGCTGGAACCGATCGCCGGAGCGCGGGTGCCACACCAGGCCGGCATCGCGCAGGGCCACCGCCGATTCTGTCGAGATCATGCCTCCATTCTGCGTCCGGATGCCGGCACCTCGGCCGATCCGCCGCAGTCGCCTGCTGCCCACGCGTGCCCTGCACCGGCATCCATCCGTAGCATTGCGGTATGCCCGCACCCGTCACCCTTCCGCGACTGTCGTGGGGAGCACCCGACGCACCGCGGCGCGCCCTGCTCGTTCACGGTCTGGGCTCCACCGGGGCGCTGATGTGGCGGTTCGGCGTCGCCCTGGCCGATGCCGGGTGGTTCGCCCAGGCGGTCGATCTTCGTGGTCACGGCGTCGCGCCCCGGGCGCTGGAGTACACGATCGCTGCGTACGCGGCCGATCTCGGAGCGACTCGGCCCGAGGGCGACTCCTCGTGGCATCTGGTCGTGGGCCACTCACTCGGCGGTGCCGCGGCCACCGTGGTCAGTGCGCACGACCCGGGGTGGACTCGCCGGCTCGTGCTGATCGACCCGGCGATCCACCTCGCACCCCGCGACCGCGACATCGTTCGCGAGAGCCAGGAGCGCTCTTTCGAGGACCCGACCCCGTCGGCTGTGCGCGCCGAGCATCCGCACTGGCACGAGCAGGACATCGAGCTGAAGGCGCTGTCTGCCCAGCAGGCGAGCCGGTGGGCGGTCGAGCAGACGAGTGTCCAGAATGCGGCGTGGGATGTGCGGGATGCCGCCTCCCGACTGAGTGTTCCCACGCACGTGATCGGATCCGACCCGAAGGTCTACTCGATCTTCAGCGGTGCGCTCGCCGCGCAGGTGCTGGGCAACTCCGCGGTGTCCATGTCGGTCGTCGCCGGCGCAGGGCACTCGCCGCATCGGGACGAACCCGACGCCACGATCTCCCAGCTTCTCGAGGTGCTCGCATGACGGGCTTCGACCCCGCCGCCCACCTCTCCGAGAAGCTGCTCGAACGGATCCGCGCGCGCGCCGCCGCCCACGATCGCGAGAACACCTTTCCCGCACAGGACCTCGCCGATCTGAAGGATGCCGGCTACCTCGCGATCCTCGTCCCCACCGACCTCGGTGGGGCGGGGCTCGGGCTTGCCGAGGCATCCGTGCTCCAGCAGCGCCTGGCGGGGGCCGCCCCGGCAACAGCCCTCGCGATCAACATGCACCTGGTGTGGACGGGCGTGGCCAAGGTGCTCGCCGATCGCGGCATCGCCGACTTGCGCTTCGTGCAGGAGGGCGCCGCGGCAGGCGAGGTCTTCGCCTTCGGCATCAGCGAGGCCGGCAACGACCTGGTGCTGTTCGGCAGTGACACGGATGCCGCTGCGCAGCCGGACGGTGCGTACGCGTTCACGGGCACGAAGATCTTCACATCCCTCGCGCCGGTGTGGACGTGGATCGGGCTGCACGGCCTGGACACCACCTCGCCGGACGCGTCGAAGCTCGTCTACGCCTTCGTGCCTCGCTCCGAGGAGGACGACGGCCGCGTCGTCACCCGCGACGACTGGGACACGCTCGGCATGCGCGGCACGCAGTCCCGCACGACCGAGCTTCACGCCGCGATCGCGCCGGCTGACCGCGTGGTGCGGCGCATCGACCCCGGGCCGAGCCCTGACCCGATCGTCTTCGGCATCTTCAGCGTGTTCGAAGTGCTGCTCGCCTCGGTCTACACCGGGATCGCCCGCCGCGCACTGGACCTCGCCGTGCAGACGGCGGCGCAGCGCCGGTCGAAGAAGACCGGCAAGGCGTACAGCCAGGATCCCGACATCCGCTGGCGCATCGCCGGTATGGCGCTCGCGTATGACCCGCTGCCTGCCGAGCTCGCGTCGATCAGCCGGGACGTCGACGGGCGCGCAGACCACGGGACGCGGTGGTTCTCGCTGCTCTCGGGCGTCAAGCACCGCGCGGTGACGATGGCCAAGCGCGTCGTGGACGACGCGATCCTGGTGGCGGGCGGCTCGTCGTACTTCTCCTCCAGCGAACTCGGCCGCCTCTACCGCGATGTCCTGGCCGGCCAGTTCCACCCATCCGATCCAGAATCGGCCCACGCGACGGTGGCGAGCGCATGGCTCGGGCCGATCGAGCCATGAGACGGAACCGGTGAGCAGATGACACGTACGCCGACGGCTCTGCTGAGCCCCGCCGACCAGGACCGCCGCCGAGGCCTGCGCGTGATGAAGGGCGTGGCCCTGGGCGCACTCCTGTTCATGGCGGTGCTGTTCGTCATCGCCTTCGCCTTCCAGCAGCAGGTCCCGCCGCTCGCGTACGTTCGCGCGTTCGCCGAAGGCGGCATGGTCGGCGCGCTGGCGGACTGGTTCGCGGTCACCGCGCTGTTCCGGCATCCGCTCGGCATCCCGATCCCGCACACGGCGATCATCCCGAGCCGCAAGGACGAGATCGGCCAGAACCTCGGCGAGTTCGTCGAGACCGAGTTCCTCCGCGGCGACGTGGTGCGCACCAAGCTCGAGGAGACCGCGGTCGCCACGCGTCTCGGCGAGTGGCTGAGCGTCCCCGCGCACGCGGAGCGGGTGGGCCAGGAGGCTTCGCTCATGGCCGCCGGAGTGCTGCGGGCCCTGAGCGATGACGACGTGAACGACGTCATCGAGGACCTGGCCCGCGAGCACCTGATCGCACCGCCATGGGGCCCGCCGCTGGGTGGCTGGCTGGGTCGCATCGTGGAGTCGGGCGCCCATCACGGCGCCGTGGATCTGGCCGTGGACAGCATCGGGGCGTGGCTCGCCGCCAACCAGGGATCCTTCTCGGGACTCGTCTCGCGGCGTCTGCCCGCGTGGGTGCCCTCGATCGCTCAGCGTCTGGTGGATGACACGGTCTACAACGAGGCCGTGAAGTTCGTCGCGGCCGTGCGCGCCGACCCGCAGCATCCGGCCCGCATCGCGGTGGACGGATACCTCGATCGTCTGGCCGAGAACCTGCAGAGCGACCCGGCCACGATGGCACGGCTCGAGGAGACGAAGGCCACCTTGTTCGACAGTCCGCGGGTGCGCGAACTGGCAGCCGAGGCGTGGAACACCGCCAAGGCCGGGCTGCTCGCGTCGCTGGCCGACCCGGACAGCGGGCTGCGTCGCCGCGCCGCTCAGGCGCTCAGCGAGATCGGCGAGCGCCTGTCGACGGATGCCGCGCTGCAGAGCCGTGTGGACGGATGGGTCACCGAGGCCGCCGTGTTCCTCGTGGATCGCTACCGGCACGACATCGCGTCCATCATCACCGATACGGTCGCGCGTTGGGACCCCGCCGAGACGACGGAGAAGATCGAGCTCATGGTCGGCCGCGACCTGCAGTACATCCGCCTGAACGGAACCGTCGTCGGCGCGCTGGCGGGCCTGCTGATCTTCACGATCGCGCACGCGCTGCTGGGCTGACACCGCTCTGACTTCGTCCGACATCGTCATCGGCCGACGCTGGTCGGAGCGCTACCCTGAGTGCGTGGCCGACCGCTCCGAGCAGCTGCTCTTCAGCTATGGCACCCTGCAGAATCCCGTCGTGCAGCTGGACACGTTCGGGCGCCTGCTCGCGGGCGAGGACGACGTCCTGCCGGGCTACACGGTCGACTACGCCGAGATCGAGGACCCGCGGGTCGTGGACCTGTCCGGCTCTTCGGTGCACCCCGTCGTCCGCCCCACCGGCAACGCGCTGGACAAGGTGATCGGCAAGGCGCTGTGGGTCAGCGAGGAGGAGCTGGACGCCGCCGACGAATACGAGGTCGAGTTCTATCGCCGGGTCGAGGTGCATCTGGCCAGCGGCCGGCCGGCGTGGGTCTACGTCACGGTCTGAGTTCCGGACCGGAACCGCGTCACGGGAGTACCGTCGGAGGGGTGGCACTCTTCTCCGATGATCTCTGGCCGCGCGCCGGCGACTGGCCGGCACTGGACTCGTTCGACGGGCCCGTCGACATGGTCCTCGTAGGCGTCCCGGCCTGGCGGACATCGCTCTCGCCGACCGGCGCCCACCAGACGCCGCCGGCGGTCCGCGCCGCCCTGCGCCGGTACAGCCCGGCGCTGATGGCCGGACCGATCGATCTCGGGACGCTGCGGGTCGCGGATGCCGGTGATGTCGCCGAGCCGGACGGCCCGGAAGGCGAGGCCGCCGTCCGCGCGCTCGTCGCCCAGGCGCGGGATCGCGCCCGTCTCGTCGTCGCTCTGGGCGGCGACAACAGCGCGACCTACGGGGTGACCCAGGGAACGGGCGCGACGGGACTGATCACCCTGGACGCGCATTTCGATCTGCGGGACGGTGTCTCCAACGGCTCCCCCGTCCGGAGGCTGATCCAGGACGGGCTCGATCCGCGTCGAGTGGTGCAGATCGGCATCGCCGACTTCGCGAACTCCGCCGCGTACGCGCGCCGGGCCGCGGAGTACGGCATCACGGTGATCGGGCTCGATGACGTGCGACGCAGGGGCCTCGCGGACGTGATCGCCGAGGGGCTGGAGGTCGCCGGGGCGGGAGGCGGCGGCATCCATCTGGACATCGACGTGGACGTGTGCGATCGCTCGGTCGCGCCCGGCTGTCCGGCGAGCGTGCCCGGAGGCCTCGCCGCGTGGGAGCTGCGCGCGCTGGCGCGGGCGGCGGCGACCGATTCCCGGCTCGTCTCGGCGGACATCGTCGAGGTCGACGCGACGGCCGACGCGGCCGATGAACGCACCGTGCGACTGGCGGCGCTGTGCGTCCTGGAACTGCTCGCCGGAGTGGGGATGCGCGCATGATCCGTCTCGTTCTGGTCCGCCACGCGAAGTCCGACTGGGGCGACGCGCGATTGGACGATCACGACCGCCCGCTCAACGACCGCGGCAGGCGTGATGCGCCGCGCATGGCGCGCGAGCTGGCCGAGACCGGCTTCCGGCCGCAGATCGTCCTGTCGAGCACGGCGCTGCGTGCCCGAACCACCGCCGAGGCGTTCGGCGCGGTGTTCGATGTCGCGGTGAACCTGGACCCCGAGCTCTATGGCGCGCCGGCCCGGACGCTGCTCGAGAAGGCCGCCGCCAGTGCGGCGCGTCAGCTGATCGTCGTCGCCCACGACCCCGGCATGAGCGCGCTCGCCGAGCGTCTGTCCGACGGCGGCATCGAGCACATGCCGACCTGCGCCGTGGCGACCTTCACGTGGGACGCGGACGACTGGGACGCCGTCGAGCCGCTGGAGCCCGTCGCCTGGACGCTGGAGACCCCGCGCTGACGGTCGACCTCCCGGCCGTCGGCTGCGGTGGTTCAGGCCGCCGCGCGTCCACGGCGCCATACGGTGCGGATCAGCGGCACGCCCGGCCGGTAGGCCAGATGCGTTCGCGTCGGGGCATCCAGCAGGACCAGGTCGGCCCGTGAGCCGGGTGCCAGAACGCCCACGTCATCGCGCCGCAGCGCTCGCGCGCCGCCCGCCGTTGCCGACCACACCGCCTCGGCGGTGGTCATGCCCATCTCGCGCACGGCGAGGGCGATCATCAGCGGCATCGAGCTGGTGAAGCTCGACCCCGGGTTGCAGTCGCTCGCGAGGGCGACGGTGACACCCGCCTCGATCAGCCGCCGAGCGTCGGGGTAGGGCTGGCGGGTCGAGAATTCCACCCCCGGCAGCAGAGTGGCGACGGTTCCACTCGCGGCAAGGGCGGCGACATCGTCATCGTCCAGGAATGTGCAGTGATCGACGGATGCCGCGCCCAGCGCGACCGCGACCTGCACCCCCTCACCGTGGCCGAGCTGGTTTCCGTGCACGCGCGGCTGCAGTCCGTGCGCGATGCCCGCGGCGAGGATGCGCCGACTCTCGGCGGCGGTGAATGCGCCGCGCTCGCAGAACACGTCGACCCAGCGGCTGTGCGCCGCGCACGCCAGCAGCATCTCCGCGCAGACCAGGTCCACGTAGTCCTCGCGGCGATCCTCGTACTCGGCGGGCACGACGTGGGCGCCGAGGAACGTCACCTCCGGTGTGACCTCGGCCGCGAGGCGGGCCAGCCGCGCCTCGTCGGCGACGGTGAGACCGTAACCCGTCTTCACCTCGAACGTGGTCGTGCCCTGCGCATGCAGCTCGGCGACGAGCCCGGCGAGGCGCCGACGCAGTTCGTCGTCGCTCGCCGCCCGGGTGGCGGCGACCGTCCGCCGTATGCCTCCCGCGGCATACGGTACGCCGGCCATGCGGGCCTCGAACTCGTCCGCGCGGTCTCCCCCGAACACCAGGTGCGTGTGGCTGTCGACGAAGCCCGGGATGACCGCTCGGCCCCCGGCATCCACGACCTCGACCGACCCCGCGACGCGGCGGTGAGCCTCGTCCGCCGAGCCCACCCACACGATGCGGTCGCCCTCCATCAGCACCGCCGCGTCGTGCACCGTGCCGCAGGGGTCGGCGTCCACGGCGACGTTGGTCGTCAGCTCGCCGATGTTCGTGAGAAGGGTTGCGGCGCTCACAGCATCGGCACCTTCAGCCCGCGTTCCCGAGCGACCTCTTTCGCCCGCTCGTAGCCGGCGTCCACGTGGCGCATGACGCCGGTACCGGGATCGTTGGTCAGCACGCGGGCCAGCTTCTCTGCGGCGAGAGGCGTTCCGTCCGCCACGATCACCTGCCCGGCATGGATGCTGCGCCCGATGCCCACACCTCCCCCGTGGTGGATCGAGACCCACGACGCTCCCGATGCGGTGTTCAGGAGGGCGTTCAGCAGCGGCCAGTCCGCGATGGCATCGGAGCCGTCCGCCATCGCCTCCGTCTCGCGGTACGGCGAGGCGACGGACCCGGCGTCGAGGTGGTCACGCCCGATCACGATGGGACCGGCCAGCTCGCCGGAGGCGACCATCTCGTTGAACCGGAGTCCCGCGAGGTGCCGCTCCTGGTACCCGAGCCAGCAGATGCGCGCGGGGAGTCCCTCGAAGTGCACCTTCTCGCCGGCCTTGTCCAGCCACCGCACCAGAGCCGCGTTGTCGGGGAACAGGGCCTTCACGGCCGCGTCGGTCTTGCGGATGTCCTCCGGATCGCCCGAGAGCGCCACCCAGCGGAAGGGGCCCCGCCCCTCGGCGAACTGCGGCCGGATGTACGCCGGCACGAAGCCGGGGAACTCGAATGCCCGGGCGAAGCCGCCCAGCTGAGCTTCTGCGCGGATCGAGTTGCCGTAATCGAACACCTCGGCCCCGGCATCCTGGAACCCGACCATCGCCGCCACCTGCTTGGCCATGCTGCCGCGGGCACGCGCGGTGAACCCCTCGGGATCGCGCTCGGCCTCGGCGCGCCAGTTCTCGAGCTCCACCCCGACCGGAAGGTAGGCCAGCGGGTCGTGGGCGCTGGTCTGATCCGTCACGATGTCGATCGGGGTGCCGCGCAGGAGCAGCTCGGGAAAGACGAGCGCCGCGTTGCCGACCACTCCCACACTGAGCGCACGGCCCTCGTTCTTGGCGGCGACGACGCGGTCGACGGCCTCGTCGAGATCTGTCGTGTACTCGTCGAGGTACCCGTGTTCGACGCGACGCGCGAGGCGCGACTCGTCCACGTCGACGATCAGCACCGCACCGCCGTTCAGCGTGACCGCCAGGGGCTGCGCGCCACCCATGCCGCCGCATCCGCCGGTCAGGGTCAGCGTGCCTTTCAAATCGTCGGCCGGAACGGCCGACCCGGTTGGTGAGCCTGTCGAACCACTGCCCAGCGACCGGGCGACCGCGGCAAATGTCTCGTACGTCCCCTGCAGGATCCCCTGCGTGCCGATGTAGATCCAGGAACCCGCGGTCATCTGCCCGTACATGGTGAGGCCGAGCTGCTCGAGTCGACGGAATTCCGGCCAGGTGGCCCAGTCGCCGACGAGGTTCGAGTTGGCGATCAGCACCCGCGGCGCCCACTCGTGCGTGCGGAACACACCGACCGGCTTGCCGGACTGCACGAGCAGGGTCTCGTCGGGCTCGAGTTCATCGAGGGTGCGCACGATCGCGTCGTACGCCTCCCAGCTGCGGGCGGCCTTGCCCGTGCCGCCGTACACGACGAGCTCCTCGGGGTGCTCGGCGACCTCGGGATCGAGGTTGTTCATCAGCATGCGCTTGGCGGCTTCCGCGCCCCAGCTCTTCGCGGTGCGGACGTTGCCGCGCGCTGCGCGCACGGCGCGGGCACCGGTGACCGGATTCATGAGACTGCTCCTTCTGCGGCGCGCGCGACCTGGCCGGAGAGCACGAGGTCGGTCACCGCCTCGATGTCGGGTGAGAGGAAGTGGTCGTTGCCGGGGCCGCGTGCGACCGTGCGCACCAGGTCGCGGACGGCACCGGTGGCGGGGCCGGGCTGCAGGGGCGCGCGCAGGTCGATCGCGCGGGCTCCGGTGAGCACTTCGATGGCGAGTACCCGCGCGAGCCCGTCGATGGCGCGTCGCAGTTTGCGAGCCGCGGCCCACCCCATCGAGACGTGGTCCTCCTGCATCGCGCTGGACGGGATGGAATCGACGGATGCCGGAACCGCCAGTCGCTTGAGCTCGGAGACGATTCCGGCCGCGGCGTACTGCGCGATCATGAGCCCGGAGTCCACACCGACCTCGTGCGCGAGGAACGGCGGAAGCCCCTGATTGCGGGCCGGGTCCAGCGCCCGGTCGGTGCGCCGCTCCGAGATGGAGGCGACATCGGCGGCGGCGATCGCGAGGAAATCGAGCACGTAGGCGATCGGCGCACCGTGGAAGTTCCCGTTGGACTCGACGCGGCCGTCGTCGGTGATGACCGGGTTGTCGACCGCCGCGGCGAGCTCGCGCGACGCGATCGTGCGCGCATGCTCGACCGTGTCGCGCGCGGCCCCGTGCACCTGCGGTGCGCAGCGCAGGGAGTAAGCATCCTGCACCCGGGTGCACTCGGGTCCCTTGTGCGAGGCGACGATCGGCGAGGTGCCGAGATAAGCGCGGAGATTCGCGGCGGAGGCCGCCTGTCCGACCTGCGGGCGCAGCGCCATGAGGTCGGCGGCGAAGACGGCATCGGTGCCGAGTTGGCTCTCGATCGACATGGCCGCCGCGATGTCGGCGGTCTCGAGCAGTGACGCGAGATCGTGCACGGCGAGCAGCAGCATCCCCAGCATGCCGTCGGTGCCGTTGATCAGCGCGAGCCCCTCCTTTTCGCGGAGCATCAGGGGCTCGATACCGGCGTCGGCAAGCGCCTGGGCGGCGGCGCCCACGTCGCCGGCCGCGTCGCGGACATCTCCCTCGCCCATCGCGGCCAGAGCCACGTGCGCGAGCGGCGCAAGGTCGCCCGAGCAGCCGAGCGAGCCGTACTCCCGCACGATCGGCGTGATCCCGGCATTCACCATCGCCGCATACGTCTCGATCACGATGGGGCGCACGCCGGTGTGCCCGCTGGCCAGGGTCTGCAGCCGCAGCAGCTGCAGACCGCGGATGACTTCGCGCTCCACCTCGGCGCCGGTCCCGGCCGCGTGCGAGCGGATGAGGCTGGCCTGCAGCTGAGCGCGTCGCTCCGACGCGATGAACGTCGTGGCCAGCGCACCGAAGCCGGTGGAGATGCCGTAGTGCGGCTCGGGATCGTCGGCGAGACCCTCGATGAGCGCGCGGGATGCCGCGACCTTCCGCAGCGCGGTGGCATCGAGCTCGACGCGGGCCCCGTGACGGGCGACCGCCACGACGTCCTCGGGGCGGAGCGGAGCGCCGCCGACGACGACGATCTCGGTGAGGGTGGTCATTGTCCGATTCCACACCCCGAGGCTCGCGCGAAACAGAGGACCGTGGCATCCTGTGTCTGTCATGCCAGACAATTCGCTCGCCAGTGCCCAATGGGGCTCCACCCCGAACCCTCGGCTGGCCGGCGCGCGCCCCCAGGTCCCCGCCGCTGATCAGACGCTGCGGATCCTCTCGCTGCTCGCCCGACAACCGGGCCCGATCGCGGCACGCACGATCGCGACGCAGCTGGGCGTGCCGCGTTCGAGCGTCTACCATCTGCTGGCCACCCTCGAGGAGCACGGCTTCGTCGTGCATCTTCCGGCGGAGCGCCGCTGGGGGCTGGGAACGGCGGCGTTCGAGCTCGCCGGCGGCTACACACGGCAGCAGCCGCTCGCCCACCTCGGCCGGACGCTGATCGCCGCGCTTGCGGACCGCGCCGGCGAAAGCGCGCACCTCGCCGTGATGACCGGACGCGACGTGCTCTATCTCGTCGAGGAGCGCGCGCCGCGCCGGCCCGCCCTCGTGACGGACGTGGGGGTCCGCCTTCCCGCGCACCTCACCGCGTCGGGGCGCTCCATGCTCGCGGCGCTGCCGCGCGAGCAGGTGCGGGCGCTGTATCCGGATGCCGCCTCCTTCGCCGACCGTACCGGCCGGGGTCCCGCTCGCCCGGGTGAGCTGCGCGATCTGCTCCGTGAGGTCCGCGGTCGCGGCTACGCGCTTGAGGACGGTGAGGTGACGCTGGGCCTCGCGTCGGTGGGGGTCGCCGTGCTCGATCACATCGGGTGGCCGATCGCGGCGATCGCGGTGACCTATCCGACCGATTCCGCCCGGGATGCCGGCACACTCGCGGCGCATCTCGCTCCGGTCGCGAGCGAGCTCGGGCGACGGATCGGAGGTGCGCGACGCTGACGCCGCGCACCCGCGGATCGCCCTAGCCAGTGAAGTGGGCGAGCATCCTGCCGACGACCTCGGCGCGGGCGGTCTCGGACTCGAGCTGTTCCAGGCCGAATCCGAAGAGGAGCGTATCCGCCGTTGCGATCGCGCTGTGGAAAGCTCCTTCCACCGTGATGCGGGTGAACTCGCCCGTGTTGCCGGGGCTTCCTTCCGGGGCCGGCAGCACGACCCACGGCTCCGTCCCTTCCTCGAACCCCTGCGCCTGCGTCGCCGCGCCGTTCACGACGAGCTTCGTGTCGTCCACCATCAGGCCGATTTCGCCGGTGAACGGGTCGCTCACAGAGCTGACGACCACCTCGACGTCCTGGCCCGCGTACGCACTGAGGTCGAACGACACCGGGATCCATCCGCCCGACGAGCCGGTGAAGGAGTTCCATTCGCCGGTCGTGCCGGTGGGCTCGCACGCCGCATCACCGACGGTGAGGTAGTGGGCGAGCTGCGGATGCTCCTCGACGAGGAAGCCGACCTCGCATTCGGCCGGGACCTCCGCCGTGCTGGCACCGCCGAGGTCCGGCAGCGTCGTCCACTGCTCCGTACCGACGGGGCGCACCTCGACGATCACGTGGTCGTAGCCGAGCTCGGTCGAGTACGAGAACTGCGCGTCGAAGGTCGCGGTTCCGCCCGGCTCCAGCTCGGGCACCTCGTACGTGCGCGACAGCCGCTGATAGCCGTCGTCGACGTGCGCGGCGAACATCGACCAGAGCCCCTCCACCGGGATGAACGGACCCGACGGATTCTGGTACTGCGCGACCGCCCAGCTCTCGAACTGCGGGAACTGGTCGACTGGGAGCGCGTCGCTGGTCACCGTGAACTCGCCGGCCTCATCGACCGGGTTGTCCTCGGTGGCCGGCCCGCCGAAGAGAGCGTCGAGGCCGTCCAGTGGCGCGGCTGTGCCCGTGATTCCGTCGGCGCCGACCCGGGTGCGGTCATAGGCTCCGAGCCAGTACTGGGTGAAGTCATCGGCCAGCAGCAGACAATCCGAGAAGAAGTCCGCCGTGACCACGCAATCCTGGTCGGGGGCACCGTCGAGTCCGTAGTAGATGCCGCCGAGCGCTCCGGCGAGCTGTCCGTAGTAGCCCGTCGTCTCACCGGCGAGCGCCAGCTTTCCGCCCTCGTTGAGGTAGTCCCGGATCGCGATGGTCAGGTACTGCTGGCGTTCCGCGACCGACAGCTCCTCCAGTGGGCCGAAGGCGAACGTATCCGTCAGCACATCCTCCGGATCCTGGGTGAGCCGGTTGTCGCCGAGGTACCACAGCACGGCGTCGTAGTGGCTCAGCACCCCGAGATCATGCGGGATGCCGCTCGCGTCGACGTCCCAGACGTCCGGCGTCACACCGTTCGCCTCGAGTGCGGCGACATGCTCGTCGAGGTACTTCGGGCCGTCGCCTCGAGGGGATTCCTCGGGGTTCACGCCCGTGTAGTCCTCGTTCGCGACGATCAGCACCGTGTTTCCGGTGTCCTGCGCGACCTGGTAGGTGAAGTGCTCGCTCTCGATCTTCTTCAGCGTGCGGTTGCTGACCAGATCGCGCACGGACGGGATGCCGGAGAACCAGACCTCGACACGGTCCCCTGCCTTCGTTCCCTTCACGACCCCGCGGTACTCCGCGTAGTAGTCGACGTTCTCGCCTCCGTACCGTTCGCCGCCCTTCCACTCCTTCACCGGTGAGATCCGCAGCGGACCGTCGTTCACGCGATAGCTCATGAACTTCGCGAGCACGTCGCGCTTGGCCCACACCGCCACGGTCTGCGGATCGCCGTAGGACACCGAGAAGGTGTCGACCCGGAAGTCCTCGGCATCCCGACCGACGACCGAGACGGGGTCGTTGGGGTCCTTCGCCGACTCGGCGACCGCGAGCGCGAACGGGATGTTCTTCTCGAACTCCGCCTGGATCAGTCCCTCGTCATCGGGGAAGTTGAAACCGCTCTCGCAATCCTCCGCCTCCCATTCGTCGCCGTCGATCGCGTTCGACGCGGATTCGCAGGTGCCCATCTCGGGAGTGAAGCCGAGCGTGCCGTACGCCTCCTGCGCGTGCGAATCCGTGTCGCCGTTCGTCGTGTACAGCTCCGCGGAGATGTCCGGGTCGTAGCCGGCGATCGCGGGGTTCTGGTCGTCACCGACCATCGCCTCGTAGATCACGTCGTCCGGGGAGGGTGTGGCGACCTGCCAGCCGATGCCGTGCAGCAGCAGCTCGGCGGCCGAGTGGTAGTTGACCATGAACTCCGGCGTGAGCTTTGCGAACAGCGCGTCCAAGGCCTGCGTCTCGGGCTCCGATGAGGGCGAGGGACCCCGGTAGGTCTCACTGGCCGGGTCCGGCGAGGACCCCTCGTTGTCGTAGCCCCAGCGCGTCGGGTAGTTGCGGTTGAGATCCACGCCGTCGCCCGGCGTGATCTGGCCGTCTCCGTCGTTGTCGCGGAGGTTCTTACGCCAGAGACGCTGTCCCTCGGTGAAGGTGAAGTCGTAGCCATCGGGGTTCGCCACGGGCACGAACCACAGCTCGGTGCTGTCGAGGATGCGCTTGACGCGCGCTTCGGTGGCGGAGGAGTTCACGTAGTAGTCGAGCAGTCGACGCACCATCTCGGGCGTGATCCACTCGCGGGCGTGCTGCGCTCCGACGTACACGGTGGTCGGACGCTTTCCGTCCTTGGTCTTCGCGACGTTCTTGGTCAGACGGACCGCGCCGATGTCCTGCCCCTGGACGGTCTGTCCGATTACCCGGAACTCGGCGATCTTCGGGTTCGCCGCGGCGGTCGTCATCAGCTCCTCGAGGATGCCGCCATCGCCGCTGTAGGTGCGGAAGACCCCGTCGCCCGCCTCCAGCGATCTGCGCTGCGCCGAGGGCTCCTTCGCTTCCAGCGCTGTTCCCTCCTCCGCGAGCTGCGCCGCCTGGTCACCGCTGAGGATCACTTGCACTTCGACCTGGCCTGCGGCATCCGAACTCGGAGTCGTGACGAGTTCGTGCCGATCGACGCCCAGACCGGCGAGGGCATTCAGTCCCTCCACGCCCACGGTCCCGGTGTATACGGCGAGCCGGTCCGGCTCACCGGCGGGAGGCGGCGGACTGGCCACACTCGGCGTGGCGACGAGCGCTGTCAGAACGAGGGCGGCGGTGGTGGCTACGGCAAGCTGACGGAACATGCGTACTCCCTGGTAGCGCGATGCCTGCGTGCCCGGAGGAGTCGATCGATCGGCCCCGGGGGGTGGCGCGAGCGAATGGCCCTCATGTTCCACCCCCGAGCGCGGGGTCGTCAAGGGTCAGTTCTGACGGACGATGAGGCGCGGCTCGACCAGCACATGCGCCGGCGGTGTGTCGCGGTCTCGCAGCGAGACCGCCGATCCGGTCGGACCCATCAGGCGGTCGAGCACCGCGGCCGCGACGAGCTCCGGCGACTGCTCGATGCTCGAGATCCCGAGGGCCTCGGCCACGGGAGTGTTGTCGAAGCCGATGACCGGCAGGTCACGCCGACCCGCGTCGGAGGCGGCGAGGTGCGCAGCGACCGCGTGCGAGTCGCTGACGCACACCAGAGCATCCAGGTCCCGCAGCGTGTCCGGCGCGGCGAAGACCGCGGACATCACCTCGCGCGCACGCGCGAGCCCCTCGATCGCCTCGAAGCGCGGGCCGACGGCCGCGGCATCCGTCATCGCCGCACGCCAGCCGCGTTCGCGGTCATCTCCCGTGCCGTTGTCCGGCGGCCAGCCGAAGAAGCCGACCCGGAACCCGGCCGTCTCGATCGCATGCGCCGTCGCCGCCCGGGTGCCGGCGGCGCCGTCCACGTCTACCCAGGTGTGCGCGGAACTGTACACGTCGTCGCCGCCCCACGGCCGGCCGAACGACACGAACGGTACGTTGCGCTGCAGGAGCCAGCCGGTGCGCGGGTCGCCGAAGAACGTGCCGGTGATCACGACCGCGTCGATTTCAGCACCGTCGACGAGGTCGCCGAGGCGGGCGATCTCCTCATCCGCACTGCGGGCGCTGTAGATCAGAACGCGCATGCCCCGCTCACTGGCCCGTTCACTGAGGGCGTGCACGAAGCGGTCGAGAATGACGCCGGAGATTCCGCCCGAGTAGGGATCCAGGTGGACGCCGATCGTCGAGCTGCGCCGGGTGCGCAGGCGGCGGGCCGCAGCGTGCGGACGGTACGCGAGATCCGCGATCGCCTGCTGCACCCGTTCGCGGGTCTCGTCACGGACGATTCCGGGCGAATTGAGGACGTTCGAGACGGTCTGCCGCGAGACACCCGCCATGCGCGCGACGTCTTCGACGGTCGGCGGCTTCCCCATGAGTCTCCCCCGTGTCATCAGGCATCGGAACGTTCAAATGTCATCGCATCGTACAGCGCAAGGGGTTGACAGCGTCGCGGCGCGGCCCATACCGTTCGTCATAAGCGACCGGTTTGATCGTTCAAAGTTTGGAACGATCAAACCATGGGTCAGGTGACCTCGCTCCCCCTGAGGTCACCGCAGTGTTTATCAAAGGAGACGAACATGACGAGGAAGACGCGCGTGCTGGCGGGTGCCGGCGCGCTCGCCGTTGCCGGTGCGATGGTGCTGAGTGGATGCGGCGGTTCGGGTTTCGACGACTCGGGCGACTCCGGCGGTGAGGGCGGGCTCACGTCTTCCGACGACGCGCTCAGCATCCTGATCGGTTCGAGCGGCGAGGCCGAAACGGCGGCGGTCGAAGACGCGGTCGCGGCGTGGTCGGACGAGTCCGGCGTGAAGGCGGAGGTCTCGGTGGCGAACGACCTGCCGCAGCAGCTGTCGCAGGGCTTTGCCGGCGGCTCACCGCCGGATCTGTTCTACCTGGCTCCCGAGGCCCTCGCGGGATACGCAGGCAACGGTTCACTCGTGGCCTACGGCGACCAGCTGGAGAACAAGGACGACTTCTACCCGTCGCTCGTGGAGAACTTCACCCTCGACGGCGACTTCTATTGTGCTCCCAAGGACTTCTCGACGCTCGCGCTCATCATCAACACGGATCTGTGGGCTGCGGCGGGCCTCACGGAAGCGGACATTCCGGCGACGTGGGAAGACCTGACGGCCGTGACCCAGAAGCTCACGACGGCCGACACGGTGGGCCTCGCATTCGGCCCGGAGTACCAGCGGGTGGGCACCTTCATGGCGCAGGCCGGCGGTGGCCTCGTAGTGGACGGTGAGCCCGTGGCCGACAGTGCCGAGAACGTCGAGGCTCTCGACTACGTGCAGGCACGTCTGCAGGACGGAACGTTCGCCTATTCGACGGACATCGGTGCGAGCTGGGGCGGCGAAGCGTTCGGCAAGCAGCTGGCCGCGATGGTCATCGAGGGCAACTGGATAACCGGCGCGATGAGCGCTGACTTCCCGGATGTGGCGTACACCGTCGCCGAGCTGCCGGCCGGCCCCGCGGGCCAGGGCACTCTGCAGTTCACGAACTGCTGGGGCATGTCCGCAGACAGCCCCAACCAAGAGGCCGCACTCAGCCTGGTCGAGTTCCTCACCTCCACCGAGCAGCAACTGACGTTCTCGAAGGCGTTCGGTCCGATGCCGTCGATCCAGTCCGCGGCAGATGCGTGGACCGAGGCGAACCCCGACCAGGGCGCGTTCCTGACGGGGGCGGACTACGCGCAGTTCCCGCCCACCGGCGAGGGTGCCACCGACGTCATCGCGGACTTCAACGCCCAGCTCGAGTCGCTCAAGGACGGGAATCCGCAGGAGATCCTGGACTCAGTGCAGACGAACCTCGAGGCAGTGGCCGGCTGACATGACCACCCAGGTCACCGCCCCTCGCCGCCCGAGGTCCTCCGGGATCCGCCGCGGCGAGGGGGTCGCCGGATGGCTCTTCACCGCGCCGATCATCGTCATCCTCGGCGTCTTCCTCTTCATCCCCGTGCTCATGGCACTGTGGGTGAGCTTCTCCGACTGGTCTGGACGCGGCAGCCCGCTGTCTGCGAATGTGGCATTCGTCGGCCTCGACAACTACGCCGCCGTCACCACCGGAGGTGGGCTGGCCGAGCGCAACTTCGGCATCGCGCTGCGAAACAACGCCTGGTATGTGCTGCTCGTGGTTCCGCTGCAGACCATCCTCGCGCTGTTCCTCGCCTCGCTGGTCAGCCGAGCCATCCTGCGCGGACGCGGCTTCTTCCGCACCGCGTTCTACTTCCCGTCGGTGACCAGCTCCGTGGCGATCACGGTGCTGTGGTTGTTCCTGTTCTCCACGACGGGCGTCATCAACGAGGTGCTCTCGTGGGTAGGGATCAACGGACCCAACTGGTTCGCCGACCCCCGCGGGATCGTCCACGTCGCGCTCGGCAGCGTCGGCCTGCGGGCGGGTCCCGAAGCCCTCACCAGCAGTGGCTTCCTCGGGATCTCCTGGTGGGAGTGGCTGGCCGGTCCGTCGGTGGCCATGAGCGCGTTCATCCTGATGGCGATCTTCACCACGAGCGGAACGATGATGCTGCTGTTCATCGCCGCCCTGCAGAACGTGGGCGTCGAACTCGGCGAGGCCGGGATGATGGACGGCGCCACCGGATGGCAGCGCTTCTGGCACATCACGCTCCCCCAGCTGCGCCCCACCCTGTTCACGGTGCTCACGCTGGGGCTCATCGGATGCTGGCAGGTCTTCGATCAGATCTACACCGGCACACAGGGCGGCCCTGCAAAGACGACCGTGACACCGGCGTACCTGTCCTACCAGGCCGCGTTCATCAACCAGGACTGGGGGCAAGGGTCGGCGATCGCGTTCATCCTGTTCCTGATCATCATCTTCTTCGCCATCGTCCAGCGGTGGGTCCTGCGGGACCGACCGGTGTCCAAACGGCGAGCGCGGCAGTATCAGGTGAAGGGAAAGACATCATGACCGTCACCGCGGCCGGCGACACAGCCGTCGTCGCCCCAGAGGCGCCGCCGAAGCGGACCCGCACGTGGTCCCCTCGCGCGCGATGGGGTCAGATCCTCCTTTACGCCATCCTGATCGCGCTCGCGATCATCTACATCTACCCGTTCCTTGTACAGGTCGCGACGTCGTTCAAGACGGATGCCGAGGCCACTGCCGACCCGATCTCGCTGATCCCCAGCGTGTTCTCGCTGGCGGCGTACGAGCGCCTGTTCACACGCAGCGACTTCCCGCTGTGGGCGCTGAACTCGGCGATCGTCACGATCTGCGTGACGCTGGGGCGCGTATTCTTCGTGTCCCTCGCCGGCTACGCACTGGCGCGGCTGAAATTCCGCGGACGAGGTGTCATCTTCGCTCTGGTCGTCGCGGTGATGGCGGTGCCCGGGGTCGTGCTGCTCATCCCGAAGTTCCTCGTGTTGAACCAGATCGGCATCTACGACTCGTACATGGGCATGATCCTGCCGCTTCTCGTGGATGCCGCCGGCGTCTTCATCATGAAGAACTTCTTCGAATCCATCCCGGTGGCGATCGAGGAGCAGGCGCGCATCGATGGCGCGGGCACGTTCCGGGTCTTCTGGTCGATCGTTCTTCCGATGGCGCGTCCGGCGCTCATCACGATCGTGATCCTGTCGTTCCAGGGGTCGTGGAACGAGTTGAGCCACTTCATCGTCTCCACCCAGTCACCCGAGCTCACGACGCTGACCAAGGGCGTCGCCGCACTGGCGTCGGGTCAGCTCGGGCAGGGAAACCAGTACCCGCTGAAGCTCGCGGCGGCCGCGATCATGACGATTCCGGTGGCGGTGATGTTCTTCATCTTCCAGAAGAAGATCATGAGCACCGCCGAAGGGGCGCTGAAGGGATGACCGAACAGACGCCCGGAGTCGGCGCCTGGGGACGCCAGCCGTTTCTCCACGACGGCGTGGTCGCCTTGCGTGCCCCCACCCAGGTGTGGTCCCGCACGGATGGCGAAGTGGGCCCCGGTGCGATCGACGGGATCTACCACGGCGACACCCGCTTCATCCGGACCGTGTCGATGTCCCTGACCGGCGGGGACGTCGAGTCCCTCGGGGTATCCACGCACGGGTCATCGCACGTCGTCTTCGAAGGCCTGCTCCGCGGACTCGACGACGTGAGCGCCGACCCGAAGGTGCGGCTCGTTCGCGAGCGCACGGTCGAGGGCGGAGCAATCAGCGAGAAGATCACGATCACGTCGCACCTCGACGACCCCTTGGGTGCGGACATCAACCTCACCGTGCTGCCCGAGTTCTCGCCCATGCACGCTGTGAAGGCGGGAATGCCGGAATCGCGCAGGTGGGAGGCCCGCACGACTGGTGTGGGATCGGTCCTGCTCACGGCGGGAGCCCAACGGATCGAGCTCGAAACGGACGGGAGCCTTCGTGTCGAGGACCCGGACCAGGTGGATCGCGGCGTCGTCGTCACCTGGGCGGTCCGGATTCCGCCCCGCAGCACAGCGACGGTCGCGTGGGGGGCGCGACTGGTCGACGACGCGATGGTTGTGCGATCCGCGAGCGTTGCCGTGCGACCAGCGGTGGCGGAGTCGTCGAGCGACGATCGCGCCGACCGATGGCTCGCGACCGCGCTCGCCGATCTGGACGCTCTGCGCCTCGCGCTGCCCGATCACCCCGAGGACGAGTTCTACGCAGCGGGCGCGCCGTGGTTCTTCACACTGTTCGGCCGCGACTCGCTGTGGGCGGCGCGGCTGGCACTTTCCGCGAACCCGACGCTCGCGGCATCCACTCTCCGTGTCCTTGCACGGCGACAGGGCCGCCGGCTCGATCCGGCCACCGCAGAAGAACCGGGCAAGATGCTGCACGAGCTGCGGGCCGAGGCGTTCGTCGTACCCGGTGAGGGCTTCTCGTTGCCGCCGATCTACTACGGCTCCGTTGATGCCACCGCACTGTGGGTGGGTCTGTTCGCTGACACGGTCGACGCGGGGATGCCGGAGGCGGAGGTGCGGGAACTCCTGCCGGCGATGCGGGAGTGTCTGGCGTGGATCATGGGCCACGGCGACGAGTTCCTGTCCTATTACGACCGCTCCGGCCGCGGCCTGACCAACCAGGGCTGGAAGGACTCAGGCGATTCCATCCAGTGGCGCGACGGCACTCTCGCGGAAGGCCCCATCGCGCTCTGTGAAGTGCAGGGCTACGCATACGAGGCCGTGATGGCCGGCGCCCGCATGCTGGATGCCTACGGCCAGGAGGGGGGCGACGTCGCCCGCGAGTGGGGCGCCCGCCTACGGAGACGATTCGCCGATCGCTTCTGGGTGACCACCCCCGAGGGCCACTACCCCGCCATTGCGTTGGACGCCCACGGACACGGTGTCGACACGCTCACCAGCAACATCGGGCATCTGCTGGGCACCGGCATCCTCGATCCGGACCAGGAACGCGCCGTCGCCGTGCTGCTGACCGGGCCCAGCATGCTGTCCGGATTCGGCATCCGCACGATGTCGACGGGCGCCCGCGGGTACTGGCCGCTCAGCTACCACGGCGGCAGTGTGTGGATCCACGACACCGCGATCATCGCGCGCGGCATGCATCGGGCGGGCCTGGCCGAGGCCGCCGGGACAGTGGTGGAGGACATGCTCGCTGCCGCAGCGGGTTTCGGCTATCGGGTACCGGAACTGCACGGCGGTGATCCGGCCGCTGCGGGGGGCAGCGGCAAGGACGCCACCTCCGTCCCTGTCCCCTACCCGGCCGCATGCCGCCCGCAGGCGTGGTCGGCGGCGGCGGCGGTCACGACGGACGAGATCTTGACGGCAGCGCAGCGCGAGTCCGCTTGACCCGGACGCTCGACGTCATCGACACCCTCGGTCATCCCCGCGCGATGACCTCGCCGTGCGGCATGAGCAGCCAACCATCGGGCGAAGCCGCCCAGGTGCGCCATCCTTCGGCGATGCGGGCAAGGCCGGAGCGGTCCGTCACACCCAGCGACAGCGCGTTCGCGGCGAACGACGACGAGAGGGCCCGCTCGGCCCACAACGAGCCCCACCACTCGCGGTCCTCGTCGCTCTCGAACAGCCACAGCGAGGCGGTGGCTGTCACGTCCGTGAACCCCGCCGCGCGAGCCCAGGCCTTCAGGTGGCGTCCGGCTGCAGGATCCCCGCTCGTCCCACGATGGACCCGCAGATACACGTCCAGCCACAGGTCCAGGGCGGGCACGCGCGGGTACCAGATCACGCCCTCGTAGTCGACATCACGGACGGCGACCACTCCTTCCGGCGAAACCACGCGCCGGAACTCGCGGAGCGCGTCCACCGGCCGAGTGAGGTGCTGCAGCACTTGATGCGCGTGCACCACGTCGACGCTGTCATCTGCGGCGGCCAGGGCGTACGCATCGCCGACCTCGAACGAGAGGTTGAGCAGACCGCGCTGGGCACGCAGCCCCTCTGCCTTCGTCACGATCTCGGCGGCGGCATCCAGCCCGACCACTCGTCCCGGAGCGACGCGCTCGGCCAGGTCCGCCGTGATCGTTCCGGGGCCCGCTCCGACGTCGAGAACGGTGCAGCCGGAGTGCAGGTGGGGCAGCAGGTAGGCGGCGGAATTGTCAGCCGTGCGCCACTCATGCGAACGCAGAACGCTCTCGTGGTGGCCGTGCGTGTAGGCGTCGGGGGTCACGTTCCCGACCCTAGCGCTGCGCGCGGGGCGCTGCGCGCGGGGCGGTTCGACGCGGGCGCGGCTGAAGAACGGTCGATCACACGACGGTCGTGACCGTCCCGCCGGTCAGCGCGACGAGCTCGTCGAAGGTCATCGGGAAGACCGTGTGCGGCGTTCCGCCGGCGGCCCATATCTGGTCGAACGCGGCGAGATCCTCATCGATGACGGTGGGCAGCGGGGAGGGATGCCCTGTGGGGGCGACGCCGCCGATCGCCTGGCCGGTCGCGTCCCGGACCTGCTCGGCGCTCGCGCGGCGGATGCTGTCCCGTCCGAGCCGCTCGGCAAGGGCCGCGGTGTCCACGCGGTGCGCGCCGCTGGTCATGACCAGCAGCGGTTCGCCGTCGGACCAGAAGACGAGGCTGTTCGCGATGGCGCCGACCTGTACCCCGAGCGCGGCGGCGGCGAGCGGGGCGGTGGAGGCGGCATCCGGAAGCACGACGATATCGCCCGTGATGCCGGCGGCGCGGAGGGCGTCGTGGACGATACGACTGCGGGTGGGGAGCTGATCGGTCACCCGACCAGCCTAGGCAGTCCCGGCGAGGTGATCAGAGGCGCTCGAACAGGCCGATGATGTTCCCTTCACTGTCTTCGAACCACGCCGAGCGCTCCCCGGCCATCTCCGCCACCCCGTCGACGGTCTTCAAGCCCGGAAAGTCGTACTCGAGGAATTCCACGCCGTTCGCACGCAGCGAGGCCATGTCGGAGGTCAGGTCCTTGGTCGCCATGCCGAACACCGTGTTCTTGGCCGTTCCGGCGAAACCGGAACGGTAGACCATGAGCGGTACTCCCGCGAGCCGGTAGATGACCGTCTCGGCGTCCTCCTGGATCTCCTCGGGTGTCAATCCCAGCACGCCCTCGTAGAACGACCGGGCACGGGCCAGATCGGATGCCGCGACCACGGCGACACCCTGCGCATCTTCGAACATGACTGTCCCCCTCTTCCTTCTGTCGATTCGGGTCCTTCTGGCGCAGACGGTACTCCGCTCGATGGGCCCCCGGTAGAGACGCGGCGGACGGCCGGCACGCCGTCGGCGGGTCGCGGCAGATCTCTTCGCGACCTCACTCGCTCGCACAGCCTGGTGTGGATTAGCCCGCGCTGGTGGCGTTCATTGCGCAGTTTGCTGAACATCGAGCGGGGACGTTGAACGATCGGCTCAGCGATGGTGCAATGGGGGTGGATGTGCGCCGTTGCCATCCGCACGCCTCCGCCCGGTTCCCACGAAGACACCGCGCGGCTGATCGACGAGGACCATCATGTCTGCGACCCTGCCTCTTCCCGATTTTCAGCACGAACGCGTCGAGACCCTCACCGGTCGACGCAGCGGGCTCTTCATCGCCGTCGCGCTGCATTCCTCGGTGCTGGGCTCAGCGCTGGGTGGTGCGCGCCTGTGGAGCTACCCGCACTGGAGCGACGCGCTCGGCGATGCGCTGCGTCTGTCCGCCGCCATGACCCTGAAGAACGCGGCGGCGGGGCTGGATGCCGGAGGCGGCAAGTCGGTGATCGCCCTGCCTTCGAGCACCCTGCTCGACGCCGATCGTCGACGCGGAGCCTTTCTCGACCTCGGTGATGCGGTCGAGTCACTGGACGGCCGGTACCGCACCGCGGAGGACGTCGGGTCGACCACCGAAGACATGCTGACCGTCAGCGAGCGCACGCGCCACGTCGTGGGTCTTCCGGAGGCCGGCGGCGGCTCCGGCGAGCCGGCCGGGCCGACCAGCCTCGGCGTGTACGAATCGCTGCGCGCCACACTCGAACGCATCACCGGCTCGGCGAACGTGGCCGGCCGTCGCATCACGATCTCAGGCTTGGGCCAGGTGGGCAGTCGGCTGGCCGTGCGCTTGAGCACGGAGGGCGCGCGGCTGACCGTCACGGACGTCAACCCCGCGAAGCGGGATCTTGCGTTGCAGCTCGGCGCCGATTGGATCGCTCCCGGCGAGGAGCACCTCGTGCCGGCCGACGTCTTCGTCCCCGCCGGCATCGGCGGACTTCTCACCGGCGAGGTCATCGACGCGCTCGAGGCGCGTGCCGTCTGCGGACCGGCGAACAACCCTTTGGCCGATCATTCGGGCGCCGAGCGACTGGCTGCCCGCGGCATCCTGTACGCCCCCGACTTCGTCGTGAACGCGGGTGGCGTGATCTACCTCGACCTAGAAGCGAAGCAGTGGGGTTCGCGGGACGAGACGATGGCGCGCGTCGCAGCGATCGGCGACACGGTCCGCCGCGTCTTCGACGAAGCGGAGTCGCGCGGAGTCACGCCGCTCGAGGCCGCAGAAGGCCTCGCCGCGGAGCGCCTGGCGGCGGGTTCGAGTCAGCACGCGTTGGCCGGCTGAGGTACCCCGCCGGGCCTAGAAGGGCGGTGGATCGCCGTCGGGAACGAATCGCAGCGTCGGGGCCGGGATGTCGATGTAGGTCAGGCCGCTCGGGCTGGTCCATTCGAGCGTGCCGGCGCCGAGCTGCCGGACCTGCCAGTCGGTCGCGTGTTTCAACGTGTGATGTCGCTTGCAGATGTGCGCGAGATTTCCTTCGCTGGTCTCGCCGCCGAGCGCGGCGTCATGAGAGTGGTCGATATCGCACCGCCAGGCCGGTTGCCGGCATCCGGGGAACCGACAGTGCTCGTCGCGGACCCGTAGGGCGCGCTCCAGGTCTTTCGTCGGTCGGTAGCGATCCACCGCCAGGACCGCCCCGGTGACCGGGTGCGTCATGACGCGGTCCCAGCCCGGGGCGTTAGCGGCGAGCCGGCGGGCGGTATCCGGATCGATCGGGCCGTAACCGGCGAGGTGGGCACCCTCATCGTGCACGCCCGCGAGCGTGAGCACGGGAACCGTGACCTGCACGTGCGCCCGAATCGCATCGACACCCTCACCTGCCGCGACCGGGGCGCCGGCCAGCATCATGTCGGCGAAGATGTCGGCGCGGCGCTGGTCCAGTGTGCGGTCGTCGGTGCACGGCACGCCCGCGGCGGCATCTGAACCCGCCGCGTCCGTGGCTCGTGCCGCCGCAGCGTCGGCACGAGCCATCTGTGTCACGCGGTCGAACATGCCGTGCGCGAGCACCGCGGGCTGGACGGTGACCAGTTCGGCCATGTCGTCCTCGAGCTCGCGGAGGAACACGCCCCGGCGCGCTCGGGCCGACCGATGTCGTTCGGCGATCGAGACGGGCTGCGCGCTCTCGGCGATCGCGCGCACGATCGACCGCAGCCGACCGGGCGTTTCGACTTCGGCGCGATCCAGCGCCGCCAGCTCGAATTCCGCTCGGGATGAGTCATCCTCGATCGAGCATCCGGCCTCCACGATCACGCCGGCGTGCATCCGGGTGATGCGCCCTTCGGCCAGCGCCGCGAAGGTGCGGGTGAATCGCATCAGCAGCGTTGTCCCTTCCGACATCCGCCGCTGCACTGTCCGCTCGGTGACCCGCAGCGCCGCCGCGATCTCGGCGGTGGTCTCCCGCAACGGCATCTCCCGATCCCGCCGCGCCGCATCGGGCAACCGGGCTGAGCGCAATTCGACGAGCTCGGTCGCCGCCGCGTACAGCGTCGCCTGATGAGCCTGCAACGCCCCGATCTGCGCCTCGGTGGCGACCATGCTGAAGATCAGACTGCGAAGCATCACCCGCACGGACTCGACCGGATCGACGGCCGGTGGATCGTCCAGATCGACGCTTGTCATGCTTCCATTTTGGCCGGGGCCTCCGACATTGAAGACGCGACTGCCCCTGGGAGAAAGCGCCCTTGACCACCCGGCGGGGAGCCCCAAACGACACGTGTCTCGCGACATTGAGACATATGTCGCGACTCATCACGTGAGTAGGCCTGAGGGGCTCGTCCACACCCAGGAGTTCGAGTCGCCGCACGCATCAACGCCAGAAGCCCCCGACAAGCGGGGGCTTCTGACTTTGGTGGACCTGAGGGGACTCGAACCCCTGACCCCCTCGATGCGAACGAGGTGCGCTACCAGCTGCGCCACAGGCCCTGAACCTCCGACAGGCTATCACGCTGCCTGAGGGCGGCCGGATCAGTCCGGTCGCGTCAGGTGGAACACCGCGTCCACAACCGAGTACTCGTCCCGGTACCCGCTGCGGGCGATCGGGCGCATCGCCGCGGTGTCGACCCGACCATCCTCCAGGATGAACCGCTCGTCCAGATGCACGCCCACGACCTGGCCGAGCACCAGGTGGTGCTCGGTCGACCTGCCCGCGGCATCCGTCAGCTGAAGGGTCTGCGTCACGACGCACTCCAACGCGACCGGGCTGGCGGCGACCCGCGGGGGCGCGACGAGACGCGACGCCGCCGGCTCGAGCCCGGCGAAGGCGAACTCGGACTCGCCGCGTCCCAGGGTGGCCGACGACTGATTCATCGCCTCCCGCAGATCGAAGGTCGCGAGATTCCAGACGAACTCGCCGCGATCCAGCGCGTGGGATGCCGAATCCTTCATTCCCGCGCTCGAGAACATCACGGTGGGCGGGTTGTCGGACACGGCGTTGAAGAAGCTGTAGGGCGCCAGGTTGGGAGTGCCGTCGGCATCCAGCGTTGAGATCCAGCCGATCGGCCGGGGAGCGATCATCGCCTTGAACGGATCGTGCGGAAGCCGGGCTCGGTCGCGCGCGGAGGGTTCGTAGAACACGGGTGGAGCTTGCGGCGTGCGCTCAGCCGGCGCGGCTGGCGAGCAGCCGGCGGACGTGGGCTTCGATCTCGGCGTCGTCGACCCTGCCCATCGCCGCGTACGGAGATGCCTCGGCGCCCTGCCGTGCCGCGCGGGCCGCCGCGATCGACGGCGGACGGCGGTCGGCGGCGCGCTGGCGGCCGGCCTCTTCGACCGCGGCCTGGCGGAGGGCCTCGCGGGCCGCAGCGGCGTCCAGCACCGCGGCCGCACGGGATCCCGCTGAGACGGTGAGGGGTCGCGGCAGCTCACGGGGCGCCCATCCCGTGCTGCGGCTGGCGGTGAGTTCGACGTCCTGGACGACGCGCGGCACGCGAGCCGATGCGTCCTCGATCGCGACCCGCTCCACAGAGCGCGCCCCGACCCGGGTCATGCGTCCGAGCAGCAGTCCAGACATCGTCGCGACGCCGACCCCCGTCCACAGCACCAGCTGCGAGCCGCTCATCACGACCTGCCACCCGCCCCACACGGCGACGCCGACGGCGCCGAGTCCGAGAACGGTCAGCGCCAGGCGCGTTCGGCGACGGGCTCGCGCGCGACGAGCGGTCGGCCGGGAGCGCGCTGCGGCACGTTCGTCGCGCGCCTGAGCGAGATCCATGCGCGCCTGCTCGAGGGCGGTGTGCTCGCGCTCGGCGACTACTCGGCGGGCAAGCCGCTGCTGGGCCAGCGCCGTGCGCGCATTCAACTCGAGCTGAACCTCATGCGGCGCCTCGCTCGTCTCCGCAAGCACGCGCAGCGCCTGATTGAGGCGGACGGCGTTGCGCTCCGCCGCGTCGAACTGGCGGCGACTGTGCCACGACGGCAGCAGGTAGACCATCCACAGGAGCACGGCGACGAGCACGATTACTCCCCCGCCAAGTACCTGCCCACCCATGCGGTCAACGGTAGGCGACGCGGTGCCCTCGCCCCGGCATCCTGCGGCGTGTCGTGTCAGGCCCGCGAACGATCGGCGGGCGGCACGGTGGCGGCGTCGCGCGGCGCACGTCCCTGCACCCAGCGCTGCAGAACGCCTTCGGGCACGTCCTCGCGGGTGAGGGCGAACGCGTAGTGGTCCCGCCAATCACCGTCGATGTGGATGAACCGGCGCCGCAGCCCCTCGTACCGGAAGCCGAGCTTCTCGACCACGCGCAGGCTGGCAACGTTCTCGGGACGGATGCAGATCTCCATCCGGTGCAGCCGCATCTCCGAGAAGCACAGGTCGGTTGCCAGCGCCACGGACGTGGTGGTGATGCCGCGCCCGGCGAATCGTTCGCTGACCCAGTAGCCGATGGTGGCCGACGCGAGCGACCCGCGGGCGATGCCCCACACGTTCAGCTGACCGGCGAGTTCCCCGTCATCCTCCATGACGAACGGGATGCCGGTGCCGTCGCGGTACTGCTGCAGCAGCCGCCGGACACCGGTGCGCATGTCGAACGACACCGGACCGTCGGGGCTCGTCGCCTCCCACGGCTGCAGCCACGCCCGATTGGACAGCAGCTCGTGCTGCAGGATGCGCGCGTCGCGAGGACGGACGAGGCGGATGCCCACGTTCCCATGGCGAAGAGGAGCCGTCAGATCCACGACACCCCCTCGAACCTGCGGCGCTACAGGGTCGCCGCGAACTCTTTGAACCAGGGACGCAGCTCGGGTCCGAGATCCTCACGATCCGCGGCGAGTTGCACGATGGCCTTGATGTAGTCCACCCTATCGCCGGTGTCGTACCGACGTCCGCGGAATACGACGCCGTACACGCCGGGTCCCGCGGCATCCGTGGCGAGTTCCTGGAGCGCGTCGGTCAGTTGGATCTCGCCGCCCTTGCCGGGTTCAGTGCGGTCGAGGATGTCGAAGATCGCGGGAGTCAGCACGTAGCGGCCGATGATGGCGAGGTTCGAGGGCGCGTCTTCGCGCTTGGGCTTCTCGACGAGACCGGTGACGCGCACGATGTCCGGATCGTCGGTCGCCTCGACGGCCGCGGCCCCGTACATGTGGATCTGGGCGGGATCGACTTCCATCAGGGCGATGATGGTCGCGCCGTTCCGCTCGTGCTGCGCGATCATCGTGGTCAGAAGCGCATCGCGCTCATCGATCAGGTCGTCGCCCAGCATCACCGCGAACGGCGACTCGCCGACGTGCGCGCGGGCGCGGGAGACGGCATGCCCGAGGCCTCGCGGCTCGCCCTGGCGGACGAAGTGGATGTCGGCCAGGTCGCTGGAGTCCATCACGCGCTTGAGCCGATCCGCATCGCCCTTGTCGCGCAGCTTCACCTCGAGCTCCGGAACCGAGTCGAAGTGGTTCGAGATCGCGTTCTTGTTGCGCCCGATGATCACCAGGATGTCGTTGATGCCCGCCTGCGCCGCCTCTTCGACCACGTACTGGATCGCGGGTTTGTCCACGACCGGGAGCATCTCCTTGGGCATGGCTTTGGTGGCGGGCAGGAACCGGGTGCCGAGGCCGGCTGCAGGAATCACGGCCTTCATGGGCTTGGGGGGCATGGGACAACTCTACTGACGGCGTCACGGTCCCTGTGCCGACGGCGTCGCTCTTGCCCTCGGCCGGGCTGCATGATAATCGCGCCTAGAATCGACCCATGCACGACGACATCGCAACTGCCAAGCGCGCGCTGCGAGCCGAGCTGCGTGAGCGGCGCCAACTGCTCTCTCAGACGGCCCGGGACGCTGCCGCCACAGGCATCCGCGAGCAGCTCGACACGCTCGTGGATTCGCTCGGTGTCCGGTCGATGTCGTGCTTCCTGTCGATTCCCACCGAGCCCGGAACGCGGGAGTTCGTCGACGCGGCCGTCCGCCGCGGCATCCGCGTGCTCCTGCCCGTGACACGAACCGACGGTCTGCTCGACTGGTCGGTCGCGCACCCAGACTTCGACATCGCCGAGGGCATGTTCGGTCTGCCCGAGCCGGTGGGCGAGCTGCTCGGTCCGATCGCGGTCAACGACGTCGACGTGCTCGTGATTCCCGCCGCAGCCGTCGACCGCAACGGCATGCGCCTGGGGTGGGGCCGCGGCTTCTTCGACAAGACACTCGGCTCGATGGAGGGATGCCCGCCCGTCTATGCGGTCATCTACGACTCCGAGCTTCTCGACGAGGTTCCCAGCGACCTGCACGACCAGCCGGTGACCGGCGTCGTGACACCTACTCAGACCCTCATCCTCGCGCCTGCCCGGCCCTGATCGTCCGAAAGCACCCCCATGCCTACCTATGCCTATGCCTGCAAAGAATGCGGACACCGCTTCGATGCCGTGCAGTCCTTCGCCGAACCCACCCTCACCGAATGCCCCGTGTGCGCGGGAACCCTCCGCAAGGAGTACGGATCGATCGGGGTGACCTTCAACGGTTCCGGCTTCTACCGCACCGACTCCCGGGCAGCCGAGAAGAAGAGCTCCGAATCGTCTAGCTCATCGAGCTCGGTTCCGTCCACCGCTGGTGCCTCCTCGACGTCTGGGGCATCATCAAAACCAGAGGCGAAAACCTCTCCTGCACCGTCAGGAACATAGTCGGCTTCGGCCGGAGATAGGTCAGGTGGTTCACGTGATCCAGGGATTCAAGGAATTCATCCTCCGGGGAAACGTCATCGATCTCGCCGTCGCGGTGGTCATCGGCGCAGCGTTCACAGCGATTGTGAACGTGCTGGTGGCGGCCCTCATAAATCCCCTCATCGGCCTGTTCTTCGCGGCCGACAGTCTCGACACCGCGCTGCAGGTGACCGTCCCCACTCTCCTCGGTGGGACCACGACGTTCTCCTTCGGTGCGATCCTCGGCGCGATCATCAACTTCCTCGCCGTCGCGCTCGTGGTCTACTTCGTCTTCGTCATGCCCATGAACCACGCGAAGGAGCGTGCCGCCGCCAAGGCGGGTGTGGTCGAGGGCGACGAGCCGCTGCCCACCGAGGCTGAACTGCTCGTGCAGATCCGCGACCTGCTGCAGCGAGACCCCGCAGCCGGTCGCTGAGCGCCCGGCCCGCACCGCGAGACCGGATAGACGCCGCGAGACAGGTGCCGTCGCACTCGGTCTCGCGGCGTCTATCCTGTTTCGCGGTCAACGGGAAGAGCAGCCGGTGAGATCTCGATACGGCGCCGGCGCGTCAATAGTGCGGCGGAACGTCCCGCCGCAGGCGTTCGTCGTTCGGGCCGGCGGCGGTAGGAGAATCGGATGCCGAGGGCTCGGCATCCGTCACCGCGGGCTCCGCGGATGTACCCGGCGCGGCCGTGAGCTTGGCGCGGCGGGCGCCCGGCACCCGCTCGATCCGCTGGCGCTTATTCGATGACATCGATCGGCTGCGTCTCGGTATCGGCCGTGGACGATTCCGGCGGCACGCCGAGCATCGCCGCGATCCGCACGGCCACGGCCGCCGGGTCGCTGTACAGGTCGAACGAGTGCACGCGCACGTAGTGCCAGCCGAGGCGGCGCAGAATCTGCGGCCGCAGCCGCAGCGATTCGCGCAGTGACTCGCCGATGGTCTCGGGGTCGCTCTCGGCGACCACCGCGCGACCGTCGAACTGCGCCACCAGCGGCAGCAGCCCGCGGTAGTGCACGTCGACCGAGACGCCCAGCCGGCGCAGCTCACGCGCCAGCGCCAGCGTCAGTGGGTCGGCGAGGTCCTCGAGGCGTGCCTGGCGGGCGCGCGAGGCGATGCCGCCGAGGATGCTCATCAGAGTCGCCGCACCGTGCTCGAGCCGGCCGTCATCGAAAGCCGATGGACGGATGGACGACACGATCACCATCGAGCGGCGCGCCCGCGTCATCCCGACAGTGAGCAGGCGCTCGCCGTCGGGAGTCGACAGATCGCCGAAGTCGCTCAGGACCCGGCCGTGCTTGGTGAGCCCGAATCCGAGGGAGAAGATCACGCGGTCACGACTCTCGGCCACCGACTCCTCGAGGGTCAGCACGGCGAGGGGCTCGGCGGTGTCCCGTGCGACGAAGTCCGCGACATCCGAGCGCCCTGCGAAGGCCGCCTCGACCGCTGCGCGCACCCGCTCGGCGTGCTTCGCACTGGCGGTCACGACCATGAGCGATTCGTTCCCGCGGTTGACCGCGTGCTCGACGACGAGCGTCACGACGCGCGCCACCTCCGCGTCGGGACTCTCCACCGCTCCGCTCACCGGGTCCGGCGCGCCCGTTCCGCCTTCCACGTAATCGACGCTCAGGCTGCCGCGCCCGAGATACGACCCGGCCCAGGGCAGCGAGACGAGCTCGCCGCCGTAGAACGCGTCGTTGACCAGCTCCGCCAGGTCCTCGCCACCCGCACGGTAGCTGTGGGTGAGCGTCTCGACCGGGAACAGCTCGGCCAGACGTTCGAACACGCTCGTCTCGTCGAAGGGCGCGCGGACCGGATCAGTGGCTTCCGGAATGCCCGACGAGAGGCGGAACGGCGTGGGCTTCTGGGTCACCGGGTCGCCGAAGACGACCACCTGCTGCGCACGCCGCAGTGCCGGCACGGCCTCCGCGAGGCTCAAGGCTGCGGCATCCGCGATGATGACGACGTCGAATCCGAGCGTGTCCGGGATCTGCGGCACCTCGTACGGTGAGGCCAGCCACACCGGCGCCAGCGTCCGCAGCAGCACCGGAGCGGCCGCTGCCAGGTCGGCGGGGGTCGTCCGCACGTCCTTGAGCGCCCTCTTCAGCGCTGCCGCCTCGGCGGCTTCGTCCACGATCCCGATGCGCCACTGCGTTGCGAGCTGAGCGGCCAGTAGGGGGCCGGATGCCGCGGCGTGCGCCTCATCCACCAGCCGGAAGTCGCGCTCGAGCCGGTCCACGACCGCGGTGTTGGCGCCCAGGAGCGCGCGGTCGCTGCGCAGCAGGTGCTCGAGCGCGGACTGCCACCAGGCATATTCCAGCTCGGTGCCGACCGCGTCTTCGGGGACGTGCCGCACCGACAGCTCGGCGAGCAGGCTCTCGAGTCCGAGCGCCGCGAGCTGCGAGCGCAGCGTGGCGCGTTCGACGAGGTTGTCGAACACGTCCGAGTCGGCGGCGAGGCCTGCCAGCGTGCGAACGAGGCGTGCGACCGGGAGTGAGGCGAGACGATCGGCGCCGCCCCGGCCGACGATTCCGTCGAGTTCGGCCAGGTCCGCCTCGACGCGCTGCCACGCGACCTGGACGTCCGAGAGCCCCAGCGGGACCGCGGGGATGACGCCGGCGTCCACGAACCGCTGCCACTCGGTGCGCTGCTGCTGCACGCGGACCAGTGCCTCGTGCATGTCGGCGATGTGCACACCGGGTCGCACGTACTCCCGCGACAGCCGGCGCAGCCGTCGGCGCTGGGCGCCGGTCAGCGAGGGGGCGTCGCGGCGCGGGCCGTGGGCTTGGATGAGTTCGCCGAGGGGGCGTTCGAAGACGGTCGGACTGAACCGATCCAGCGAATCGCGGATGCCTTGCAGAACCCGCAGGTACGCGCCCAGCTCCGTGATGGTCTGGAAGGGCCGCATGCGGGTCTGCGCGATCAGTTCGTAGCCGCGTTCGAGAAGGTTCGGGACGTCCTGACGGTGGAGCCTGCCGGCAAGAGCATGGGCGGAGCGTGCCGCGCCGGTCGTGGCGAACGAGACCCCGTACCACGGGGAGTCCCCGGGGCCGAAGCGGAACTCGCCGAGGCGCGCGGCTGCGGCGAGCGCCGCTGCGGCCTTCTTGCGCGCGGGCGCCAGCCTGGTCAGGACGTCGATGTCGAAACGAGCCTCGGCGGTCGGGGTGGGCGTGGAACCGGCGAGCTCGGCGAGACGACGGAGCACGTCCAGGACCGAGACGCCGAGCGCCGAGTGCGGCGTGGTGACGGCGCTGCGGTAGTCGCGCAGGACGCCCCGCAGCCTCACCAGCGCGTCGTCGATCTCGCCGACCTTGGGCTGGGCGGCCTTCTCGTTGCGTCCGATCGCGCGGATGAGGTCTCGCTGCACGTTGCGCGGGGACACCGCGAGTCCCTGCAGGCCGATGCCGGTCAGGCGGTGTCGGACGCCGTCCAGGGTGGAGCGGCGTGCGCTCACGACGAGAACACGCTTGCCGTCTCGTACGAGCGACCCGACGGCGTTGATGATCGTCTGCGTGCCGCCGGTGCCCGGCAGGGTGTGGACGGCGAGCGACTGCCCGGCCGCGATCCGCGCGAGCACGCCTTCCTGCTCGCCATCCGCGTCGAGCAGCAGCGTGTCCGACGCCGGTGCGCGCTCGTCCGGACTCGGCACGACCGGCGCGGGCCTGCGCACCGAGACGGTCTTGCGGTCCTCGTGGTGGCCGGCGAGCGCGTTGAGGACCGGATGGTCCAGGTTGACGGCATCCCGTGCCATTGCGGCGCCGACATCCGCGAACGTCGAGACGACCAGACGCGGGTGGACGGTGAAGGATTCGATCGAGGCGGTGAGCGCGCGCAGGTGGTCGATCACGGGCTGCGGCTTGAAGACACCGTCCTCGTGCGCCAGGGTGGCCAGGGCCACGCCGTCGAGCTCGATGCCGAAGTGCGTGCGCGCGGCGCGGACGAACTCGGGGTTGACCGTGAACGAGCCGTGCAGCTTCAGTTCGAAGTCCGAGTGGTGTCGACGGATGGCGATCGGCCGAAGCAGCACGGGCGCCCTGCAGTCGAGTCCGCCGATCCGCCAGGAAGCGAGGCCCACGGCCAGGTGTACCGGCTCGATGCCGCGGGCGGTGCGCAGCTCGACATTCTTGGCGGTGATCCGCTCCGCGGCCAGGCGCGCGTTGCGCAAGGCCACCTCATCGCGGAACAGGTTGGACAGCAGGGTGGACCGACCGGTGATGAACTGCGGAAGGCTGCCCGGATGTGCCTTGGTGATCTCGATGCCGCCGCTGTTCGCATCGTCGAAGTGCAGCAGTGTCGAGGGACCTCCGAGGTCTGCGGCCATCGCGCGCAGGCGATCTCGCTCAGGCTCGGCGACGTGCATGACCGTCACTCCCGGTTCGGACAGACCGAGATCGCCCGGGGTCACCAAGGGAGCGTCATCCTCTGCGCCGATAACGGCGCTGCCTTCTGCTCGCCACACACGGCCACACTAAGCGCCCTCGGCCGCTGCCTTGAGCAGCCTCCCCGAGTTTCGCCGGATTGGCGACACGCCACCTGATCTGCGATTCCTCCCCAGGCCCGGATCGGCGCTTCTCGTCCCCAACGCGGGGCCGCATGCAGGCGGTTCCTCGAGCCCGCGCCAGGATGGTCCCATGACCGCCGCGCCGCACCCCCGCTTCACCATGCACCCCACTCCCATCGGCGATGTCCTGACCGTGACGACCGACGAAGGGATCGTGACCCTCCACCCCTTGCGCGGCCCGGTGGAACAGGAACTGGAGCGTCTCACGCGCGCGCTGCGCTCCCCCCTCGACCGCGTCGACGATGACCCCGCCGCGCACGACGCGGGCCGTCAGCTCGACGAATATTTCTCGCGGGGGCGCCGCGAGTTCGACCTCACGCTCGACTGGCGACTCGTCCGCGGGTTCACCCGCGCCGCGCTCGAGGCAGTGCGCGAGATTCCGTACGGCGAAACAGCCGGGTACGGCGAGGTCGCCGCGCATGCGGGCAGCCCGCGTGCGGCCCGCGCGGTCGGCACCGCGTGCGCGACGACGCCCTTCTCGATCATCGTGCCGGTGCATCGGGTGGTGCGCGCCGACGGTTCGATCGGTGAGTACGGCGGTCATCCCGAGGTCAAGGCGTTCCTGCTGGATCTGGAGCGGGCCGCGAGCGAGTAGGCCGCTCGCGGCCGCGCGGTCCCGGGGATCCCCCGCCCCGGGGCCGCGCACTTTCCGACGCCGACTAGTGGCGAGTGGCCCTGTCCGCGCCCAAGCCGGTCAGCGGGCGGGAATCCACCTCGGCGACGCGACGGACCGCAACGGCCAGGGCGTCGAGGACGGTGGGGTCCTCGATGGTCGCGGGGATCTTGTACGGTTCACCGTCGACGATCTGGCGCATGGTCTTGCGCAGGATCTTGCCGGAGCGCGTCTTCGGGATCCGTTCGAGGATCGTGACGTCGCGGAACGCCGCCACCGGCCCGATGTGCTCGCGCACCAGAGCGACCAGTTCGGCTTCGAGCCGGTCATGGTCGATGTCCTCGTGCGCCTTGAGGGTGACGAACCCCGCGGCGCGCTGGCCCTTCAGCTCGTCGTGGACACCGATCACCGCGCACTCGGCGACGGCGCGGTGAAGGGTCAGCACCTCTTCCAGAGAACCCGTGGAGAGCCGGTGCCCGGCGACGTTGATGACGTCGTCGGTGCGGCCCATCACGAAGACGTACCCGTCCTCGTCGATGTAGCCCGCGTCGCCCGTCGCATAAAAGCCCGGGAACGCAGTGAGGTAGGCCTCACGGAACCGGTCCGGGCTCCCCCACACACCCGTCAGGGTGCCGGGCGGCAGCGGCAGGCGCAGGGCGATGTTCCCCTCCGGACTCGAGGCGCCGGCGTTCGTGCCGGTGACGTCGCGGCCCTTGGAGTCCAGGATGCGGACGTCGTATCCGGGCATCGGCACAGCGGTGGACCCCGCCTTGGCCGGGAGCACCTCGCGCCCGACCGGGTTGGCGCAGATCGGCCAGCCCGTCTCGGTCTGCCACCAGTGGTCCACGACCGGCACCCCGAGGCCGTTGTTCGCCCAGTGCCACGTCTCGGGGTCGAGCCGTTCACCGGCCAGGAACAGCGTCTTCAGCGTCCGCAGTGCGCCCTCGGGCACCTCGTCCAGATCGGGGTCGACACGTCGGATGGCCCGCAGAGCGGTCGGCGCGGTGAACATCGCCTTGACGCCGTAGTCCTGCACGACCCGCCAGAACTCGCCCGCATCGGGCGTGCCGACGGGCTTGCCCTCGAACAGGACGGTCGTCGCGCCGGCCAGCAGCGGTCCGTAGACGATGAAGGAGTGCCCGACGACCCAGCCGACGTCGGACGCCGTGAACATGGTGTCGTCGGGGCCGATGTCGTAGATGTTGCGCATCGCCCACGCGAGCGCCACCGCGTAGCCGCCGGTGTCCCGCACGATTCCTTTCGGGCTGCCCGTCGTGCCCGACGTGTACAGGACGTAGAGAGGGTCGGACGAGGCGACACCCACCGCCGCCGCGGGCGTCGCGGCCGCCACGAGCGCATCCCAATCGAACCAGCCCACGCCCTCCGTGGACCCCTCGAGGTCGGACGCTGATCCGGGAACAGAGGCACGGTCGCGCACGACCACGCTCCGCACGATCCCCGGCACGGCGTCCAGAGCCTTGCGGATGATGGGGAGGTACTCGACGATGCGCCCCGGCTCCAGTCCTCCGGACGCCGTCACGATCACCGAGGGCCGAGCGTCCGAGATGCGCACGGCGAGCTCGGTCGCAGCGAAGCCGCCGAAGACGACCGAGTGGATCGCGCCCAGCCGTGCACACGCGAGCATGGCGATGACCGCTTCGGGGGTCATCGGCAAGTAGAGCAGGACGCGGTCGCCTCGCCCGACGCCCAGGTCTCGCAGCGCACCCGCGAACCGGGCGGCGCGATCGCGGAGCTGACGGTACGTGTAGTCCTTGCGCGTTCCCGTCATCGCGGAGTGATAGCGCAGCGCGATGGCCTGTCCCCGGCCGGCATCCACATGGCGGTCGAGGCAGTTCACACTCATGTTGAGGGAGGCGTCGGGATACCAGGTCCAGCCGCCGTCCCTCTCGTCGAGGGCGCGCTGCGGCGGGACGGTCCAATCGACGGCGGATGCCGCATCGATCCAGAACGCGGGCGGGTCGTCCAGACTCCGACGCCACTCCGAGGTGTATCCGACCATGGGCGTTTCTCCTTTGAAAGCTGTCCCAGCGGCTGCCGACCTCGCTTCGCCGCGGTGGTATCGTCGACGCTACGAATGCGGCAAGCACAGCGTCACCCCCGGAAGTAGGTATGCGTGGCCGCGCGAACCGGCACCGAAAGCGATACCGAACTGGTCGCGCGCGCGGTCGCCGATCTCGCGAGGCAGACCGCGTTTCCGGTCGCGTTCGGCGGGCTCGAGCGGGATGGCGCCATCGTGGTCACCGCGACGGTGGGAACGCGCACCCGCAGCCTGCAGGGGCTCGTGGTGCATGCCACGCGGGGCCTCGGCGGTCGGGCTCTGGTCGAGAAGCGCCCGCGGCTGGCTCTGGACTACCGGACCTCGCGCAACATCACCCACGACTACGACCGTGCCGTCCTCGGTGAGGGCATTGCGACGCTGTTCGCCATCCCCGTTCTGGTCGCCGGCACGGCGCGGGGAGTCCTGTACTGCGGCACCTGGTCTGAAGTTCCCGTCGGCGACATGATCGCGCGTCCGGCTTTCGCGGTGGCGGACGCGCTCGGCAGTGAATTGCGGATCCGCGATGAGGTCGAAAGGCGCTTGGCGCTCGTTCCGCGAACCGCCCACGTCCCGGGCCTCGATGCGGCCACCCGAGAAGAGTTGCGCGAAAGCTACGCCGAACTGCGCAGCATTGCTTCGGTCGTGACGGATATGCAGGTGCGCGGGCGCCTCGAGAATCTGGAAAGACACATCGCCGCGATATCGAACGAAGACGGCGGGCGAATCCCCGAATACGGGATCGCGTTGTCGCCCCGCGAGATCGACGTCCTTTCCCGCGTCGCGTTGGGCGCCACGAATGCCGAGATCGCGTCCGGCCTGGCTCTCAAAGAGGGCACCGTGAAGTCGTATCTGCAGTCGGCGATGGGCAAGCTGGAGGCCTCCACCCGCCACGCCGCCGTTGCCAAAGCACGGCGTGCCGGCATCCTGCCGTAGTGGCAGCCAGTGGATTTCACCGGCGCAATGGTCGCGTATCGACGGGTTCCGCACGGCACTATTCAGGCAGCCTGAATTCGACAAGTTCCCCGGCGCGGCGGCTTCTGGTCGACCATCGGCGAATTCGCATCTGATCAGAGGAATCCGCCCCCGCGATTCGCATTAGCAAGGCAATGCCTTCCCGGATAGTCGCGCGGGACTGCCGATAGTGCATTCGCTCAACTGCGCGTATTGTGCATTCATGGCCCGAAGAATTGTCCACCAGCTCGTTGATGACCTGGACGGAACCCTCCTTGAAGTCGGTGAGGGCGAAACCGTCCTCTTCTCGATCGACGGGGTCGCGTACGAGATAGACCTCACGGTCGAAAACGCCGCCGCGCTGCGCAACGCGGTGGCTCCGTACGTCGCCGCCGCACGCTCCATCTCCTCGTCGCGCAGAGGCTCGTCCGAGCCCCGTGGGCGCCGCCGGCCCGGGCAGCAGGACTACAGCGCGATCCGCGCATGGGCGAAGGACAACGGCTTCCAGGTGTCCGAGCGCGGCCGGGTTCCGGCAGCCATCATCGAAGCCTACGAAGCAGCGCACTGAGGCGGTCGGACCCTACCGCACCGCACCGACGTGCGATGCCAGGATGATCGCATGCCCGCTCTTGCTGTCTCCGAAGAAGTCGCCGCCGCGCTGGCCGCAGGTTCGCCGATCGTGGCGCTGGAGTCCACGATCATCGCCCACGGTCTGCCACGTCCGCGCAACCTCGACGCCGCCCGAGAGTTCGAGAGCATGCTGCGCGGCGCCGGCGTGACGCCGGCGACGATCGCGATCCTGGACGGCGTCCCCCGCATCGGCCTGGACGACGAGGGCCTCCGGCGCATCGCCGACGAGGATCTGGCCAAGGCCAGCGTGCGAGACCTGCCGATCGTCCAGGCGCGCGGATCCAGCGCTGCTACGACGGTCGCGGCCACCTCGCACCTCGCATCCCTCGTCGGCATCCGGGTCTTCGCAACCGGCGGTCTCGGCGGTGTCCACCGCGGGGCGTCCGACACCTTCGACGAGTCGGCCGATCTCACGACGCTCGCCAGTACGCCGATCACAGTCGTCAGCGCGGGGGTGAAGTCGGTGCTGGATATCGGGGCGACACTCGAACGTCTCGAGACGCTGAGCATCCCGGTCGTGGGCTTCGGCACGACAACGTTCCCGCGCTTCTGGGTCCGCGAGAGCGCGTTCACGCTGGACTGGTCGGTGGATGCCGCGACCGATGTCGCCGCGCTCATGCGGGCGCAGGATGCACTGGGCAATCGCCAGGGAATCGTGGTCGCCAACCCGGTGCCGGCCGATCAGGCGTGGGATGCCGAGGAGCACGATCGCGTGCTGTCGCAGGCTTTCGCGGATGCGGATGCGGCGCGGGTGACCGGCAAGGCGGTCACGCCGTTCCTGCTTCTGCGGATCGTGGAACTGTCGGCGGGCCGGAGCCTGGAGGTCAACCTCGACCTCGCCCGCAACAACGTACGGGTGGCCGGCGAGATCGCCACGGCGTGGGCCGCGGGCGCGTGAGCGCGCGCTTCGCCCGTGACGGCATCCTGGTCGTCGGCGATGTCATCGACGACACCGTCGTGATCCCAGCCGGTCCGATCCGCAGCGACACCGACACGCCCAGCGCGATCCGCCGGGTCGCCGGAGGATCCGCGGCCAACACCGCGGCATGGTTGGCCGAACTCGGTGCCCCGGTCGTCTTCGTCGGCGCCGTGAACGCCGCCGACGTCGAACGTCACAGCGCGCTCCTGCCCGGCGTCGAGGTGCACCTGCAGGGCGTGCACGCTGCCACCGGTGCGATCGTGGTGCTCGTGCAGGGTCAGGAGCGGTCGATGCTGACGGACCGTGGCGCGAACGCGGATCTGGACTTCGACGCGATCCCCGACACCCTCATCCGCGGGCACGTGCACCTCACCGGGCACTCGCTGGCGGCATCGGACGGATCGGCGTTCGCGCGCTTCGTGCGGCGCGCCAAGCGGGCGGGCGCGACCGTGTCGGTGAGCCCCGGGTCGGTCGCGTACATCGACGCGCTCGGTGCGGCGCGGTTCGGGGAGGTCATCGCCGGCGCCGACGTGGTGATCGCCAGTCGCGCCGAAGGGGCGGCGCTCGCGGACGCGATGCAGGCTGCTGCGGCTGCGGGGCGCACGGACGCGCCGACGCTCGTCCTCACGCGCGGCGCTGAAGGGGTCCTCGTCGACGGCACGCACGTCCCGGCGGTGCCCGCGCCCCGCGCCGTGGATCCCACCGGAGCCGGCGACGCGTTCTGCGCAGGATTCCTGACCCGCTGGGCGCAGGACGGGGATGCGGTGGCCGCGGCGCGCGCCGGCACCGAAGTGGCCGCGCGCGCCGTCGGAGTCGTCGGCGGCCGCCCCGTCCGGACCCGACTCAGGCCGTCGTCTTCACCGCCGCCAGCACCTTGGTGAGCGTCTGCTTCGCGTCGCCGAGGACGATCGAGACCTTGGGATCGAAGAACAGCTCGTTCTCGATGCCCGCGAATCCGGGGTTCAACGACCGCTTCAAGAAGATCACCTGCTGTGCCTCGGCGACGTTGAGGATCGGCATCCCGTAGATGGGCGAACCGGGTGAGGTCTTCGCGGCGGGGTTCACCACGTCGTTGGCGCCGATCACCAGCACGAGATCCGTGGTCTTGAATCGCGGGTTGACCTCGTCCATCTCCACCAGCGCGTCGTAGGGCACGTTCGCCTCAGCCAGGAGCACGTTCATGTGTCCCGGCATCCGGCCCGCGACCGGGTGGATGCCGAACACGACGTCCACTCCCCGGTCGCGCAGAAGCTCGGCAAGCTCGGCCGCCGCGTGGTGGGCGCCGGCGACGGCGAGGCCGTACCCGGGCACGATGACCACGCGTTGCGCGTAGTCGAGCAGAATCGCGACGTCGTCGGCCCCCATCGTCCGGACCGCGCGGTCCGACGCGGACGCCGCAGCACTGCCGGCCACGTGCGCACGGAACGCGCCGAACACGATGCCGGTGACCGTGCGCCCCATGGCCTTCGCCATCGCCATGGTCAGGATCGTGCCGCTCGCGCCGACGAGCGTGCCGGCGATCAGGAGCAGGACGTTCGACAGGACCAGACCGGATGCCGCGACGGCGAGTCCCGTGAAGGCGTTCAGCAGCGAGATGACGATGGGAACGTCCGCGCCGCCGATGGGAAGAACCAGAAGCACACCGAGGATCAGACCCGCGGCCAGGAGCAGATAGGCGAAGACCACATCGCCGGTGGCGACGAGCGCGACCGCCGCGGCGATCGCGGCGAGCACCAGTACCACCATGAGCACGCGCAATCCGGGAAAGGTGACCGCGCGGGTGGTGACGATCCCCTGCAGCTTGCCGAAGGTCACGAACGAGCCGGTCAGCGAGACGCCGCCGATGAGCACCGTGACCGCCACCACACCGAGGGTCCAGGGGCTCTCGCTGTGCGCGATCTCGACGAGCGCGACCAGGGCGGCAGCCCCGCCGCCGACGCCGTTGAACGCCGCGACCAGCTGAGGCATCTGCGTCATCTGCACCCGACGTGCCGCGATCACGGCGATCACGGAGCCGACCGCGATGGCACCGAGGATCCAGCCGAGGTTGCGGAGCTCGACGCTGAGGCCGAACGCGAGAATCGCCAGTGCGGCTCCGGCCGCGCCGAGCAGGTTCGCCCGGCGCGCCGTGCGCGGATTGCTCAGGCCCTTCAGCGCGAGGATGAACAGCACCGCGGCGATGATGTAGCAGACGGTCACGACCTCGGGGGGCAGGAGCTTCATGCGTCGACCTCCGCCTTCGCGCTCGGCGCCGCCGCTCGGGGCTTGGCCCGGAACATCAGCAGCATGCGATCGGTGACGACGAATCCGCCGACGACGTTGATCGTGGCCAGCAGCACGGCGAGGATCGACAGCGTCAGGGCGAGAGCATCCTCGGCCTGCCCGGCCACCAGAATGGCGCCGAGCAGGATGATGCCATGGATCGCATTCGCCTCCGACATCAGCGGCGTGTGCAGGGTGCTCGAGACCTTCGAGACGACCTCGAAGCCGAGGAAGATCGCGAGGATCGTGATCGTGATGAGGGCGAAGCCGTCCATCAGGCGCGCACCCCCTCGACGACGGCGGCCACCCGTTCGTTGACCACGGCACCGTCATGGGTGACGGCGCTTCCCGAGACGAGTTCGTCATCGAAGTCGAGCACCAGGTCTCCTTCTTTCATGAGTAACGCGGCGAAGTTCGCGCAGTTCATCGCGTAGAGCTTGGAGGCGTCCGGCGCGAGGTCGGACTGGATGTCGCGCGCGCCGATGAGCGTGACCGCTCCCCCGGGCACCGCGATGGTGCGCCGCTCCCCGGCCACCGATCCTTCGACGTTGCCGCCGGACTCGGCCGCGAGGTCCACGAGCACGGAACCGGGCTTCATCGCCGCGACCATCGCGGCGGTCACCAGCCGCGGGGCCGCCCGGCCCGGGACCGCGGCGGTGGTCAGAACGATGTCGGATGCCGCGATGTGCGGTGCGAGCAGTTCCTGCTGGCGCCGCGCCCGATCCTCGGCGAGCTCCTTCGCGTAGCCCCCGCCGGCCTCGGCCGTGCCGAGATCGAGGTCGATGAATGTGCCGCCGACCGAGCGGACCTCATCGGCGGATGCCGCGCGCACGTCGTTGGCCGACACGACCCCGCCGAGCCGCTTCGCCGTGGCGATCGCCTGAAGTCCCGCGACGCCGGCGCCCAGCACCAGCACGCGGGCCGGTGCGAGCGTTCCCGCCGCGGTCATCGTCATGCCGAACATCCGGCCGAACGCGTCGGCGGCGAGCGTCACGAGCCGATAGCCGGCCAGCAGCGCCTGCGACGAGAGCACATCCATCGACTGCGCCCGCGAGATCCGGGGCATCAGGTCCAGTGCGAACGAGGTCACCCGCGCGTCGCGGGCGGCCGCCACCGCGGCCGCGTTCTGGAACGGGTCCAGCATCCCGACCGTCACGGTCCCGGCAGGAAGCGCGGCCGTCTCGTCCACGGTGAGCGGGCGGACGTGGAACAGCACGGAGCCCGGTTCGACCTCCGCGCCCCTGCGCACGACGCGGGCACCGGCCGCCTCGTACGCGGCATCCGTCATCAAAGACCCGAGACCGGCGCCCGACTCGATCTGGACCGAGGCGCCCGCGGCGAGCAGCTTCTTGACACTGTCCGGCGTCGCGGCGACGCGCTTCTCTCCCGGTGCGCTCTCAGCGCGTACCCGCACGTGAATCGTCACTGATTTCCACTCCGGCCCGACGGCGGCGTCGAGGCCTCTTCCCGAATCGTAGCGGGCGAAAATCGCCCCGCGCGTCGCGGAACACCCGGCGTAGGCTTCGCGCAGGAACACGGGCGCGGAACGCGGAGAAATCGCGTGGAGGGCGCGGAGAAGGAGCGCAGGGATGAACGCTGACAAGGCGACGCAGAGCTCGCCCGCGATCCTGGTCGTGTCGGCGGATGACCGGCTCCGCCGCGCTGTCGTGGATCCGCTGAACCGTCGCTACGCACTCGACTACCGCATTCTGGACGCCGACACCGTGGACCGCGCCGTTGCGGCGATCGAGGAGCTTCACTCATCCGGCGGCGATCTGGCGCTGGTGCTCTCCGATGACGCCTCGCCCGCCGAAGGCCACGAGAACGTCTTCGCCGCCGCACGGCGGACCTTCCCCAACGTCCGGCGCGGGCTGGTCATCGAGTGGGGCTCGTGGGCGAACCACGACACGACCGCGGCGGTGCTCGAACTCATGTCGCGTGTGCAGATCGACTACTACGTCGTGCGGCCGATGGACAGGGCGGATGAGTCGTTCCACCGTGCGGTCACCGACTTTCTGCACGAGTGGGAGTTCTCCAGCGGGCAGCGGCGGCGGGGGTTCACGATCGTGGGCGACCAGGCGCAGCCGCGGACCCACGAGCTGCACACGCTCATGGAGCGCGGCGGCATTCACGCCGAGCACCTCGATCCCGGCTCGCCCGAGGCGATGGCCCTGCTCGCGGATGCGGAGATCGACTACGAGGGCGTCCCGCTCGTGCGCACGGCGGACGGCGTCGTGCTGACCGATCCCACCGACGCGGCGCTGGTGCGCTCGTACGGCCTGGACACCTCCCTGCCCGAGGGCATCACCGACGTCGCCATCGTCGGCGCCGGGCCGGGCGGGCTGGCCGCGGCGGTGTACGCGGCATCCGAGGGGCTGGAGACCGTAGTGCTGGAAGCCGCGTCGATCGGAGGGCAGGCCGGGTCCAGCTCCCTCATCCGCAACTACCTCGGGTTCTCGCGCGGGGTGTCCGGCACGGAGCTCGCGCAGCGCGCGTATCAGCAGGCCTGGACCTTCGGCGCCCGCTTCGCGCACACCCGCCGCGTGGTGGGAATGAAGGTGGCGGAGCGGGGCTTCGAGCTCCAGGTCGACGGGGGTGAGCTCGTCCACGCCCGTTCGGTGGTCCTGTCGTCGGGAGTCAGCTACCGTCGCCTCGCGGCGCCGGGGTTGCGGCCGTTCGTCGGAGCCTCGGTGTTCTACGGCGCCTCATCCGTCGAGGCCCGCGCGCAGGCGGGGTGTGCGGTGCTCGTGGTCGGCGGGGGCAACTCCGCCGGGCAGGCGGCGCTGCACCTCGCCCGCTATGCGCGGTCGGTCTCGCTCGTGGTGCGCGGGCCCTCGCTCGCCGAGAGCATGTCGCGCTATCTCATCGACCAGCTGGATGCCGCGGGCGTCGGCCTCATCACCGGCACCCGTGTCGTCGATGCCGGCGCGCACGAGGCGGACCGGCTCGATCACGTTGTGCTCGAGCGCGCCGAGTCCGGGGAGCGCCTCGAGGTGCCCGCCGATGCGGTGTTCATCACGATCGGCGCGCGTCCGCACACCGAGTGGCTGGCCCCCGAGGTGCTGCGCGACAAGTGGGGATCGGTGATCACCGGCACGGAGGTGCTCAGCGAGGGTGGCCGGCGCGCCTGGCTCGGCGCCGAGGGCGCGCCCACGCAGTTCGAATCGTCGGTACCCGGCTTCTATGCCGTCGGCGATGTGCGACGGGGTTCGGTCAAGCGGGTCGCGTCGGCCGTGGGTGAGGGGTCCGTGGTGATCTCCGCCGTGCACGCGCATCTGGGCGCTCACGTCGGCGGCTGAGCAGGCCGCTCAGTGCGGGCCCCTCCGGCGCGAGGGGCCGCTCAACGGAGTCCCTTCGCCGCCCACGCGGTCGCGGTCGTGCGAATCGGGCCGCTGCCCAGTCGCGCGCGACAGCGATCTCGCACCGCCTGCCGGCGATCCGTGGTCAGCGCCGTGAGCTGCACGCCCGCCGGCCCCACTCCCAGCGTGTACGGCTCCCACCAGTCCTCGAACGTGGGCGAGGTGACCGTGACGGTGAGTTCTGTCTGCTCGATGTCCCGGCATCCCGCCTGCTCCAGCAGGCCGGAGAGCTCGCCGCGACGGGCGCCGGCCCGATCGACTTCGTCATCGGCATCCGGCACGACCGCACGCAGCGCGCCGAAGAACGCCGACTGAGGTGCTCGGGCTCCCGCGAAATCCCACACGCTCACGGCGATCACCCCACCCGGCCGGGCGACCCGGCGCATCTCGCCGACGCCGGCGAGCGGATCGGTCATGAAGTGCACCACCAGCTGGGCCGTCACCAGGTCGTACCGCTCGGCGGCGAGCGGAAGGTGCTCGGCCGACGCCTTCGATGTACGCGACGTACGCGTCCCGATCCTGTGTGCGGACCGCTCCTCGCCACATCCGGACGATCGTCTGCTGTTCACTCATGACACCCATGATCGGATGCCGGGGCCCGGGGCGGTAGGGCTCAGCCGGCAACCGGGACCAATGAGCGCACCGCGCCCCGAAGGTCGGGTTGCGCGAACACGTATCCCGCTGCGCTGAGCCGCTCGGGCAGCACCCACCGGCTCTTGACGACGAGCTCGGGTTCGGTTCTGAGTGCCCACATCGCCGGTTCCAGCATCCAGCGATACGCGGGCAGCCCTACCGGCATGCCGACGGACCGGCGCAATTCGCGCATGAGGGTGCGATTGTCGCTCGGGTGCGGACTGGCGACGTTGACCGGCCCGGCGAGCTCCTCATGGTCGAGGATGAAGCGGACGGCACCCACGACGTCGTCGATGTGCACCCAGCTGAACTTCTGGCGTCCCCGCGTGCGGTGCCAGTCCACACGACCGGCGCCCGTCGGAGTCGGTCCGATGCCGCGATAGCGCCGGGTCGCCGGCCACCAGCTGTCGATCTGCGGCCCTCCGAGCCCCAGCCGGGCGAGGGTGACGAGCGTCCTCGCGGCCGGCCCGTCCCCCAGCACGATGGCCATGCGCAGCGCAGCCCGACGGGTGCGCGGGAGGTCACCCTCGAAGAACGCCCGCTCCCAGTTCGTGGCGACATCCACCGAGAATCCGTCACCCAGCGCTCCGTCGCTCTCGGTGTTCGGGCGGCGCATCGCGTGCCGGTAGATCGTCGCCGTCGACGCGTTGAGCCACACGGCCGGCGGGTGCTGCGCCGCGGTCACCGCGGCGTGCAGCGCGCGCGTCGTTTCCACCCGAGACCGCAGGATCTCGGTGCGATTCGCATCGTTGTAGCGGCAGTTGACCGACTTGCCTGCCAGGTTGACGAGCACGTCGGAGCCGTCGATGACCTCGGCGATCCGCGCCGGATCGGCCCACGAGACGGCCGATCGGCGTCCGATGGTGCGCACCTCGTAGCCGTCTGTCTCGAACGCGGCGACGAGCGCCCGCCCGATGAAGCCGCTGGCTCCGGCGATGACGGCGATCGGTGACTCCGGCATGAATCCTCCATTCGACAGGGGACCCGCCCCTGCGCACAGCTCAACCGTAGTACGTTCTGAATATGTTCAGTTCTGCGAAGATCGTCGGCGGCAAGCGCGATCGCACCCGAGCGAGGATCCGCGAGGTGGCGTTGCGGTCCTTCCGCGAACGCGGTTACGACGCCACGACGATCCGCCTCATCGCGGAGGAGGCCGGGGTCTCGGTCGGCACCACCCACTACCACTTCCCCACCAAGAACCACCTGGTCCAGGAGCTCTATCTCGACGTGCAGCTCGCGCACCGCGCGGCGGCGGAACCGCTTCTGGAGGTGACGGACGATCTCGTCGAACGCCTGGGTGCGGTGTACCGGACCGGAATCGCGCAACTCCGGCCGTACCACGCTCGCGCACCGGAGTTCGTTTCGGCGGCGATGTCACCGCGCTCGCCCATCAACCCCCTCTCCGAAGACTCGGGCCCCGCGTTGGCGATCGTCGAGGGCCTCTTCACGCGCGCCGTCGACGGTGCCTCGACCTCGTTGCGCAAGGAGTTCAGGGCCACGCTCCCCCGCGCGCTCGTTCTCGCGCACCTTCTTCTCGCACTCTTCTGGGTGTACGACCCCACCCCCGGGCAGGCACGGACCGAGAAGCTGCTGCAGCGCGGGCTGAAGCTCCTCCGGGCAGCCTTGCCGCTGACGCGCGTGCCCGTGCTGCGTGCACCGTTGCGCGAACTGCTCGCGGTCGTGGCGGACGTGCGCGCATGACGGCGCATTCGGCGAGCGCCCTGTCGGTCTACCAGCGGGTGCTCGGCGACCGGTTCGCGCTGCTGGACCCTTCGCTGCGGACGTACTTCGGACCCCTGCCGCACGGGATGGTCGGTGTCGGACACGGCGTGTTCGAGTTCGCCGGATCCCGTCGACGGATCCTCACGCCGGCGTTCGCCTGGATGGCGTGGCGACACATCATCTTTCCCGAGCATGAGAGCGCCGTTCCCTTCACCGTCGTCAACTCATACGGCTCCGATCGCACGCTGACCGCCGTTCGCACCTTCTTCTTCGCCCGCCGGACTCGTGTCATGGCGGACTCGATGACCGTGGTCGGCGGGCAGCTGGTCGATCGCCTGGGACGTCGCGGCGGGCTCGAGGTCACCCTTGGTGTATCCGTTCGTGATGGCGGGCTGCGAATGGAGTCCGGAACGCTGCGCCTCCGTATCGCCGGGCTCCGGGTGCGACTGCCGAGGATCGCGATCATGACGCTCGACGAACGCGCGCATCCTACGGAAGCGGGGCGACAGCAGATCGATGCCCGAATCCGCGCTCCCCTGCTCGGCGAGGTCTTCCGATACTCCGGCTCGTTCACGTACCGCCAGGAGCGGGCGCGCACGCCCCGGCATCCCATGGATGAGCGATCCGGGGTCGGGCCGTCGGGTTAGCCTGCTCTGATGGTGGAACAGGAATATGGCCTGGAACGATTCGATCTGCGCGCTGATCCCGCAGTGATCGAAGACCTGCGCACAAGGCTCCGGGCGACGCGCTGGCCCGACGCGGCCGAGGGCGACGCGTGGTCGCTGGGCACCGACCTCGCCTATCTGCGCGAGCTGGTGGCGTACTGGGTCGAGGAATTCGACTGGGACGCGCAAGAGACCGCGATCGGGCGACTGCCGCATTTCCGCGTGCAGCTCGGCGGGTCCGGCGTCCACCTCGTGCATGCGCGCGCGGCGGACCGCAGCAACCCGGTGCTGCCGCTGCTGCTGGCCCACGGCTGGCCGGACTCGTTCTGGCGCTACCTCAAGGTCATCCCCCTGCTCACCGACCCCGCCGCGCACGGCGGAGACCCGGCCGATGCCTTCGACGTGATCGTGCCGGACATGCCGGGCTACGGGTACTCCGAGCGACCGACGCAGCCCCTCACCTCCATCGATGTCGCCGGCCGGTGGGCCGAGCTGATGACCCTCCTCGGCTACGAGCAGTTCGTGACGGCAGGAGGTGACATCGGCAGCGGTGTGAGCCGGTTCCTGGCCCTGGATCACCCGGATCGTGTCATCGCGGTTCACCGCATGGATGCCGGGCTTCCGTTCTTCGCGGGCGATCGTTCGGTGCTGACGGCCGAGGAGCGGGACTGGCTGGACGACGCCGCGAAATGGGCCGGCGCGGAGGGCGCGTATGCGGCGATGCACCGGACCAAACCGCAGACGGCCGCGTTCGGGCTCATCGACTCACCTGTCGGCCTCGCGGCGTGGATCGTCGAGAAACTGCGCAGCTGGAGCGACTGCGGCGGCGAGATCGAACGCTGCTTCACGAAGGACGAGATCCTGACCCTGCTGACCCAGTACTGGGTGAACGGCAACATCGGCTCGGCGATGCGGATGTACCACACCAACGCGTCGATCTCTGCGGAGCAGCTGTCGCGCCGCGTCGAGGTGCCCTCCGGATTCTCGATCTTCCCGGCGGACATCGTCCGCCCCCCTCGCGCATGGCTGGAGCGGATGACGAATCTGGCGCGCGCCACGGAGCCCGACCGCGGTGGACACTTCGCGCCGTTCGAGCAGCCCAAACTGTACGTCCAGGAGCTGCGCGACTTCTTCCGCCCGTACCGCTCAGCGCTGCGCGGCTGACCCGCGGCCCGGCGGAACTACTCTCCGCGAGGGCGCGCACGTCAGAAGTCGGTGTGCGCTTCCTTCTCGATGTCGAGTGTGGTCTCATCGTCGGCCCACGCCGCGAGCGCCGCATCCAGCTGGCGGCGCAGCCACTCCGCAGGCAACGGGCCGCCGGCGTCCCATCGTGCGAGCTGTGCCACTCGTTCGTCGGCCGTGCCGTGCAGGTCATCGGTTGGGGATGTCGTGGGCTCGGTCATCCTGTTCCCTTCTGTCGCCCTCCGACTGCGACATTACTCAGATCCCGGGTGATCGGAACCCCGTCCATTCCGTCCGAAGTATCGGAGTTCGCAGTGCGAGTCAACCCCCCGGACCCGTTTGTGGTCGCACCGGAAGCGCGGGTTACCTTGGGATCCTCCGGGGGCGTCGTCGGGGGGCAGAACGCCCCCGGGGTAAAACCAACCCCTGCGCGGCGAGCCGCAGTGCGGCCCGCGCGGGGGGCGGCATCCCTCACCTCCGTCGACGCGCTCCTCGCAGGAGTGTCAGCGCCGCATTCCCGGCGCGTGCGCATCCTCGACGACCGTTGTTGCGGACCGCGATCGTGGCCCGCTCGATAGAATCGAACCCCGACGCTCGAGGAGTCCACGATGCCCTTGGACCCGTTCTTCTCCGAACGGCTGCGGGTGCATCGCCGCTACCTGATCGGCCAGTTCCTCGGAACGCTCCGCACCCGCGTTGCCGGTTGGCAGGCCCTGCTCTGGGGAGGCGCCGTCGCGGCGGCCACGGGAGCGACCGCGAACGCGACCGCACAACGCCCACCTCGGGCTCGCTCTGACGTCCGCACGGCGCGGGCGCGACACCGCCGGGCCGCGGTGGCGTGGGATCGCAGAGAACTCGAGACGGTCGGCACGCGGGGCCCCGACGTCCGCACCGTCGAGCACGAGGTGCCGGTCGCCGGTCATCCGTCGGTGCGCGTGCGCATCTACTATCCCGATGCGGCCGGCGCCGGGCCGATTCCCGCGTGGCTCGCCTTCTTCGGTGGAGCGTTCCGTATCGGCGGAATCGACTACCCGACGACGGATGCCGCCAACCGCCGTCGCGCGGCGGAGGCGGGCGTCGCGATGGCTGCCGTCGACTACGCCCTCGCCCCCGAGCACCGGTTTCCGACGCAGATAGAGCAGGCGCACGCCGCGCTGGTGTGGCTGCATCGGAACGCCGCCGAACTCGGGATCGATCCGGATCGCATCGGGGTCGCCGGAACGTCGGCCGGAGGATCCCTCGCGGCGGCACTGACCCTGGCCAACCGCGACCGGACGCGCCTGCCGATCCGTCTTCAGCTGCTGGAGGTTCCGGTCACGGACCTCACCGGCGGTCACCTGGACCTGCGCGCCACACGGGCACTCGGCATCCCGAGCGTCATCGCCCGGCGCGAACTGCGTTCGGTGGCCCGCACCTACCTGCCGCAGCGCTCCGATGCCCGCAACCCGCTCGCCTCTCCGCTGCGGGCGTCCTCGCACGCGGGTCTTCCCGAGGCCGTGATCCTCACCGCCGAGTTCGACCCGCTGCGCGGTGACGGCGCCGCGTACGCGGCCAGCCTGCGTGCCGCCGGTGTCGAGGCCAGCGCGGTCCAGTACCTCGGGGTCACTCATGACACGGCGATCTTCACCGGGGCGCTGCCTGCCGCGCGCCGCTGGCATCAGGACGTCATCACCGCGTTGGCGCGGCTGCACGACGATTGATCCGCGCGATCTTGCCTCGGGGCCTGGCCGCGCGCGACCGTCGGGTTGGGGGACGCGCTACTTGGGGTCCACCAGTGGCCGGCCGATGACGCCGATCCCGACGGCTTCGTGACTCGGTTCAGGCTCGTCCGAATCGTGCGCCTTGGGTTCGTCGCCGGGCGGCGTCTCGGTGCTCGGCTCCTCGAGATCCTCGTCTGCAGGCACGTGCTCGCTCTTCTCGGGTTCTTGTGGCTGTGATTCGCTCGTCATCGCTTCTCCTCTGGTATTCGCCGTTCGCACTCCAGACTCCGCCGCGCGCGGCTGTCGCACAACGGGGTTGACGGCGGCACGGTTCGCCCGGTCCAGGATCCCGAGGTATGCTTGACGTGATAGGCGGATTTCTCATCCGTCTCGCCCCGGCCGCGTGGTAACGGTCGGGGCTTTTTCATGCCCGGCGGATGCCGTGGCTCGCGCGACGGAGGGCCCGACCACGCGGTGTCCCCCGCAGACCGCTTATCGCGTCGGTGTCCTCGGGATCCGGATGGTTGCGCCGGCGGCGAGAAAGGCGGCGGCGGCGACGATGTGCGCGACGGACCACCACATCCCGCTGAAACCGAACGGGTAGAACGGGTTCCACAGGATGGCGATCGCGAGCATGACCGGCGCCCACCACCATTGCCTAGCCTGTATCGCGAACCACCCGACGATGACGGCGAGGATGGCGATGATGAACAGGACCGCGAGGTAGTACGGGTGTCCCACCAGGGCTATCCCCGCCAGACAGGCGATGGCGGCAAGGATCCCGGGTGCGAACGCATTGCGCTGGAACTCAGGAGCGGCCGGTGTCGGTCGGGGCATAGGGGATCGTGTCCGTCCAGTCACTCGGGATGCTCGCTGTGATCTTCGAGGTCTGGTTTCGCTCGCGCGATGTCGGCGATCTCTTCCTCGGGGCGCGGCGGGATGGTCTCGTCGAACTCGAGCTCTGGGACGCTGGGCTCACCCGGACCGGGAACGTGGTGCCCGGACGTGTGGTCGTTGTGTGAAGACACGGCGAATCCTTCGTTCGGCATGATCCAAAGCGTATGCCGAACTCGTCCCGTTCCCCGCGTCGCGGACAGCGGGAAGGCTATCGCGCCGCCTGTTCGGCTTCGGGACGTCAGACGAAGCGCACCCAGTTCGCGCCGCGACCTGTCTCCGCGCGCTGCAGCAGCTCGAGGCGGTCGGCATCCACCGCGTACAGCGAGATGGTCGTCGATCGCTCCCCCGCAGCGATGAGAAGAGAACCATCCGGGCTGAGAGCGAAGCCGCGCGGTTGCGGCTCGGTCGTCACGAACCGGTTGGGCGCGGACACTGAGCCGTCGTCTGCGACCGAGACCGCGCCGAGCGTGCTCTCGGTCCGTTCCGAGCACCACAGCTGGCGGCCACCGGCACCCCCGTGGAGGTCGGCGCCCCAGATGAGGTGCTCCGCCATCGGATCTGCACCGAATCTGCTGTGACGGAGGTTCTTCGACGGGTCGAACGCGTCGGCCGCGTCGCGCAGCTCGAGTGTTCCGGCATCCGTGTCTCGCGCGAAATGCAGCACCTGTCCGGAGTACTCGGTGAGCACGTAGACGGCGTCCTGCGCGTCGTTCATCACCAGGTGTCGCGGGCCGCTTCCGGCGGGCGCGGCGACCGTCGCAGGTGCGAGCGGTGTCAACCGCAGATCCTCGGCCAGCGCGTACTGCGCCACGAGGTCGGCGCCGAGCGAGACGAAATAGACGAACCTGCCGTCCGCACTGGGCAGCACGGAGTGGAGATTGGGGAACCTGATCCGCGAGACGGGTTCACCGACGACGCCGTCGACGATGGGGCAGCTGATCCCGTACCCACCGCCATAAGAGGCTGCGAGCAGGCACGTGCCATCTCTGGACAGGGCGACGTAGTGGACATGGCCCTCGGACAGGTCGAGGCGCGGACCCGGCTCGAGCGCCCCGGTCCGCCGATCCAGCTGGAGGGTCAGGATGCCGGCGAGTCCACCTTCGGCGGTTCCCGAAACCCCCGCGTAGACGAGGTCGCGGGCCGAGTCGACCGCGAAAGTCGAGCAGCCGGTCAGCCCCGCGGTCACCGTCAGTCGCTCGAGCGACCGGTCCGCTACCCGGAAAGTGCTGATGCTGCCTTCGCCGGCGTTCGCGACGAGTACGAGGGAGGAATCCACCATCCCCCGATCGTAAGACCTGAGTATCGACGCAGAGCGGATCGGTGCGCAGGCACCGGCGGAGCAGGCGAAAGGAACGTTCCTCTTCCCGCGGAGACATCGAAGGGCGTCACTGGAGGGGAGGGTCTCGGCTGGGTAGCCTGCAGCGTATGGCCATCGCAAGCGCGCTTTCACAGGAACGGGACCTTCGGCCCTCACCCGCTGAGGCAGCGAACGATTCGCTGGGTGAAGAACTGTGCTGCCGCGACAAGACCCGAGGGGGACGGTATGGATGGAACGGATGATGCGCTCGTCTTCTCGTTGAGCGAGGACGAATGCTGGAACCTGCTTGCACGGCGTGAGCTGGGGCGCCTCGCCGTAGCGGTAGACGGAAAGCCCGACATCTTCCCCGTGAACTACGTGGTCGATGGCGCGCGCGTGTTGTTCCGCACCGCGCCCGGATCGAAGCTCGCTGATCTCTCATCGAACCCCGACGTCGCTTTCGAAGTCGACGAATACGACGCCACGTCCGCCGCGAGCGTGGTGTTGAAGGGGGTCGCCACGCGTCTCGAGCTGCAGAGCGAGATCGACCTCGCCGATGCACTTCCGCTCGCTTCGTGGATCCCTACGCTCAAGTACCGCTGGGTGCGGATCGCCCCGGTCTCCATCTCCGGCAGACGGTTCGAACGCGGCCCTGAGCCTCTTCGGTACCGCGCCTCAACCTGATCCCGTTTCACGCTCACAGGACCTTCGACCCTGCACTCGCGCCTCGGAGTCCTCGACGCTGGGTCGCACACCGAGCAGGAGGTCGGAATGAGCGAGACCAGCCGCAGCGTCAGAGTGGTGCAGAAGGCGGGCCCGTGGGGGTTCTTCTTCCTCTTGGCATACATCGGCGCCGCGATCTACTTCATCTCCCATTCCGATGGGAGCTTCTGGGGAGTCGTGCTGGGACTTCTGCACGCGATCGTGTGGCCGGTGTACCTGATCTATTACGGGTTGGAGGCGCTGTTACCGTGACGGCGCTCGCTGCCGCAGGGCAGTGCCGTCCGCCAGGGCGATGTCCAAGAATCCCACCACTCGCGCGCGCCATTCGTCGGGCGCGGTGCGCAGCGCTTCGACGTGGCCTGCGTCATCAGCCACCCACACGTCTACGCGAGCCGGACCGACGGCAGCGAGTCGGGTCGCGACCGCCTGCTCGTCAGCGTCGTTCCCCGCCGCGATCAGAAGAAGCGGAGTGGTCGGAGCGTCGCGCACGGACTGTGCCAGGGTTGCCGGCGGACTCGGGGGCGTGAGCAGGTCGACGAATCCGTAGGTGAGCAGGTCGAGCGTGACTTGCGCGACCCCTCGGACGCCGTACGCGTCGGCGAGCCACGTCTTGTCGGCCGCCGTACGCCCCGTCGCGCCTTCTGCGACGACAGCGCGGATCCGATCGTCCGTCCCCGCAGCCCCGATCGCCTCCTCGCCGCCCATCGACAACCCCACCACGGCGACCCGACGAGGGTCGACGTCCGTCCGGTCGACCAGCGCGTCGACCGCGGCCCGAATGTCCATCTCGCCGTACCATCCCAGGTCCATGCCCTGCCCGCCGCTGTTCCCGTGACCGCGGGCGTCGGTGGCGAGGACGCCGAATCCGGCGTCGTGCAGGATCTGCGCGTGCGCCGCCGTGTCCCCCGCTGTGGATGCTGCTCCGTGGCGGAGCACGACGGCCGCGCCGTTGCGCGATGGCAGATACCAACCCGACAAGTGCACGCCATCCGCTGCGGTCATCTCGATCTCCGTCGCGCCGGCGGGCATGGCCGCGCGCGACACGGAGCGCGGCGGATACACCGCCGCGAGCGCGACCGAGAGGCTGTAGACCGCGATCAGCACCGCGAGGAACCAGGGCAGCAGAATGAGGCGCGCCCATCCGTGGGTCGTGCGGAAGAGAGCAATGCCTGCGGTGACCACGAATGCGACCCCCGCTACCAGCGGGGCCACCGCGAGGGCGATGCCCAGCCCGCCGGCGCCCGTCCGTGGCAGCCCGACGCCGAGTCCGATCGATACCAGGAGCCAGCCCAGCAGGGTGGCGGCGGCGAAGACCAGGAGGCGCACGCCCACTCGACGCCCATCGCCCGAGCGCGACTGCCGGGACGCGTCCACCGCTGCCGTGCGGACTGTGCTCACAGCGCTATCCGACGTCACCACTGCCGCCGTCACCAGAGCCGAACGTCCCGAGACGACGCCGGCCGGCTCAGGTCGACCCCGGCCCTGAGGCACTCAAGGCTCCGCGCTGTCAGGTGTTCGGCGCTGTCTGGTGGTCAAGCTCGGCCTTCATTCCCCGGGCGAACTCGGCGCCGGCCACGTGATCGGGGTCGAAGTGGACGCCGCAGTACAGGCGTCCGTCGTAGGAGATCGCCGCCACGCCCAGCCGGACGTTCGCCGCGAGCACGGCGACCGGCCAGATGGCCGCGATGCGGGCACCCGCGAGCTCGACGGCACCGCTGGGCCCGGGAACATTGGTGACGAACCCGGCGACCATGTGCTGGCGGCGAGCCAACCGATCCATGAGTCGCGCGCCGACCGGTCCGCGCATGAACTCGAGCGTGCCCTGCTGCCGTGCGGTCGTCTTCTCCACCTTCGTCTGGCGGGCGATGTTCCGGATGCGCGCCTGCGGATCCGACTCGCGCAGCGGCAGTCGCACGAGCATGACGCCGACCTGATTGCCCGCCGTGCCTCGGCGGCGCAAAGCCACCGGCACGGACACCGGCAGTGCATCCGGGATCCCCTCGCCGGCTGCCGTCAGCGCCGCACGGTAGCCCGCCGCAACGGCGGCGAGGAGCGCATCGTTGACGGTCGCACCGCACACGCGGGCATTCTCCTCGAGTGCGGTGAGGCCGGCGTCCAGGAAGGTGACGCCACGACGGGCGCTCCGCTCCCCCAGGAGCACCGTCGATCCGACCTCGCGACCGCTGAGCGTCAGGCGCATGCGGTGCAACCTGAACATCGCCCTCGCGAGGATGCTGCGCAGGTCTCGTTCGAGAGCCGGCACCGCCGCGGGCCGGGGTGCATCTGCCGCCGCAACCGATGCCGCACCCGGATGGAAGATCTGCTGCACGATGGCCACCGCGGCCATTCCGTCGGCCAGGGCGTGGTGGATACGCAGCACCATCGCCACCCCGACGGGCCCCGCGCCGGGGACGAGGAGCAGCTCCCACATCGGGCGATCCCTCGGCAGCGGCACGCTCATCAGCTCACCGCACAGGCGCTCCAGCCCCGGCAGCCCTCCCACGGCGGCGACGAGCCGGATGTGTTCCTCCAGGTCGGGCGGTGCCTCCGCCCACCGGTGCCGGTGACCGTCCGCCACGGCGACTCGGCGCAGCTGTGGCAGCGTGGCGATCCGCTCACCGACGTGCCTGCGCACGGCATCCACATCAAGCACACCCCCGGCATGGACGAACCCGCCCTCTGCCAGCAGCCCGGCGACCAGGAACACATTCACCTGGCCGGGGTGATCGAGCACGAGGTTGGCCTCGTCGACCGCGGCCAGGCGCGGGAGCCCTCTCATGGGTCCATGATCGCCGCGCAGGTGCGATGAGCCTAGAGTCGTGAGTCCCGGTCGGGGGCATCATGGATGGATCCGGATGCATCGCGGCATCCCATCGAAGGAGACAGACATGACCATCAACGACGTCGGGCCCAACCCGAACGCCTTCGACATCGAGGCGGCCACCCGGCAGAACGAGAACTACCGGACGGTGGCGTGGACCGGAACGCACCTGCAGGTCACGCTGATGAGCATCCCGGTGGGCGAGTCCATCGGCCTGGAAGCCCACCCCGGAACGGATCAGTTCCTTCGGATCGATGCGGGCGAAGGAAAGGTCGTCATGGGGCCGGCCGAGGATCAGCTCGACTTCGAGCGTGATGTCTCCGACGGGTGGTCGATCCAGGTTCCCGCCGGCACGTGGCACGATGTCCGCAACACCGGCGACACCCCCCTGCGCCTGTACACGATCTACGCGCCGTCGCATCACGCCGCCGGGATCGTGCAGGCGACCCGCGCCGACGCCGAGCACGATGAATCGGCCGGCACCGATGAGGCACCCAGCTGGACCGTTCAGCCGTCCGAAGGCCACCCCGACCAGCACGCCTGATCCCACGGCCCCCGCCCGGCGGGACTTTGGACCCTGGGATCGGTCGCCGGGCGGATCGTAGCCTCGGAGCTGCCGCGCGATGAAGAGCGCGTCGAGCGGCCGGGAGGCAGCTGTGGAACGCATGACGGTGGGCTTCGATGGGACCGAGGCATCGTTCGTCGCCCTGGACTGGGCGGCGCAACGGGCGTCGGGGCGGCCGATCCAGGTGGAGATCGCCACGGTCGATGTGGCGGACCTGTTCGCCGAAGACGTTGTCGATGACGCACTCGAGGATGCCGTGCGACGGTTCCGCAACATCGCGCCCGACGCCGAGGTCAGCGCGACCGATTTCGCGGGAAGGATGCCGGGCGCCCTGCTTCACGCGGCACGGCTCTCGGATCTCCTGGTGATCGGGGCGCATCACCGCCGACCCGTCCGTTCCGCGCTGACCGGATGGCGACCGCTGCGTATCGTGTCGCATTCCGAGGTGCCGATCGTGGTCGTGCCGGACGATTGGACGGACACCTCGGGTCCGATCCTGGTCGGAATCGACGACGATGACTCGTCCTCCGGCGCGGTGGAGTTCGCGTCCGCCGAGGCCGCGGCCAGCGGTGTGGCCCTCACGCTGCTGCACGCCTGGCGGATGCCGGGACCGACCATGGACGGATCCGTCGCGCTGCTGCCGTCGCCCATCGAAGAGAAGGCAGCTCAACGTCGCGTTCTCGACCGTGTCTGCGCCCAGGTCGTCGAGACCCACCCGGAGGTGAAGGTGGACTGCATCCTCGCTCGGGACAGCCCCTCGCCCGCTCTGCTGACGGAGTCGCGTCGGTCGTCGCTGCTCGTCATCGGCACGCATCGTCGAGGCCTGCTGGCCGGGTCCTTCCTGGGCTCGGTGGGTCAGGACGTGCTGGTCGAGGCGCGCGTGCCGATCTGCGTGGTCCCTGCGACCGCATCCACGCCGTAGTGCCGGTATGGGGCGGCATGCGTTCTCGCTAGGATCGCGTCGACGGGAGACGGTGATGACCGACGACGCAGCGGCAGACGAACGCAGAGTCGGCTCGTCAGCGGACAGCGCAGGCACTTCCCGTTCCGAGCGTCGCGTGCGCGACCTGCTGCGGGCGAGTACGTCGATCGTGGAGCGGCTGGACCTGGAGGTCGTTCTCCGCCGCATCGTCGAGGCGGGAATGAAGCTTGTCGGCGCTCGGTACGGCGCGCTGGGCGTGATCAGTCGCGAAGGCGGCCTGGAGCGCTTCATCCACGTGGGCATCGACCGCGACATGGCCACCGCGATCGGCCACCTGCCGACGGGTCGCGGTCTGCTCGGCGCGGTCATCACCGACCGGGAGCCGATTCGCTTGGCGCATCTGGCTGACGATCCGCGCTCGGTCGGCTTTCCGGACCACCACCCGGACATGGACTCCTTCCTGGGCGTCCCCGTGCGGGTCGGCGAACAGATCTACGGCAATCTCTACCTGACCCAGGGCGAGAGCGGGCCGTTCAGTGCGGACGATCAGGAACTCATCGTCGCGTTGGCGGCGACCGCGGGAATCGCGATCGAGAACGCGCACCTGTACGACGTGGCGAAGACGCGGGAGGCGTGGAACGCGACGATCGCAGACGTCATGGCGGCGATGCTGGACGTGTCCGGCGAGAACGTCCTGGACGTCCTCGCCGAGCGCGTCGCAGCGTTGATCGACGCGGACCTCGTCGCCGTCGCCATCCCGCACGGCGACAACGAGCTCATCCTCTCCACCGTGCACGGCCGATCCGCCACGCAACTGCGCGGCCGCACGTTCAGCGCTGCCGGGACGCTCACCGCCCGCGCTCTGGCGAGCCGGCAGGCCGTGAGCATCGAGGGCGAGCCGGCCACGGCCATGTTCGATCTGCGACCCGGTCTCGGGCCGACCGTCGCCATCCCGCTCTTCGCGGGCGACGAACCGCTGGGCGTCCTCACCATCTCACGCAAGCCCGACGGCCCGGGCTTCACGGCTGCGGACCTCGAGATGGCCTTCGCGTTCGCCGCCCAGGCGAGCATCGCGCTGGAGGTGGTGCGTGCCAGAGACGACCGCAGACGTCTGGAGACCACGCAGGACCGGGCCCGAATCGCCCGAGACCTGCACGACCAGGTCATCCAGCGACTGTTCGGCGCCGGACTCGCCCTCCAGGGCGTGTCCTCGCTCGTGGACGCCGACTCATCCGCGGCCATCGAGGCTCAGATCGACGTGATCGATGCCACCATCAAAGACATCCGCACGATCATCTTCGCCCTCAGCAGCGGCGACCGGCCCGGCACCAAGCGCCTGCGCGATCGGCTGCTCGACGTCGCCTCCGATGTCGCCGACTCGTTGCCGACGCCGCCGAGGATCGCCTTCGCCGGCCCCCTCGACAGCCTCGTCTCGCTGGGTCTGGCGGACGACATGGTGGCCGTGCTCCGCGAACTGCTGACCAACATCGTCAAACACGCGCACGCTCACACCGTCGAGATCGCCGTCGCGGTCACCGACGACCGGGTCGAGCTGCGCGTGGACGACAACGGAGTGGGTGTGCCGGATTCGGTTCCCCGCAGCGGCCTGGCGAACATCGCCACCCGCGCCGCCCTGCGCGGCGGTGACTGCGAGGTCACGCGACTGCCCGGTGGTGGCACGCGCGTGCGGTGGCACGCGCCGACGGACAACGAGGAAGGAGCCGACGGATGACGCGCGTGTTCCTGCTCGATGACCACGAGATCGTCCGACGCGGCATCGCACAGCTGGTCGACGCGGAACCCGACCTCGAGGTGGTCGGCGAAGCGGCCAACGTGCGCGAGGCGATGCGCCGGATCGAGGCCACCCGGCCCGATGTCGCCGTACTGGATGTGCGGCTCCCCGACGGGAACGGCATCGACCTGTGCCGCGACATCCGCTCCACGCATCCGGAGGTCTTCTGCCTCATCCTGACCGGCTACGACGACGATCAGGCGCTGCGCTCCGCGGTCCTCGCCGGCGCCAGCGGCTACGTCCTGAAGGATGTGCGCAGTGGCCTGCTCGTGCAGGCGATCCGCCGTGCCGCCGCCGGAGGCACCGTCCAGCCGCCCGACGTGATGTGGCGAGCCGCCCGAGCCCTGCACAGCGAGCATTCCGACCGTCCCGATCCGGCCGTCCCCGCACTGTCGCTGCGGGAGAGTCAGGTGCTGTCGCTGATCGCCGAGGGCCTGACCAATCGCGAGATCGGCGACCGGCTCGGGATCGCGGAGAAGACGGTCAAGAACTACGTCAGTGGCCTGCTCGCCAAGCTCGGCATGGAGCGTCGCACGCAAGCGGCCGTGTACGGCGCCGAGCGCAAGCACCATTCGGACTAGCCGCCGCGCTCGCGCACCAGACGACGGGACGTTCGGCCCATGTGCGCGATGCCCGGCAGGTGCAGACTCCCCATGCCAAGCCAGCGAAGGGGAAGGGACAATGAACGCACTGATCGTCTACGAATCGATGTTCGGCAACACCAGGCAGATCGCCGAAGCGATTGCCGAAGCACTCCAGGCAGCGGGCACGACCGTCACGGTGACCACCGCGGCGAACGCCCCCGTCGAGCTGAGCGGTCTCGACCTGGTGGTGATCGGTTCACCAACCCACGCGCACACGCTGCCGCAACCCTCGTCCCGGAAAGACGCCGCGGCCTGGGCCGACGATGAAAAGAAGCAGCTGCATCTCGAGCCCGGCGCACAGGATCCGGGCGTGCGGGAATGGCTGGAACGCGTTCCGGTCGCCGAAGTGAACGCGCGGTTCGCCGCCTTTTCGACGCGCGCGGACTTTCCGCTGATCTTCGCCGGCGACGCCGCCGCCGCCATCAAGCGTCGGCTTCGTAAGCGGGGCGTGCACGTCGATGCGCACGAGAACTTCCTCGTCGACTTCGACAGCCGGCTCCTGCCCGACGAGCAGCAGCGCGCCCGCGATTGGGCGGTGGCGACCTTGCTTCCGGTCACCGCGAGTCAGAGCTGAGCAGCGACATGCAATCGGCCACCGCGTCGCGCGGACTCGACTATGTCGGCGGCAGGAGCAGGTTCGCGAGGACCGGGCTCATGCTGACCCAGGCCTTCGTCGCGGTCACCGCCCTCGCGGGCGGATCCGCCCTCATCGTCGCCGAGCCTCTGCCGCAGACGGCCACTGTGCTCAGCCCACCCGAGGACTACCTGCTCGGCACGCCTTTCACGAGCTATCTCGTGCCCGGGCTGCTTCTCGCGGTGGTCGTCGGCGGGGTTCACACCGCCGCGTTCCTGTTGAACCTCACCAGGAGCAGCTGGCGCGTCCTGGGCGCCGCGACAGCGGGTTTCGCGCTGCTGATCTGGATCTTCGTCCAGATGGTCTTCATCCCGTTCAGCTTCCTGCAGGCCGTCTATTTCGTGGCCGGCCTTGCTGAGATCGGGTTGATCATGCTGGCGCTGGGGATCACGGACCCGGCGGCAGGTGAGTCGAGGTCCCGCTGATCGTCGAGCTTCACGACCGGATGCCGGTGGGACCAACGGCCCTATGACGAGATCGCTTCATCGGGCACGGTGAGATCACATCCAGATTTCACCCTCCGGAACAAGGATGGAAGTGACCTTGAGCATGGAACCTCGCGTCGAACCCAACCCCTATCGCGCGCAGCCCCACCCCGAACCGCTTTCGGCGGCGGAGGCGGGGGTGGAGGAGTTGACCATCGCGGAGTGCTGGCGCCTCGTCGAGCTGAGCCGGCTGGGTCGGTTGGCGCTGGAGGCCTTCGACGGGCACCCCGACGTCTTTCCGCTCAACTTCCTCGTGCACGACGGGAGCGTGTTCGTCCGATCCGCCCCGGGCAGCAAACTGCGCAGCATGGCGGCGAATCCGGCCGTCGCCTTCGAGGTCGACGGCTCCGATGAGAAGTACTACTGGAGCGTGGTCATTCGCGCCAAGGCGGAGCGGATGGACACCGACGCCGAGATCGAGGCGTCCGGCGTCCTGAATCTCGTGTCGTGGAGTCCGACCTCCAAGCATGACTTCGTACGGCTCGTCCCGGTGACGGTCAGCGGCAGACGCTTCCCGCGACACCTGCGTCGCACCTGGATCCGGCGTGACCTGAATGCGCAAGCCTCGGAACAGAGCACCGCACCGCGCAGCCCCACGGATCCGGCGCCCGCGGTAGGGAGCCCCGAGCACGACAAGCCGCAGCCGATCCCCCACTTCGCTCCGCTCCCCCACTGACCGGCCGACCATCGCGGAATCCAAGGAGCAGAAACCATGAGCAGGCAGGCAGATAAGAGGCCGATCATCGTCGCTGTCGACGGCTCCCCGTCATCGATCGAGGCACTCCGCAAGGCGTCCGAACTCGCCCGAGCGCTGGACGCCCCGCTCGAAGCCGTGACGGCGTGGCAGTTTCCGATGGGGTTCGACGGCGCGGGCTACGCCACCCAGACGTGGTCTCCTGAGGCGGAGAGCCAGACGCTCCTGAACTCCGCGATCGAAACCGCTTTTCCGGACGGGCCGCCCGCAGACCTCAGACTGACGGTCACCGCCGGACCCGCCGCCGGTGTCCTCATCGACAAGAGCAACGACGCTGCCATGCTCGTCATGGGCAGCCGTGGTCGTGGCGGGTTCGCCGGGCTGCTGCTCGGGTCGGTGAGCACGGCGTGCGCCCAGCACGCGCACTGCCCCGTCTTGATCATGCGCGGCCCCGAACGGCCGTCGAAGAAGACGAAGAAGACGAAGAACCGCGGCGCTGTCGAGGACCTCCAGCCGACCGTCTGACCCGCCCCGACGAAGCACCAGCCTCCGCCAGGCGCGCTCGGCGTCCTGTCAGGAGCCGCGTTTTCGCGATGTTAGGCTTCTGCACGGCAGTCGTACCGACACCACTGTCAGTAAGATTGAACGTGTTCGTTGCATGGCGTGACCTCGGCTTTGCCCGGGGCCGGTTCGCTCTCATCGCCTCCGTGGTGCTCCTCATCACCCTCCTGGTTGGCTTCCTCGAGGAACAGACCATGATCGAACTTCGCGACGTCACCCTCACCTACCCGGACGGCGACGGGATCATCACCGCGATCAACGCGGCGAGCCTCATCGTCAAGCCCGGCGAGATCACGGCGATCACCGGCCCGAGCGGCTCGGGCAAGTCGAGCGTGCTGGCCGTGGCCTCGACGTTGATCGCGCCGCAGCAGGGCTCGGTGCTGATCAACGGCACCCCCGCTGCGGACCTGTCCCGCATCCAGACCGCGGCCCTGCGCCGCGACCAGATCGGAATCGTGTTCCAGCAGGCCAACCTGCTCGCCTCGCTCACCGCCCTCGAGCAGCTCGAGGTGATGAGCCACCTCGGCTCGACCCCGACCAGGCGTTCGCGGTCCGAGACGCGGGCGAAGGCCATGGAACTGCTGGCCGCGGTCGGCCTGGAGAAGAAGGCGCACAAGCGCCCGAACGCTCTCTCCGGGGGTGAGCGCCAGCGGGTGAACATCGCCCGCGCGTTCATGAACGACCCCTCCGTTCTGATCGTCGACGAGCCCACCAGCTCCCTGGATCAGGAACGCGGCTCCGCCATCATCGAGCTCATCATCGAGCTGACGCGCACGCGCAACGTGGCCACCTTGCTCGTGACCCACGACCGCACGCACCTGCCCCTGATGGACGCCGTACTCGCCATGGTCGACGGCGACCTGAGCGCGCACGCGCCCGTGGCAGTGGCTGCATAGAGCTCGTCGTCAAGCCCCCTGGATGCTCCTGGCGTCCGGGGGGCTTCGTGCGTTGAGGCTCGTCAGGCCCGCGGCACTGCGGCCGGCTGCACCGCGGCGTGGATCAGGGCCAGCGTCGTGCGGGTGACGGCATCCGGATCCGAACCCGACTCGATGGCGCCCATCGCCGACTCCAGGACCCCGCCGAGCAGACGCGCGGTGATCATCAGATCGGGCACGCCCAACTGCTGCAGTGCGCCCATGAACGGTGCGATCTGCTCGTGGTGCAGCTCGGCCAGGCGGGCGCGGCATCCGTCCGGCAACTGGGCTGCAGACAGCGCAGCGGCGGGCCGGTGCGCTCCCTCGGCGGCCTGGCGCAGCGTCTCGCGGACGTACGCGTCCATCACCTCGGCAGGCTCGGTGAGCCCGTCGAGGGCGGCGGCGAGCTGAGCGTTCGAGCGCGGAAAGGAGTCCTCGATGATGGCCGCCAGGATGCCGGCGGCCGAGTCGAAGTACTGGTAGACGCTGGGGCGGGCCAAGCCGGTTGCCGCGCCGACGGCCGCGGGGGTGACTGCCGAGACGCCGCCCTGCACGAGCAGCGTGGTCGCGGCCGCCAGGAGCGCCTCACGTTGACGCCTGCGGTGCTCAGCCACGGTAGGGGCTGAAATCTTCGGCATGGCTTAGGACTCCTATCATGCGCGTCCCCCCAGCCTACCGACCAGATGAGGCTCGGGACCGAAGATACGGACACTGAGTCAGCAAAAGACGCCGGTGCGGTGATCACGCCGTGAGGATGACCTTGAGCGCCTTCGTCTCGGCCGCGCGGCCGAAGGTGTCATAGGCATTCATGATGTCCTCGAGCGCGAAGCGGTGGCTGATGAAACCAGCGACGTCCAGTCGCCCCTGGGCGAGCATCTTGATGAGCATGCGCGCCGTGTCGGTGTTGACGAGTCCGGTGGTGATCGTGAGGTTCTGGATCCACGCCGTCTCGAGCGGAAAGCTCACCGGCTTGCCGTGCACGCCGACGTTGGCGACGTGGCCGCCCGGTCGCACGATCGCCAGCGACATGTCCCAGGTCGCCGGCACGCCGACGGCCTCGATGGCGACATCCACGCCCAGGCCATCCGTGAGCGCGAGCACCTGCTCCTTCCAGTCCGAGTCCGTCGAGACCACACCGTCGCTGGCGCCGAAGCGTTTGGCCTGCTCGACCCGGTTGGCGTCGATGTCGATCGCGATGACGCGGCTGGGTCCGTACAGAGCGGCCGTGGTCATCGCGGCGAGACCGACGGGGCCGGCGCCGATGACGGCCACGACATCGCCCGGCTTGACCGCGCCGTACTTGATGCCGATCTCGTGCCCCGTCGGCAGAATGTCGCTGATCATGGCAGCCTCTTCGGGCGCAACGCCCTCAGGCACCTTGTGCAGCGAGGTCTCGGCGAAGGGCACCCGCACGTATTCAGCCTGGGTGCCGTCGATGAGGTGGCCCAGGATCCAGCCGATCCCCGATGCTCCCTCGTCCGCGAGGCAATGCGAATACATGCCCTCCAGGCAATAGCTGCACTTGCCGCACGCCGAGATGCACGAGATGATCACGCGATCGCCGACGGCGATCTCGGTGACGGCCGCACCGACCTCGGTGACCACGCCGACCCCCTCGTGACCGAGGATGCGTCCTGGTTCCACGGTCGGAACGTCTCCCTTGATGATGTGCAGATCGGTCCCGCAGATCGTCGTCGTCTCGACCTTGACGATCGCGTCTGTCGGCTTCTGAATTGTCGGAGCCGGCACGTCCTGCCAGACGATCGCACCCGGACCTGTGTACACCAACGCTCGCATCTTGCCTCCTCGGTCTTCCCGCTGTGCGGGATAACCCATGGTCCTCTTCGCGCCGCGGCAGGGACAGGGACCTAAGACCCACGCTGTCTGCGACTCATGCCGGTTCGGGCTCGGCGATCGGGTAGCCCCGCCCCGTTCCGGGCACCCCTTTTCGCCCCTGCCGCCCGGGCGGATAATCGGGGGATGGATGCCCCGCGGGGGTCGGTCGAGCTCGAGCACACGGACGAGTTGGAGCGTCTACGGCGACGCGCATATGGACCGGATGCCGACATCGCAGGGGATGCCGCGGCTCAGGCACGGCTCTCCGAACTCGAAGCGGCGGCCCGTGGCCACCAGTCGGCGCCCGCCGCCGATGCGGCCGCGAGGGTTCCCGCCGTGGTTCCCGACCACGCCCGAGTGAGTGACGACGCCCCGGTCGCTGAGCCGCCGGGACCCGTCGAAGGGCTGCGCCCGGCGGCGACTGCTGCCCCGCAGGGTGCCGAGAGGCCGATCAACGACGGCGCGCCCGCGGCACCGTGGTGGCGCCGACGCCGAGGGCGGGCGATCCTCGTCGGCGCCTTCGCGGCCCTCGCGCTGATCGTGGCGCTCATCGCGTGGATGTTCGCGTCGCTTGCCGCTGAGAGCCCGTCAGACACGTCGACAATGAGGATCCCGCCCGTCCCCGCTGCGCAGGGACGTGGGATCTTCGAGCCCGCACCGGACTTCGTGCTCGCGCTGAAGCCGAGCGGAGCCGATGCGCCGCATGACCCACACGGCGTTCTCGACGCGCTGGGTATCCGTGCAGACGAGCTTCGGCACTATGAGGACTTCGAGGGCATGGAGGTCTGGAGCGGAGCGTCCCGCTACGGCATGGCCTGCCTGTTCGTGACCGTGCCCGGTCAGGGATTCCGCGAGGGACGCGGCGCCGAAGGGTGCTCCCCCGACGGGCTCGACACCCAGGCGGACCTGGCCTCGATCGCCGGCCGCGGTGTCACCCGATTCGTTCTCGAGAGCGACCACGTCGACGTCTTCGTCTACAACCGAGCCGCCGACCCGAACACGTCGCAGGGTTAGTGGGGCGGCGCCGCAGATCCGGTCCAGAGCGAGCGTCATCACCCCGGCTGATCCGAACCGAAGGGATACACCGATGAACGAGTCGACAAGCCCGGCGACCGAGCCTGCGCCGGATTCGACAGGGCGTTTCCGCGGCATCCTGCCCTGGGTGATCGCCGCGGTCGCCGTGCTGGTGGCGGCGATCGCGATCGGTTTCCTCGTCGTCAATGTGTCGAGCGAGCCCAAACCGGTGGCACAGCTCACGCCGCAGTCCGCCCAGGGCTCCATTCCCCTCGACGAGGAGACGGCCCGGGACTGGGGCGTGACGGAGGCGGACTTCGTCTCGTACGGCTCGTACGGCGACCTGCAGATATGGGTCACGACGAAGCCCGAGAATAAGCGGTGTCTCGCGGTGGTCGCAGAGAATCACATCTCGATGTTCCGCTGCGTCGCACCCACGTTCGACACCATCGCCGATTTCGACGTCGACCCCGATCACGTACCGCCCGCGCCGAGCGGTGAGCCTGCAGGCAATGTCCGGTTCGTCCTCCACGATGACGTCGTGGACGTGTACCTGGCCCCGAATCCCGAGGGCGGGTTCTACTGACGACCGAGCGACGAGGCCGAACAGAGCCTCGCCGAATTGGCCGCGCTCATGCGTCTTCTGCCTGAAGAGACCATGGACTCTTCACATGCGGGCAGATCAGGCGTCGGTTGCTGGACAGCGTGGCGTTGTGCAGCGATACGATGCCTCGATGGCGACCGAAAGGCACGGTGGCCGCCGCGGGGAAACGCGGTCACAAGATCCTCCGCAACGGGAGCCTCGAGGCTCCGGATTCCGACAGGCCTCGGGGGCCGCCCGCCTCGAGCCCGAGACCGGCCTCATCACCTCCCGGCCCGGCGTGGCGCGTCTTCAGCGGACCGCCGGAAATGTCGCCACGTCTGCTCTGCTGCGAGACACACCTCCCGCACGCACCGGCAAAGCCCTCGTTGTCCAACGGGATCCGAACGTCGTGCCGTTCGTCGACAGGAAGCACCGGCCCACTGACGTCGCGTTCGCCACCAAGCTGGGGAAGTCAGATGCAGCGGACCTGCGCAGCAAGGGCGTTCTGGGCCTGAAGACCAAGCAGATGATGAACGGCAAGATGCAGTGGTTTCGCGGCGCCGCACACGATGCCTATGTCGACCAGGTCACGCCTGCGCTGCGTGAGGCACATGTGCAGACCCAGATCAACGCTCTCAAGGGTCGCCAGGCCGCCACGACACAGGATCTGCGTTGGCGGGGCGTGTTCGGGCAGAAGCTTTCGAGTTGGCGGCAAGCGATCCTGAGAATGGCAGGTGGAATGGACGACGCCAGGAGTTCCTTTCAAGACGCGCTCAGCAGCCAGGCACAAGCCAATGCGCTCATGACGCAGATACTCCTCGCCGCCGTGACGATCGGCTTCGCAGCGGGCTTTGAGCCGCTGCTATCCGCGGCACTGATGGCGTCGAAGATCGGAGGCACTGCCGCGGAAGTCGCAGAGGCGACGAAGCGAGTGGCAGCCATTGTCGAAAGAGCCGAAAATCCTGTCATCGCCGCCGTGGGCACCACGGGGAACATCGTCGGCGCCGCCCCGCGTCCTGGCGTCAAGAGCAGCAGCCCGATGTCCTATTTGACGGACACCCTCGAAGCCCTCGAGCGGCACATACAAGCCATCGAGGAGGCCTTCGGCACGCGGGCGGGGAACGTGGCGCAGTTACCCGATGATGCCGCCGCCGTCATCGACACCGCAGCACAAGAGCAGATCTACAAGAACCTCTTCGACAAGCTCGACAAGCAAGCGTTAGGCGTTGAGTCCCTCAAGGAGCGGCCGCAGTTGACCATCATCCTTGAGCGCTACATGTGGGCGAAATGGTTCCCGCAGAACTACGTGCCGGATTACCACCCCGAAACCGGCGGATACTGGGAAGCCAACTTCAAGGGGTGGGGAACGGGTCTTGAAGACCACATGAACGACATCGGGATTGCAAAGCTCGCCGGTGTCGAGCTCACCGGCCATTGGTACTCGTCGAACTCCTCGGGCTGGGCGGATGACCTCATCGCTTGGTCGAAGCAATACATGAACAACGGTGAAACGTTCAAGAAGTAGGCGGATCAGACACGCCCTCGCCGACTTCAGCCGGGCAGAGTCAGTCCGCCTCCGCCAGATAGCTGGCCCTCACCACAGCGCCATGGCCTCTTTCACGCTCGGCTCGGCGTCTGGCAACGCGACCGCCACCGCCTCGGTCAAGGCCATCGCGGCTCCCGCGCGCTCGCCCGCCGCCAATCCCTGCGGGTCGCGTTCGCGAAGAGCTGCCAGCGGAGCTCTCTGCACGGCAAGACCCTCGACATCCAGGATGCCGGTGCGCCGGCGGGCCGAGGCCGCAACCTGCGAGAAGGCGCCCGCGCGCCATGCGTCCCCCCGGGTCGCGGCGATCGCGGCGAGACCGTCCAGCGCGAATGCGACGCCTTCCTCGTAGTGCAACCGGATCGACAGTCTGAGGGTGAGGAACCACTCCTGCTCAGCCGCCTCCACCTGCCCGGTCAAGAACAGCACCCGCGTGCGATTGTTGCCCGCAACGGCTCGCGTGTACGGGTCGTGTCCCTCGTCGGCGATCTCAGCGGAGCGAGAGAAGTGGGCCAGGGCCCCGTCGAGATGGCCCCCGACCACATCGACCCAACCGAGGCCGACCTCGGCCATCGATTCAGACCAGCGGTCATCTACCTTGCGGAAGGTGGCGAGTGCCTCGTTGAGTTCGAGCGCAACGGCCTCTGCGTCGAAGTCGGGGAACTGGAGTCTCGCCGTCGCGCGCCCCGCGAGCGCGATGGCCGCGGCATCCTCATCTCCGCTCTCTGCAAACAACCGTGCGCTCTCGCCCAGTCCGGCGACGACTTCGTTCGACGGATGCTGCCACAACTCGCTCCACATGGCGAAGAACTCCGCCACCGCGCGAGTGCGCTGCGAGATCGGCTGGTGCTTCTCAAGCAGCTCGAGCATCCACAGACGCACCTCGGAGAGGAAGCCCGAGATCCACCAATAGACGAACAGGGTCCACGCGAGCTCCGCGACGTCGTCGAGTCGGTTGCCATCCATCAGATGACGCACGGCGGCCCGCAGATTCGACAGCTCCCAGCCGATCTGTCGCACAGCGTCGACTTGTCCCGCGCCGCGAAGACCGGGTGCCACCCGGCGGACAAGGTCCGCGTAGTAGTCGGCATGGGCCGCCCGAAGCTCATCGATCTCGCCGCGCGCTTTGAGGCGATCGACCGCATACTCCCGCATGATCGAGAGCAGCGAAAAGGTGGATCTGCCCTCGACCTCGATCGGCTTGACGAGTGAGTCGTCCACCAGTTCCGACAGCGCATCGATTGCGCGGCCGTCCCACGGCCTCCCGCGACCGATGGCCTCGACGGCATCCAGAGTGAACCGGGTGGCGAAGACGCCCAGATCTTCCAGCAACGTGCGCTGCTCTTGGCTGAGCAGGCTGACGCTCCATTCGATTGTCGTCCGCATGGTCCGGTGCCGAATGGGCATGTCGCGGTTCGCCACCGTCAGAACGCTGAGGCTGTGATCCAAGCGTTGGGCGATATAGCGCGGTGTGAGCAGCCGCACTTGCGCCGCCGCCAGTTCGATGGCCAAGGGCAGACCCTCGAGTCGCTTGCAGATGTCGACGACAGCGGCCACGTTCTCTGTCGTGAGCGTGAAGTCGGGTTTGACCGCCTGTGCCCGGTCGACGAACAGTGCAACCGCCGAGGATGCACGGGCTCGGTCAGGATTCAGAGGTCCGGTGTCCCCCGGCAGACGAAGCGATTCCACCTCGTACACTTGCTCTCCGCGGATCCGCAGCACGATTCGGCTGGTCACGAGAAAACGCGCGTGCGGCGCCGCGGTGTAGAGCTGGACGATCGCCGGTGCAGCCTCCACGATCTGCTCGAAGTCATCGAGCACGATCAGCACCCGTCTGTCCTCGAGCGCGTGAGAAATGCGCTCTTCCAGTGCCACTTCGCCGTTGTCGCGGACGCCGAAGAAGTAAGCGATCGTGGGAAGGAGCAGGCCGGGCTCCTGCACGCCTTCGAGCGCCACGAAGTAGATTCCATCCGGAAACATGTCCTCTGACGCGGCGGCGACCTCGACGGCGAGTCGGCTCTTGCCGATTCCGCCAGGGCCTACCAAGGTCACCACGTGGTTGTCGTCCCGCGCGAGCAGCTGCCGCACCCGTGAGACGTCCTCCTCGCGACCGACGGTCTTCGTGAATGCGACCGGAAGCTGAGGGACAGGGGGCGCGGACTCGACAGCATCGTCGCCGGCCTCGGGCCGAGTCTCGTCGAAGCGCTCTGCCAAGAGTGTGGCGAGATCCGTCAAAACCCGCCCCACCAACTCGTCCGTATCCGTGAACGGCAGGTAGGAAGCGGTGTTGTCAATCTGGATGCGGTCGATCAGACGCTCGAGGCGGTCGTCGCGTCCGTCGCTTTCCTTGATGTAGATCAGCTTCGGCATGGTCGGAGGAGCCCGATCGTACTCATCTTCGATGGCCGACGTCGTCCCGTCGGCAGCTACGTCGCCATAGCTGTCGGCATAGATGCCGACGAAGATGTCGCTCTGCGCGAGATACGACCGGGACAGCTCGGCGGGCGAATGAGGGTGTGCACCGAGATTCGACATGACCGGGGCAAGTCGCAGGCGCTCGATCGCCTGCTGCACAGCGCGTCGTTCGTCGGCGAGCTCCCGCAGGGTAGAGCTCACGAACACGCGAATCTGCTGATCCGGCGTTCGAATCACCGATGGCGTCGCGGCCATGACCACATCATCCACCCCGGGCGCCACCCGGTACCAGTAGTACCCCTTGACATCGATAGGCGGGCCAGAGTAGTAAACAGATGTTCGGCGCTTCTACATTCGAGTTCATGTCGGTGCTGATCGAATTGTGACCTGCGCTACCCGAGGTTCACGTCGAATCCTCGCAGGGTTGTTTTCGACCTCTGGGGGTATTCGTGGAGCCGATTGTCACGACCGCGTGCAGCGGCCGGTCCCCGGTCAGGTCGACCAGACCCGAACACGCCCATGCTGGCTGACGCTCATACGGAGCAATGGTGCCCGTCCGGCTGGGTGCGGCACGAGTACGTCCATGGCGACCATGAACACAACTTCTACGTCGTCGACCCGACGCCCTCTCCATCTCGACGCAGCGTGCTGCTCTTGCACGAATTCCCAGGAATAGACAAACGGATCGTCTCGCTCGCGGATCGGCTGTCCGCTGACTTCCGCGTCGTGCTTCCCTCGATGTTCGGGGTGGACGGATCACTGCGGGCGTGGGACAGCGTGAAGCAGATCTGCGTCCGAAGGGAAGTGCACCTGATCGCGAGGGGCAGCGTTTCAAAGAGCGTCGTATGGCTCAAGGATTTCATCGACAAGCATGTGGCACCCGAAGAATCCCCCTACGGCGTCGTCGGGATGTGCTTCTCGGGCAACTTTGCGCTCGCGTTGGCAGTGGACGATCAGGTGAAGGCGGCGATCGTCGCACAGCCGTCTCTTCCGCTCTTTCCCTCCTCACTCGGGCTGTCTCGAAGTGATCAGAAACGGCTCAGGGAGCGCACCGACCTGTGTGTTCGCGGCTATCGCTATTACGGCGATCAGATCTCACCCGCGGTGAAACTCGCCTCTGCTGCGCGGCTCCTTGACCCGGGAAGGATTCAGACATTCACGCTGTCAGCCGCGCAGCCCACGCACTCGACTCTCACGGGTTGCCGTCCGAGCGCGTTTGCGCTCGCGGACATGCAGAGATTTCTTGTCGCCGCGCTGCGCAGCGGTGAAACCGAAGTGCAGCAAGGGCAGTGATACCCACATCGGTGGCGACTTCGCCCCACGGCTCAAAGGGAATTGGCGCGTCACCGCAAGGCGCGAGACGCCGGCCCTTCGTGCGCGTCGATATCGGTCGAGGGACGAGCAGAAAGGCTTGAGCGTGAACGACATGGAATTGCTTGAACTGAGAATTCATGGCGTCTTCAACACCCCTCCGGCGGAGATGCTCGAGGTGGAGAGCGACGGCGTCGTCAGGGTCGGCGGGGATACTCTGGGTTCCTTCTGGGCGCGTCGCACCGATCAGGCGAGGGGTGGCGTGGTCACGCCGGTGGCCTTTTCGTGGGGCGCCCAAGCCAGAACCGGCGGTGGCGCGACCCAGGCGATCGGTCGGGCCCTGGTGCATGTGGGATGGTTCCTTGTGCTGCCGTACGCGCTGGTGAACCTCGCCTACTGGACTCGAGAGATTCCGGCACAGGAAAGCGGTGAGCATCGAACGTGGGAAGGCGGCGTCGGCGCGGGAACTGTTCGACTCTTCGGGTTGATTCTCACTCTCATCGCGGTCGCAGCATTCTCCGCCGTCGCGATCGATCTGGTCGCCGTTCAGTGCTTCCGCCGCTTCGCGGAGGGCACCGACGCGGTCTGCGCCGCGCTCCCCTCCCTCTTCGACGGCTTGCGGGCGTTCGATGCCGACAGTCGAGCGGCCCTTCTCGGCCTCATCCCGATCGCCGTCGTATTCGTCCTGTACTGGATCGGCCGCCGCGGCCGAGTGCGATTCGACGCGCCTGTCGAGCAATTCGCGAAGGATATCGGCGGCAACCACGAAAAGGGATTGCCCCTCCTCTCGACGCGGGGGTTCTGGGCGGGCGCCCGCGTGAGGTCGACATCCGAGTGGCTGCACGTGGCGGCCTCCATCCTCCTCGTCCTCTTCCTGCTCGCCTTCGACGCCGCATTCCCGAAAGCGGACTGCGTGGCCGTTCCCGCAGACACTCTGACCCTCGCGTGCCTTGACGCACCGCGGATCGTGCCGCTCGTGTTCGCCGTCGGCGCCGTGGCCGGGATCGTCATCGTCGGTGTCTTTGTGGTGCTCGCCTCGAGCACACCGATGCGTGACGCGGAACCGCAGGCCGCTCGCCGGCGCATGCCGCGGTGGGTGCAGAATCGGATGAATCAGCCTCCGCACCGGCGGATCGACCAGAAGCGCTTTCATGCTCTCGTGTCTCTGGTCGTCGCTTCCTGCGCGTACGTCAGCTGGCTCATCTTGACCAGTTTCGTCTCCTTCGCGAACGAGCCGGGCGCGCAACCGCAGTTCACGGGCTTGATCGGAACGCCGATCGTGTTGATGACGCTGGCGCTGTTCCTTGCGCTGTCAGCGCTCAATTGGCGCCAAGCATCCCCGCGGCTCCGGACCGCTGGGTACACCTTCCTCTGGGTAGGCGGAATCGGCTTACTCGTGGGCGCGATCCTGCCGTCCGGGACGACGCAATGGCTTGTCACGTTTCTGGGTGCGGCCGTGGTGATCGCATTCCTGTTCTTCGTCCGCGGGTCGACGCGAGACGCGCGGGCGCTGACTCCCGTCCCCTGCGCGCCGGAGACCCCACCGTCCGCGGGGGCTGAGCCGCAGTTCCCGGCGCTTCGCTTCAGGGCGTGGGATGGTCACGGGGCGGCGGTGGCCATGATGCTCGCACTGTTCGTCTCCATGGCGCTGTCGAGCCTTCTCGTGCTGGGGCTCGCGGCCTGGCTGGGCGCACCGCAGCCGGCAGCGGCCGACCGTCTCTGGCGCACCCCTGCGGCACCGCCCTCGGCTGCGGAATGGAACATTCCCGACGCCTACGAACGGTTCGCCGTCGTACTGACGGTCATCGTGGGGCTGACCCTCATCCTCCTCATCGTCGTCGCTGTGTCGACGATGCGCCGACTCACGAAATACACGCTTCCGAAGCTGTCTTGGACGGCCGAAAAGGACTCCCGAGGCGAGCGCACGTTCGCGGAGCGCGGCGGTGTCGAAAGGCCCGATACGTCGGGGTACCCCGTCAAGCTGGAAGCGGAGGCCGAGCGGACTCGTCTCAGGGCGATGACCAGACGCACCTCACACCTTGCGCATCGCGGCGAACCGCTCTTCGCCTGGATCTCCGCCTTGGCGATGACCGGCTTCATCACACTGGCGTCGCCGGCCCTGTTCGACTTCGTCAAGGCGTGGCTCACCACGATCAAGCCGGGCCTGCCCGGTGAGATACGGACTATGACGACGGCCGTACTCGTTGCACTGGCCGTTCTGGCAGCCGGAGCGGTGGTCGCCAACGCCGTGTCCAGCGTTGACCGACCCCTGGGTGTGTTCTGGGATGTGGTCGCCTTCTTCCCCCGAGCCGGGCACCCCTTCGCCCCGCCGTGCTTCGCCGAGAGGACCGTACCCGAACTTGCCGAATACTCGCGAAGGTTCCTCAAAACGACCGAGACGCTGGGCAACGGGCGGCCTGTCGACCGCGCCATCATCATGACGGCGCACTCGATGGGCTCCACCATCGCGGCCGCGACCATCCTGTCGCTACGAGGCGAAACAGTCGGCTACGCACCGCACGACATACGCCTGCTTACGGATCGAATCGCGATGCTTTCGTACGGCAGCCAGCTCCGGGCCTACTTCAGTCGGTTCTTCCCCTCGGTCTTCGGGTGCCAGGTCCTGGGCGTGCCCGGCCTCCTGGGGCCCAGCCTGTTCGGGCTAGATCCATGGAAAAGGCAGGTCGAAGCTGAGTTTGCGTGCGCGCAGCTGTGTCCGCCGGACGCCAGCCCTCACAGTCTGACCGGAATGCTCGGCGCGAAAGGCAGGGAGGTGTCGAAGTGGCGCAACCTTTGGCGCCGGAGCGACTACCTCGGCTTCCCCGTGTACGCCTACCGAGACGAGGGGAACCCCGTTGACCGAGGCGCTTCTGAAACCGCTCCGGGCTACATGTGGCGAATCGCCACCCATTCGGACTACCTGGCGGTCGACCAACTCGCCCTGCAACGCGAGCACCTTGAGGCAGCGCTTCGGGCTGGCTGAGGTTCGCGTTGACATCAGTCGGCGCCGAGGTACCGACGGCGGGTTCCGGGACAGCGAGCCAACCCACCCCCCGCACAACAAACCGGCGCGTTCTCTCGTGGCGGGCCGGCGCGACGTGGTCAGACGACGAGGAAGTCGAGCAGTCGCTGGGGATCTTCGCGCACGTCGGCGGCCGGCGAGTCGAGCACGATCGCGCCCTTCTCCATGGCCAAGACGCGTGTGGCGAATTCCACGAGCGGCTGCGGGGATTGGTCCACCAGAACGATGATGACTCCGGCGCCGGCGATGTCGCGGAACGCCGCCAGCACGTCGCGCACGAGCGAGGGCTGCAGGCCTTGGGAGAACTCGTCGACGAGGATCGCCTTCTCCCCCGCCAGGATCGCGCGCGCGAGTCCGACCTGTTGTTTCTGCCCTCCGGAGAGGTCGCCGGCGTTGACGTTCATGCGCTCCCGGATCACGGGAAACAGAGCGGTGACATCCACCGGCGGCTCGTAGCCGCGACGTCGCGCCAGGGCGAGGTTCTCCGCGACCGTCAGGCGGGGAAAGACGCCCCGGTCATCGGGCAGGAACGACAGGCCGGCGCGCGCCGCGAGATCGGCGCGACCCGAACGAAGCGGCACTTCGTCCAGGAGCACCGTGCCGTCGATCGCGGGCAGCTGGCCGGCCAACGTGCGCATCACCGTGGTCTTGCCCATGCCGTTGCGGCCCAGCAATGCGATCACTTCCCCGGCGGCGATGGTCAGGTCCAGCCGCGGGACGACGGGGATCCCGTCGTAACCGGCCGCGAGCGCGTTCACCTCGATCACGTCACAACTCCCAAGTAGGCATCCTTCACATCGTCTCGCGCGGTGATCTCCTCCATCGTCCCCTCCGCGAGGAAGCGCCCGTTCGCGAGCACCACGACGCGGTCCGCGAGTTCGCGGACGATGTCCATGTCGTGTTCGATGATCACCAGCGTCGCGCCGGTCTCGGTCGCGACGCTGCGCAGAAGTCGCGCCAATGCAACGGACTCCTCGTGCGACAGACCAGCGGCCGGCTCGTCCAGGATGACGACCTCGGGCCCCCACACGAGCACCATCGCGAGCTCGAGCGACCGACGATCCGCCAGCGGCAGCTCGGCGGCGGACCGGCCGTCGTCGCGTTCGAACCGGGCGAGGGCTTCGGGAACCTCGCGCGGCTGGAGTGCTTCGCTGCGCGCGAGCCGGAGGTTGTCGGCCGGGGAGAGCTCTGTGAAGACGCTCGGGATCTGGAACACCTTGCCCATGCCGGCCAGGGCGCGACGGTGGATGCGCCAGCGGGTCGCGTCGGCGTCGAAGATCGCCACCGTACCGGCGGTAGGCGCGATGTCTCCGGCGACGATGTTCAGCAGCGTCGTCTTGCCGGCGCCGTTCGGCCCGATGATGCAGAGAACCTCCCCCGTCGGGACCATGAGGTCCACGCCCAGGAGCACCTTCGTCGCACCGAAGGACTTGCTGATGCCGCGGGCCTGCACCGCGAACTCCGTCTTCGCGGGCAGCTTGCGCCGCAGGATCGGGCCGGAGAGCCGCGCGTCCTGCCTCGCCGCACGGTAGGCGGGGATGCGGATGACGCGGCGCACGAGCCCGACGAGACCGCCCGGGGCGAACCGCACGACGATGAGGAAGATCACGCCGAGCACGAGCAGGTACCACGAGCCGATCGCCTCGCCGAGATACTGCTGACCCATGGTGACGATCACGGCTCCGGCGAAGGCGCCGATCAGCGTGCCGCGACCACCGACGGCCAGCCACACGAGCACCTGCGTGGAGAGCATGATGCCGCCGGCCGATGGCGAGACCAGGCCCATGACCGGAGCGGCGATCGCGCCCGCTGCCGCGGCCACGGCCGCGCTGACGACCAGCGCCGACAGCCGCGTGCCACGAACGTCGATGCCCAGGTGGGCTGCCCGGTCTGGATTGAGATTGACGGCGAGGGCTCGGCGGCCGAGGCGGCCGCGGAGCACGAAGAGCCAGACCACGGCGACGATCAGCAGCACCAGCGCGGCGGTGGTGTAGTAGTCGGGGATGAGCCCGCGGGAGCGTACGACGATGCCGTTGCTGCCGTTGGTCAGATCCGACCATGTGCGCGCGAGCTGCTCGAACAGCAGCGTCAGCGCGAGAGTGAGGATCGCCATCGTGGAGGGCAGGGCGCGGCGTCCGAGTCCCGCCAGTCCGATGACGACGGCAACGCCGACGGCGATGAGGATGCCGCACACCGCGCCGACGGCACCCGGCAGGTTGTGGCGTTCAGCGATGGCCCAGCCGTAGGCACCGAGTCCGAAGAACGCGGCGTGACCGATGCTCACGATCCCGGTGCGCCCCCACGCGATGTCCAGCCCGAAGGCGAACAAGCCGTAGACCAGCGCGAGCGTCAGCAGAGCGAGCGGGTACGGCGGCAGGATGAACGGGGCGAGCCCGAGCAGCCCTACGGCTGCGGCGAACCCGAGGGCTCGCCGCAGCCGTAGGCGCGGTTCGACGGAGTGCATCACGAGCAGGTGCGTGCCGTCGTGTCGTCGATCGGGTCGAGCACCTCGACGGTCGAGTAGACGCCGCCGTCGATCTGCACGAGAACCATGTCGCTGCTGACGTAGTGGTTGTCCTCACGGAACCCCAGGTCGCCCAGGAGCCCGTCCAGACGGATGGTCGACATCTGCTCGCTGATCGCGTCGGCGTCATAGCCGCCGGCCGCGTTGACGGCGGCAGCGATGAAGCGCACGGCTTCGTACGCGGTCGCGGCGATCGCAGAGATCGAGCCGTTGTCGCCGTGCTCCTCGCGGTAGGCCGCGACGAACGCCTCGTTCGCGGCGCCCGGCGTCTGGTCGGAGTACTGGAGAGCGGTCGTCCGTCCATCCAGGATGGGGCCGAGCGCGCCGTAGAACTCCTGCTGCGACGTGGTGCCGGTGACACCGCGGTCGGTGAGCAGCCCGAACTGGTCGGCCTGGTTCATGAACGACACGGCGTCGCCGCCGACGACGGCTGTCAGGATCCAGTCGGGGTCGGCGTTGCCGAGCTTGCCGATCACCGGCTGCCAGTCGGCCGTTCCCAGGGGGCTGTACTCCTCTGCGACGACCTCGCCGCCGTTCTCGGCGATGATCTCGCTGGCCACCGCGTGGTACGTGTGCGGGAAGATGTAGTCGTTTCCGACCAGCCCCACGCTCGGACCGTACTGCTCGATCATGTGCGGGATCAGGTCTTCGACCATCATGCGCTCGCTCGCGCCGAAGGGCCAGAAGTGCGGGCTGCAGTATTCGACCGTGCCGTTGACGACGGTCGAGAACGGCACATCCGCCTCGGCCGCGACCGATCCGGCCGCGACAGAGGTGTCACCGGCGATCGTTCCCAGCACGTAGTCCACGTCGTTCTGGCGGATGAGCTGCTGGGTCACCTGCGTGGAGGTCGCGGCATCCGATTTGTCGTCGACGACGACCAGTTCGATCGGGTGGCCGAGCACGCCGCCATCGGCGTTCACGGCCTCGATGCCGAGCTTGGCGCCCATGACCAGCGAGCTGCCCTCGAGCGAGGCGACACCGGTTGTGGGAGCGACCAGGCCGAGGCGGAAGGCGCGGTCTTCCGCACCTGCGGCGCCCTCGTCGGCGCCGCCGGCGAAGGATCCTCCACCGCACGCGGTGAGTGCCAACGTGGCGACGGCCAGTGCCGCGATTCCGGCGGTTGCGCGCCGCCTGTTCAGGCGACGCGCTGTCGAAGCGGTTTCCATAGTGTGAACCTCCAGTTGGGGCCTTGCGGCTGCAGGGCGATCAAGACGATGAGAGCGATGAAGAAGACGACGCCGGCGACTGTCTCGGGCAGGACCGTGCGCAGCCCGATGTCCAGCACGGCGACGACGAAGGCGCCGAAGATCGGCCCGCCGATGCTGCCGGGGCGACCGAGCAGCACGGCGAAGAACGTGGGCGCCAGCAGCGACACACCCACCTGCGGGGTGATGCCGAGCATGGGGCTCTGCAGGGCGCCGGCGAGCACCGCCAGCGCGGTGCCGACGGCGAAGGTGCCGGTGACCATGGCGCCGGTCGGGATGCCGAACCCGGCGGCCATCGCACGGTTGTCGATCGATGCGCGCAGCCGCAGTCCCAGGCTGGTCCGGTACATCACCAGCACAAGGCCGGCGAGGATCAGGAGCGAGACGGTCGCGCTGACCAGGCGGAAGATCGGGTAGTCGACCCCGAGGACCTCCACGGTGCCGGTGATGGGCACGGGAACGGACGCCGGCGTGGGTCCGAAGATCGCCTCGGCGGTCTGGCGCAGGACGATGCCGGTGCCCCACATGGCCAGGAGAGTGGCGAGCATGCCGTGTTCGTACAGGCGGCTGAGCAGTCCTCGCTCGATGAGCGCACCCAGGACCAGACCTCCGATGACGGCGAGGAGCAGCCGCAGCGGGAAGGCCACCGGGGTCAGCACGACCATGAGATAGGCGCCGACCATGGCCATATCGCCGTGGGCGACGTTCACCACGTTGAGCTGGCCGAAGATCAGCCCGAGGCCCCACGCCAGCAGGGCGTAGAAGCCGAAGGCGGTGAACACCGACAGCGCGAAGAGGACGAAGGGCTCCATCAGCTCACCAGGCGAGGACGGGGACGGGAAGGCGCTCCTGCAGTGCCAGGGCGATGGCAAGGGTCTCGGCGTCGGCGTCGCCGGGTCCGATGACCGACACCCCGACGGGCAGACCCGTGCGGCTCCCGATTCCTGCGGGGAGCGCGGCGACGGGGAAGCCTGTGACGTTCCAGGTCGCGGTGAAGGCGGTGAGCGGATCGGTGCCACCCATCGGGCGACCGGCGTCGTACCCGTGCCCGCGCAGGGGCGCGGTGGATGCCGCGGTCGGTTCGATCAGTGCGGCGATGCCGTTCTCGGCGAACCACCGTTGCCACACGGCAGTGACCCCGGCCCGGCGCTCCTGCGCGGCCAGGTAGACGTCGACGGTGATGGGCGGCAGGTCGTGCGCCAGGAACTCGCGCACGGACGGCCGGTACTCGCTCGCGCGGTCGGCGTACCGCGCGTGATACGTGCGCGCCTCGGCGAGGAAGATCGTGTCGTAGTCGGCTTTGGACAGATCCGGCGGCGCCGGGACGGTGACGACGGTCGCGCCGAGCTCCCACAGCGCCGCGACGGCCCGTTCCAGACCATCGCGCACATCCGGCTCGACGTCGACGAGGTCGGGACGGTCGGTCACCGCCACCCGGATGCCGCGCAGGTCCGCCACCCCCGGTGCCATGATGCCGGGCCGCGCGCCGACACCGAACGGGTCGCGAGAGCGCGGCGCCGCGCTGAGGACCTCGAGCGCGACGGCGCAGTCGTCGATCGTCCGGGCGATCGGGCCGGCGTGGTCGAGTGTCGTGGACAGCGGGATGACGCCGTCGGTCGGCACGCGACCGTACGTCGCCTTGAAGGAGGAGACCCCGACCAGTGCCGCGGGGATGCGGAGGGACCCGGCCGTGTCGGTGCCGAGCGCCAGGGGCACCATGCCGGCGGCGACCGCGGCGCCGGAGCCTCCGCTGGAACCGCCGGGGCTGTGAGCGAGGTTCCACGGGTTGCCGACCTGGTCGGTGGTGCCGCCGGCGGCGAATTCGTGCGTGTGGGTGTGCCCCATGTACACGGCGCCGGCGTCGGAGAGTGCCCCCCACGTAGCGCTGTCCGCGTCTACGGTCTCCGTCGCGCGGACGCGGCTCGAAGCGGTCAGCGGCTGTCCCGCGACGGCGAACAGATCCTTGACCCCGACGGGGATTCCCGCCAGCAGCGAGGGGTCGCCCTGCGCGATGCGCCTGTCCGCGGCATCCGCAGCATTCAGCGCGGAATCGCGGTCGAGACGCACCCACGCGTTGACCGCGTCCGGGCCTCCGTCGAAGTCGGGCTTTCCGCCGTTTCGCGCGTCGATCCTGTCGAAGGCGAGCGCCGTCAGATCGCGCGAGCTGAGGCTGCCGTCGCGCAGCTGTTCCGCCAGACGGCGGATTCCGGAATCCAGCGGATGAGCACCATTGTTCGACACATCTCGATCATGCGAGCGCGGGGTGATCCGTGCGCGGAAAATGAGAGAGCTGACCCGAATCTGTCGCAGATGAGCGGATCAGTGCGCGTGATGCACGGTACGCAGCAGTCGCTCGACGTCGACCTGCGGTGCCACGAAGCCTCCGACGATCGTTGCCAGCATGGGGCTGCGACGCTCCTTGTTGCGGATCGAGCCGACGAGCTCGACAGCGTCCCGGGGGTCGGCCCACCGGCGGACGGACCCCGAGGCGCGAGCGGCGTTCCAGAGTTCGTCGAACCGCGCGTCGAAGACCTCGCGCATCGGCGCGATCGCGGCGGGCGTCATGCCGACCTTCAACCCGGCGGCCTGGATGAACTGCGCGTCGTCGCTGACGAGTCGCGAGAATCGTTCGAGCACGAGGGTGATGTCGAAGACCGCCGCGCGGGGGCTGCGCGAGCCACGGGCCCACTCGCTCATGCGCTCCCACCGATCCACCGAGATGCCATCGACAAGCGCCTGCTTGTTGGGGAAGTGACGGTAGAGGGTCGCCGAGCTCACGCCGGCGCGATCGGCGATGTCGCGCGCGCTGATCTCATCGGTGCCGACCTGCGCGATGAGATCGCATGCGGCATCCAGCAACAGCATGCGATTCTGCTTGGCATCGCTGCGGAGCATCGGATGATTCCCCCTTGACGAACTGGTCAGTCACCCTACCATCGACGGCCCGATCCTACGGTTCTCGGCCCGCGGCGGTTCACTGTAACGAAACTCACAGCCCGCTTCCTACGCTTCGAGTATCGGTGGGTGAGATCACCCCGGCGGGCATCCGCCCCGCGGTACCAAGACCGGAGAGACCATGCGCACCCCCTTCACCCGCACCACGCTGATCGTCGCCGTAACCGCCGCGGCATTGCTCATGACAGCCTGCGCCGGGGCGACACCCGACGACACGGCCACGGGCACTGACGTCGCCGACGCCGACTCTGCGACGCGGAAACGGACCTCTGAACCGACGACGGGCGACGGGGACGGTTATGCCTTCGGCACCAGTCGCGACCAGCTCGCCACGGCGCTGGACCGAGCCTTCTCAACTGAGAACGGTAAGGCGCGGTGGGAAGGCGACACCCTCGTGCTCGCCGTCGACGGTGATGCGAGCGAGATGATGGCCGGTTTCACTCAATGCCGCGTGCTGCTCTCACTGCTGCAGGCAGACGATGTGAGTGTCATCGAATTCCCGAACGGTCAGGTCGCGTGCGCCGATGCGCTCGCGGAAGACTAGCGCGGCGCTCGGGGCGGTCGACTCTGCTGAGCGGAGGGAGGATCGTCTCGCCGTGTGGGGATACCGAGGGCTTCCATCCGCAGCGAGTACTCGACTCTTGCGGCGGCGGCCTGCCCGTGCGAGCCGACGCGGGCGAGGGCCTCGATGAGTCGTTCGTGGGCACGCTGGTCGTAACCGTCGAGCGCGAGGATGCGTCGATACGTCTCGATCGGGGTGAGGTGATCGTCGGCGGCAGCGGACGATTCCGCGAGGGCATGCGCCGCAGCGAAGAAAACGATATGGGCCTCGCGTCGCAGTTCTGCCGCCCACAGCTCTTCCTGGTCATCGGTCAGCGGGTCACCGTGATAGCTCGCAAGCACATCCCTCAGCCGTTCCCGACGGGTGGCCTCTGGCGCTGTCGAAACGAGCGCGGCGTTCGCCTCCGTGAGGAACTCTTCCACATCGACTCGGACCGCATCGAGCCGGAGCCGGATCAGCCCCTCACTGCTATCCAGGTAGGTGTCGCCGGGCAGCGTGCCGGTGGGGTCGAGCGCACGCCGCACGACCGTCGTGGCAACGGAGAATCGATTGGCCAGACGCTGAGCGGATTCATCCGGCCAGAGCAGGTGCATCACCGTTTCCCGGCTGACCGCCGCTCCACGACGCGCGACGAGGATCTTGAGAAGCTGCCGGGCCTTGCGCGACTGCCAACGGGCGACGGTGCCCTCCGCCGAGGTGACGGCGAAGTCGCCGAGCACGGTGATGCGCGGTGCCCGCCGGGGAACAGACGGCCGCGTCTGCGCGAGCCCACCGCGGGTCGCCGGTTTCAGCGAGGCGAGGACGGTGGATGCGGCACCCTCGATACCGTGCAGTTGAAGCGCGCGACCCGTTGCGGCTGCCTCCGCGGCCAGAAACAGCGCCTCGTCGTGATCCCCGGGCTGACAGCGATGTGCCAGCAGCTCGGCCAACTCCCACTGGGCTTCGGCGAGCCAGGGGTGGGCGCCGACGCGGGCGGCGCACTCGACAGCATTGCGGTAGTGCGAGATTGCAGCTTCCGCGTCGCCGAGAGCGGCCGCAAGCAGCCCGAGCGGGCGGGCAACAGTACCCCAGCAGGTCACGCCCAGTCCGATCGTCATCAGCCGATCCTCGAAAGGCAGGAGAGCGTCGTGCAGCTCTTGGGCCAAAGCGAGCTCATCCAGCTCTGCGGCGACCACCGCCAAGATGCACGACGTCGATAGCCAGTTGCGGTCAACGGGCAACTCCGCAATCGGAGGAAGGGCGAAGATCAAGGCCTGCGCAGCACTTCTGCGACCTTGTCGCAGCCACATCCACGCAAGAGACACCGCCCAGATCGGTTCGTGAGGTGCGAGTTGCCGCGCGACAAGGAAGGCAGGTTCGAGCTCCTCGACTCGCCCCTGTATCCACCGGATGATCGCCAGCTGGCCGACTCGCACACTCTGCGCGTCGGGATCGTTGCTTTCCAGGGCCACCGCGTAGGCGCGGTGTGCCATCTGTTCGGCAGTCTCGATGTGCCCGTCGAGCGTCGCCCGCAAGCAGCGGAACCAGGCGACGTGCCGACCGTCATTCAGCCACGGGAAGGTGGACATCAACGGTCCCACGGGGCAAAGAGCCTGATCGAGCTCGGCGATCTGACCGAGCTCGGCCAGAGCTGCCAGATGCAGGAAGTAGGCGGACGGAACGATCGACGACTCACCGGAATGCTGGGCGATCTCGAGCACCTCGAGGGTCATCGACAGCCGTTGCTCGGTGGCCGCACAAGACAAGTCCACCACGCACGCGGCCAGCAGAGACCAGGCCCGAGCGACGGCGCCACCTGCCTTCGCCGCCTCGTGCGCGGATTTTCGCGCAGCGTCGGCAGCGGCATCCGGGTCCGTGAAAACACGAGCGGCCGCAAGAATCGCGAGAAGACGGGCACGCACGTCGTGCTCATCAGTACTCACCTGCGCCAGCAGCACTTCCGCCGACTCTTGCTGCTCGAAGACGTCCCGCCCGGAGAAATTCAGCGCAATTCTCATGGTGTAGGACATACCTCACCGTAGCCACTTATGAGAGCCGACGTTAAGACCGCTCGAACCCCCTCCCGTAGGGTCACGGTGGCAGTCACTCGAGGGAGTTCTGCGTCGCGCAGCCCATGAGGCGACCGTCGCTCCCTCTCTCCACCACGTGAGCTCCCCCGCTCTCTCCCGAAGGATTCATCATGCGCGCACCACGTCACACGATCCCATCACTCGGCGCAGTCGCCCTGCTGATCCTCGCGCTGAGCGGTTGCGCGGGCGCAGGGGCGAACACCGGTGCCCCCTCGTCGGCAGGCGAGCCCTCCGACCCACCTCGGAACGTCGACGCAGCCCAGTCCCCCACCGCCCGGAACGGCGAGGCGACCTTCTCTGCGGGCGGCCGTGACTTCACCATCGATCTGGCCGTGTGCTCGGTGTATGAGGCCGGCGATGTGCTGCTGGGCGGACCCGCGAACGAAGTGGGCACCGACGCGACGGGCTATCTCGACGGAGACTCCACCGTGCTCGATTCGCAGGCATACGGGGAGTTCCGCATCGATATCGGTGCGGACGGCCCGCTCCAATCCACCGATGATTTCCTTGCCCTGGGTAACTCGCTCGGCGGTGCGTTCGCCCTCTCGGACGACGGTGCCGGATACCTGATCACTGCGAGCGCCTGGAACGCGCAGGGAGACGACCTCGGTGAAGCGACACTCGCCTTCACCTGTTCGTGATCGGTGACCGGGGTCCCGTAGGCCGCGAAGAATTCGTTCTGGTGGCCCTCGCCAAAGTTCCCGTCCAGACTCATTGACGCGATCGCGAGATCAGCCCATCGGTCGCCGACGGCGAGTTCGCCGAAATCCACGTTGCCGACCCATGCGCCGTCATGGGAGAGGCTCGGGATGAAGCGTGAAGACGACGTCGGGCACGGGATCATCCCGCTGATCAGACGCTTCCGGCATCACCGCATGCCACTCGCGATGCGATGATCCGCCGAGGAGGGACGAGCACGAACCGCGAATCGGACAGGGGTACCGTGAGGCCATGCCACGCCTCGATGCCGTTTGTCCCTCGCGGAGGGTCGGCGCCCTCGTCGCAGCGATGGTCGCCGCGTCGCTTCTCACCGCATGTGCTCAGGCGTATCCGATCTCTCGCGCGCCGGACGGCGATCCCATCCAGGCCGCGAGGGAGCTTCCGGATGCCCCCGATGCGGTTCGAGATGGTGCGGCCGCGGGCAGCTGCGGCGAGTTTGCTCTTGGCCAAGGAGGAAACTTGCCGACCGAGGCGGTGCAATGCCTAACACGTGCTGCTTCCACGGGCGAGGATGCCGAGCTGGCGTGGACCTACCCGACCACTGAAGGCGATCCTATGGTCTACTTCGCGTTTGTTGCGGATGGAGACGACGAGGTGACCGTCTTCACGACAAACGCGTTCGACTCATTTGGTGGAGATCCCACCTGGACGACGAACTCGTGCATCGATGCGATCGTTGCCACCAGCCCGCTGGGGTGCTCGGCACGATCGGAGAGCGGGGAACGAAGCGCGACCCCGAACTCGCTGGCCTGCGATCCGGGCGTGGTGCGTCGACGAGACCGACCTTGACATCGATCGGGAATCTCCTGTCGACTAATGATTGGTCATACACCCCTCAATTTGAGGGCGATGAGGGAGTCTGCTCAAACCCTGGAGGGAATTGAGCCTTCTGTGTCGGCATTCGCTGCGAATTGTGGTTGCACGTATCTGATTGTCTACAGAGGGACTCGAACACGTTTTGAGCATTTTGCATAGCTGCGTGGAACGACAGTTTTCCGCGTAATCACGCGGGTTTTGGCGGTCTCGCCGACATCGGGCGACGTCCGAAAACAGCTAGTTGGAAATGGAATGCGGGCAAAAAGCGGGCAAGACACGCCGGTCATGGAGCGGCTCTCCGACTGATGCCAGAAACGGATGCGGGCAAACTTCTATCTGCCCCCTAGAATCTGGCCAGATTTGCGCACTTTGCTCCGTTCGACGGGATCTGTGGCGCAGAGTGCCAACAGGGCGTTCGATGCACCAGATTGTCGTCAACGCCCGATGGAGGGGCCCGACGCAGTGCCCGGGAGTTGGTGCGGGCGCGTCCGCTCCTCGTCATCGGCCCGCATTCGGTTGTACGTCTCGCGCGTAATCAGGTCCTCGGCGAGGCCGGCTTCGCGCGCGCGAGCCATCATGCGAGTCGCAGTACTGACGCTCACGCCGAGTTGCTCCGACACGAGCTTGAGGGGGGCAAGGTTCACCGTCGCCGCCAGCCGGTAGAGCGTCACAGCCTCACGCACCGTCTCCTCGTACTTGCGATCTGCGCGCGTCTTCACGTCCGCGATGTACTCACTGAAGGACTCCGGCTTGCCCGCCTCACGCGTCACAGTGACCACGCGCATGGATGACAGCGTGACGAGGTACTGAACGCGCACATCGCGAAGCGCGGCGGCAGTCACCTCGTCACCCTCTCCCGTGCGATCGAGGCGGACCGATGCGGCGGCTGTGCGCCGCAGCTGTTCGTCAAACACCACGTGAAGGCGGATCGCTCCCGCGACGTTCGGCTCGCCGGTGGCGACGGCGTCCCACGCCTTCGGGATGCTGACGCCGTCGCCGACGCTGATCCGCGCACTGTCCGTCACCTCGACGAGAACGTCACTCATGCCGCGAGCCTTTCATGATTCTGGCCCCCTGAGCAATATGTGTCGCGGATTGCTCACGACAGGAGTACGGTGTGGGCAAGTGATGACATGCATTGCTCACCGAGAGGAGAAGGACATGAACAGGACAGACAACTCGCTGGCGCTGACGATGAAGGATGCCGCCAAGCTCGTCGGTGTCGACTACCGCACGATCAAGCTCGGCATCGAGAACGGGACCATTCCCACGGTCCAGCTCGGCCCGCGCCGGATGATCCCCCGCGTCCCGTTGCTGCGCGCATTCGGCGTCAACGCCTGAACAAGCGGCTCGGCTCAAGCAACGGAAACCGCCCGTTCGCTCAGGATCGCTATCCGGGCATCGCGCCTGAGCGAGAAGACGGTACGCGGGCCTTCTGCCCGACGCTCGCACGCTGCTTGCGCGTGTGAAGCACGCGTGACGAGGTCCAGAGGGGCCCGACTCAAGCCCCTCGCCGTCGCAGTATCTCTGTTTCGCCCCTGCGTGTTATCCCCAAGGGTCAGCGCTGGCTAGGCTCTCGCCGAGACGAGGAGGCGATATGGGCTACACGATCGAATGGCAGTCCAGGGACCGTGAGATTCGAAAGAGCTCGCATGGCACGATTGACGATGCGAAGTTTTCGCTTGTTGAAATGCCAGCCAACGCAGCGATCTACGAAGGCGACTCGCCGGTAGGCGGGACGGTGGTCGCAGTCTGGGACCACCACGAGGCATGGATTGACGTCGAACACGTCTCAAAGCTTGGGTGGTGGCAGGAGGTCCCACAGGGAGTACGGGACTGGATGATGGACAACCCGAGAGCAGGGATGCCCTACGGGGTGTGGGACGCCGTCGTGCGTGCGGGTGGGGCGATCACCGGGATGGAGTGGCGGTATAGCGAGCTTTCCGGCGACCTCCACCTCATCATCGCTGACGAGGACTGGAGTACGGCCCTAAACGATCTAGACGAGTCGGGCGGGTACTGAACAGCGGATCACGCCGCGCTATTCCGACCGGTCATTGCCTCTCGTAGATGTGCCGCATGGTGTCCGCGTGCGCGGCTATCACCTTTGGCGGGTCTTCTGAGATGAAGCGCGCCACGAGTGGGACGCCCCCGTTGCGAAGCTTCGCTATGAGCTGGCCATGCGCTTGTTGGACTAGAAAACGCGCCGTCCGTCGGCGTACGTGGTGATCCCAACCGGGCACTGCGCGCGAGCGGAGGGACGCGCGCGGCGACGACCAGACCGAAAGCGGGTGCTCGTCGCGCCGCATTCGGACGAGTTCCGTCGGACGGTGCCAGCAGCCCACCTGCCACTGTGCAAAGCCGAAACTGAAACGCTGTGGCGCGGTTCGCACTTCTCACGCGATCGCCTTCGCTACCGTCGGAGGATGGCCATATCGGACGCGACGAGGAAGGTGCTATGGGCGCGCAGTCACAACCGCTGTGCAATCTGTCGGGCTCTCCTCGCTGTTGACGCAGATAGCGCCGACCTCCCGTGGTTGATCCTCGGCGAGGAGGCACACATCATCACCCGAAAGCCCGGCGGGCCCCGTGGGATGGAGGGTGATCGCGCGCGGCCTTACGAGTACGAGAACTTGATCCTCTTGTGTGCCGACGATCATAAGCGCGTTGACCTCCAGCCCGACGTGTACCGCGCTGCTGATCTTCGTGGATGCAAGCTCGCCCATGAACGATGGGCGGAAGAGAAGTTCGCCGGCGAGGCAGAGGAGCCCATACGCCTAGTCAAAGCACCGGATGAGGACTCGATACCGATGCAGCCGGTTGCGACTGGTGCCGCGGGATGGGGCCTCCTAGTCGGATCTGGACTGTAATTCATGCGCTCGATCGAAGACGACTCGGATCCGGGGACCTCGGACGCTGCCGACGAGTTCCTCTCCAACGCCCGCGATTATGGCGACATCTCGGAGGAAATACTCGCTGGGGGGTTCAGCGCGGTGCGCGAGGCTCAGCGGTCCCTCCAGGAGATGCTAATGGGACCCTGGGAACGCGACCTGTTTGTGTACGATCGCCGGGTGACGCGGACGCTCACTGGGGGCAAAGGTGCTCCGACTCCGTTCGCTGCCACCCACCTCATCGCGCTCGCTTCCGACGAGGTAGGTGAGCACGGCGGGTTCGCCGAAGACTCGCCGCAACCATAGGTGGCTGCCGAAGGTACGATCCGTACACGGGCATTGCTCGTTTGTGGGACGTCGCGGGTGTTTCGCAGCGTTGCCACACCAGGACTCTTCGTTTCTCGGCGGCCGGCAAGTCGCGCCACACTTGGTCCATGGAGATCGCACTTCTCGTCCTTGAGTATCTGAAGGTACTCGTGTGGCCCGCCGTTGTGATGGTCGGCATCCTGATATTCCGGCGCAGTCTGCGTGCCCTTATCAGCCGCATTCGCAAGGGGTCCGGGTGGGGCGTCGCAATCGAGCTAGAGGGTGACGCTGATCAGCTCGCTGCGGAATCAGTCCAGTTGCCCGAGCTGAAGGGAAAAACCCATTCTCAAACTGAAGATCCACCGCAGGGATCGGACCGCGAGAGTCGGCTTGGAAGGGTCCTTACAGCCTGGTCCGCAGTGGAGCGAGAAGCCGCGGCCCTGGCCAGCAGACTCGGACTGATACCTCGGACAAACCTGGGCGTTCTCTCACGAGAGCTCTTGGCCAAAGATCTGGTATCTGGCGAAACCGCCAAGGTGATGAACGGTCTCCAACAATTGAGGAATCGAATCGTCCACACCGCGGACACCGTGGATCTTACAGATGCCACCGTGGAGGACTTCGTCTTGACAAGTCGGAACCTCTCCGGCGTTCTTTCTGCCCTGCAGCCGCCGAAGCCGGTCGACTAACTCGCCGACCCGCCGCGAGGCACCGGGACCCCAATCCCTGCACGGGCAGTGCCCGCGGGTGGGGCGGTGCCGTGGAGGGATACTTGCTCAACGGCCAGTCCGTACCGCGTTCGCAATGAGATTGTCTGGGTTCGATCAGGCGTCGCAGCCGGGGGGCACGTGTAGTCGCAGCGTTGAGGTACGGTCTCGGTCATGACTGAGGACATGTCTGCGGCGCAAGGCACCCTTGTGGCACTGGGGAGCATGACCCGGTTTCCCGGACGGTTCTTGTGTGTTGATCATGCCGCGATTTCAGCGGCGTTGTGAAGGGCTTCGTCGACGAGGCTGAGGTTGTCGAGGCTGGTGTGTCGGCGGAGGGGGTTACAGAAGCCCTCGATCCACTCGAACATGGCCGACGCGAGTTGCGCCCTGGAGTCCCAGGTGGTGCGGTCGAGGAGCTCGCGTTGCATCGTCGACCAGCCCGAGCCGCAGCTCGGCGAGCACCCGCGGGGTGCCGTGGGTTGCCCGGGAGTCGGCGTGGATGCGGCTGATCGCGACCGTCAGCTCGGCGTCGGCGATGGCCCGCGCAGATGGTGGTCGGTCTCGTCAGTCGTAGTAGTCGGAGGTCGAGATGTTCAGGGACCGGCAGGCCACCGCGAACGGGGACACCGTCGGCGGCAAGCTCCTGGACCAGCCGGAACCCCATTCTGGGAGCACGTTCTCGCTGGCGAAGTACGCCGAGGCGCGCTTGGTGATCTCGATCTCCGTCTCCAGCACGCGGTTCCGCCGCCGCAACTCGACGAGTTCCTTGTGCTCATCGGTGGTCAGGCCGGGCTTGCGCCCGGTGTCGACCGCGTCCCGGTTCATCCAGTTCCGAAGACAGGATTCGCTGATCCCGAGATCACGGGCGGTCTGACTCACCGGGTTTCCCTGCGCGACAAGATCCAGGGCTCGTCGCCGGAACTCCGGCGGGTGGGCAGCAGGCATCTCAAGGACTCCTCTCTGAGACGATCATCGCCTCAACTCGGTATCCGGAAAAGCGGGTCAGGCTCCGTCAGCCTTGATTCGTCAGTATCGGTCGTGGCTACGAGCGAGGTCGTGCTACGCGAAGATCCTAGAGAAGATCCCCGTCAGCTCTGCTTCCACCGCGTCGGCGTCATCCGCAAGGGAAGCGCGGTAGTCCTCAATCGATGGTCTACTGGCTCGATAGGCGACCGCCTGGCTGACCTTGTCTCGCTTCTGATTCGAACTCGCGTAGTAGCGCTCGATTGCACCCCGGGACAGGACATGACAATCGTGTTCGGACAGCTGGGTGAGCAGTTCCGCCTTTAAGCGCGCGACAGCTCCGCCCTCGGCCACAGTCATCAACGCGTCCAAACGGTCCGATCGGCGCACGTACGCGAAGATCCGCTCCAGGCACTCAATCACCGAAGCAGCCTCGCCGGCGGCATGAGCTTCCTTTGCTTCGCGTAGTAGCGAACGGGTGTCACCGCTACGTTCCAGATCACGAAGTTGCGAACTGGTGAGCTCGGAATCGTCTTCGGTACACGCGTCCAGGGCCGCGATCAATTCGGCGCGCAGCTCCGTGCAGTGTTCTGTAGGGCTGAGACGGTCGAATCCGTCTGTGATGACGTCAAGATCACAGATCACTGAGACGGGTATATCGAAGTTGGCGAAGAAGGTTCGATAGCTCTGGATGTTGGACTTCCCTTGCACCCTGGCAAAAGCGATGTTTTGCTCGGCTGCATCCCAGCGCTCGTCAATCAGTTTTGCGATCATGGGGAGTATCACGGCATCGCTATCCCCCTCCACGAGCACGACACGCTTTGCGAAGAAGCCAATGCTGTTGTTCTCATGACAGACGATCTGGAAGGCAGTTTTCGCTGGAAGGTTCTCCGAGAGGCGTACCTGGAGCAGCTGGGTTATCGGCGCTCCGCCGGTTGGGCAAGTCGCCTTGCGGAGCTTGATCAGCGTCTCGGTCGCATCCGCTTCAAAAAAGAGCGGTGAATGAGTGCTTACCATCACCAGATGGTTCTCTGCGAACACACGTAACGCGGCGAACAGCTGGCGCTGCGCGTGCGGGTGGAGGTATAGCTCTGGTTCCTCGAACAGGAGCCAGTATCCCGGGTGAGCGTCCTGAGAGTCGGTGCTCATAGTGCGGAGCTCCGTGTACGCCCGGAGTATGGCAAACGTCACGGCGCGCTTCAATCCGTCTCCCTTTGAGACGACGGGACCTCTGTGCCCGTCGTCGGCGTGCACCTCTGCAGAGTTGATGAGCGTTCTCACCTTGGGCACCGGCACATGGATCGTGAGGTCCACGCCCGGGAAGCTCTGCCGCACAAAGTCCGCGATCGTGGTCTCGATGTCCTTGACTCGTTGGATGCGGTCGTCAACCTCCTCGCCGTCCTCGCCCACTACTCTGCTCAAGAGCGATTGGATGCTGCGAAACTGCTTCTCCACATCGCCGAGCTGATCAGAAATTTCCTCCATCAGGATCCCGATGAGTTTTCCGAACGTCGCTGACTCCGAGGTCTTCACCTCATCGCTCACATCCTTGACCGCTTCGACGTAGATCGGCTCGGGAAGAAGATCCTTGATCCCAGCGTCTAGCCCAGTTGGGAGCGGCTCGTCGCTGTAGGTCAGATGTTGTTGAGGCATCGTGGCGACAAAGGCATCCCGTGCGGCGCGGATGGCTGTCTGGGTCGGTCGTGCCGCGAGTTCGGGCTCGAGTTCCGGCAGAGAGCTGATGACCGCTTCACGGAGCTCTGCTCCGGTCTTGCCGCGCATCGTGTCGGTGAGTACGTCATCGTGCCAACGGGACTCCTTGGGGATCAACCGCGAGACGAGTAGCTGAGAGCGGCCTGACTCACCAGACTTGAACTTGCGGACGAACCGGACGGTTCCGTCGTTGACAACTGATTGAAAGCTCGCGCGATGTTGGTCATTCTTGATCCGCGCGAGATCGGCTTCCGTAATCCCCTCAGCAGTCATCTCGAGGCGAATCGGCGTGCCCAGCGCGTAGAACTCTTCCTCTCGAGGGCGCCGTGTTGAGGACGGCATCATCAGAAGGATCGCTTGCAGGACGGATGACTTACCGGAATTATTCTCGCCAATGAGGCACCCGAAGTTCGAAAGAGGGACGGTGACGTCCTTCAGCCCGCGAAAGTTCTCGACCTTGAGTTCAGTTAGCTGCACAGAACGTTCTTACCGCACGGCCCCCACACCGTGAGCGAGACGCGCAGTCGCCCTCTTCTCCCGCAGGTCGAACTCGCGAGCATCGTCCCTATCGAGAACGCGGGAGCGGTGACCGAACTCTCGTAGTTTTTGTGCCGGGCGACGCGAGAAGTTAGCTGAAGTGGGAAGGCGCGGAGGTCGGACGCCTCGCTTCAGAACTCGAACGCGCCGTCTACCGCTAACGAGTTGAGACTGTCGGTCGCTCGCACCTCCGGATCACGAGTCAGCTGGTCGGGTCGTACTCCTCCTGCATAATGAGCGCCCTGACCATCTGCAGTTCTGCCCCGGCATCCATTGGCTTTCCGGCGAGTTCGTCAAGCAATCCTTGCAACGGCCAGGTTGTGAGGCTGCCGTACCGTGCCGCGTAGATGCCAAGGCTTGCGACATCACCGTACTGTTCGATGTGCTCGGTGCTCAGCAGGCCGTAGCACACCAGCTGGTAGATGGTTTTGGTCGGCGGAAGGTAGCTGAACCGCCCGACGGAATTAGCGGTGCCGCGGTCGGCTTTCAAGTCCAGGAGCACGCCGCCGGCGATGACGTCGCCCTGGGCTTGCACGTAGTCGGTGCCGAGCCACGGCTGAAAGTGGGCGGGCGCTTTCAGGTGCGGGTAAAGCTCGATGGTCGCGATCTCGTCGAGCATTCGCAGCTCGGAGATGCCGGCGGCGGGGATCAAATCATCGCCCAGCGCGTCGAGAACACCGTCCAGGTCACTCCCGCGCCGCAACACCTCTGTTAGAGGGCTAGACATATACGACTGCATCGAGCGGATTGAGCTCACCAACATCCCGAGCACCCACACGCTTCGGTAGAAGTCTGCGTCCGCCGCCCTGTTCGCCACGCTGGCGTTGGCTTGCGTTGAAGCGAAGTGGGCGAGCGCGGCGTGATTCTTCGTCCACATCATTGACGAGTTGCTCACGGAGTACGGTTCCGGGTCGACGACAACGTCTGCCATCACGTCGAACGCGGACCCGAGCCCGGAGCCGTCCCTCCCCGTGCCGGGGGTTTGACGGATGTCGCCCGCGGCCGCCCGAATGCGCTGGCGCATCGGCAGGTGATTCGGAAAAGTCTCGGCCATGTAGCGAGACAGGTGGCTCTTGCTGCTATTCAGCAAGCCCGTCAATGTGGGCGTCAAGTGGCTCCTCTCGGTGGGGTGTGGGAACCGTACCAGCGGGTGGGGGTTAATCCAGCAATCGCCTCCGGCAGGCGCGAATTTCGAGGGGCCTTCGGTGCCGCGCAGCAATCGCTCTGATCGACCTCTTCCGGCAGCGATCGGCCGGAAGGGCCCAGGCGGCTGCGCGAAGAGTTGCACGTACCGCGTGGAATACCCCCGTCAGCACCGCTCCGTAGCGAGCCCAGTCCCATCCGTCACTCAGCTTTCGGCGCAGTTTCATCTGCCGCATCGGGCTAAGTTCGTCACCCGGGGTCGCTCTCGTTCTGTTGAATAGATCAATCGCGGCTGCGATCGATGGCGAACAACGCCACCGTGACGAAAAGGGTGGCGTTGGTCGTGAGGAATCCGACGAGGATGGGGTCCATGAGATCAACCTAGAGTTCGGTGCAGGCATCGCCCGGTCAGAGCAGCAGCCGTGGGGCAAGACAGACATTTCCCGGTGCTCGCAAGCCGGTCGTCGATCGGCGACCGTGATCAGCGCGATCGTGGCCGCCGACACTCCAGACATGAGGCCGGCAAACGAGGGCTACATTGCTTTCTCGCCCAGCGGATGTCGAGACCCGATCAGGCTGCGTGTCGGCGGATGTGCGGGTGAGTGTACGCTCAGCGCGTGAGTGCGATCGAGCATCCCGGGTTTGGAGGCGCGGCGGACATCGGCGCGCCACTGAGTGAGACTCCGCTCACGCCACGGCAGGAGCTCGAAGCTCTTCTGTTGACGGATAAAGGGCGGCTTGGTGATGTCTTCAACCGTGCTGGTTTAGAACCCGAGCAAGTTGCCGCGGACCTGAACGTCTCCTCGCCAGCATTCGTCTACAACCAGCGCCGCACTATCGACGCGATACTGGACGGCCGGCCGGTTCAAGGGCCGGTCTACAGACGCCAAGTGCTCGCGACCCTTCGTACGCAGCAAGCGCGCGGGCGTGGAATCCTCTCTCCCGAAGCAGCTGAGCTACTCGCCAAGAACCGTGCAGCAGTTGAAGCGGCAGGCGCGGACGAGGATTCAGTACAAGCTGCGGAAGAGGCTGCGGCCGAGGAACGGGAAGCGGGGAACACGCTCGTCGCGCTGGAGGGAGTGTCGGGGGTGTACGCGTTCTCTTACGGCTGGTACCTGGAGTCCCCACTTGACCCCGGGAGGGGCAACACACTTATCAAGGTGGGTATGTCCGCGAATGTCGCCGAGCGAGTTCGTCAGCACACCCGATCTGCCAGGGCGCACATACCGGAACCGCTTGCGCTCATTCGCGTCTACGAGGCCGGGGTTCACGGCGCCGACTATCTCGAGCAAGCGTTTCACGCGCTGCTACACGCTGCGGGACATGACAACCCGCGGCGGACAGGTCGGGAAGTAGGTGTCGAGTGGTTCCTCACCAACGCAGACTTCCTCGACACGATCGCTCGAACGATCGGCCTCCGGACGATCTACAGCGGTCGAAGCGAGTTCATGCAGTCATAGTTGCCTGGATCTCGAAGTCAATGCGGTACGAATGGTGCGCTTAGCTCGGTCGGCAGAGCGCGCGCCGCATGCCAAGAGCTTGACCTCAGTCGAGGTGTGACGGGGCTCCCGTGATTCTTCTCCCACCAGCTCGCGAGAAGCGTACGGTGCTTGACGATGAGCGCTTTCGTTCTCCTGAGCTGCTTGCGGCTTGCCCGAAGTGGAAGCTCGCCGACGGTTTAGCCAGTCTCGAGGTCGGTCTTCAAGAACTGGCTAGCTGGCTCAGCCTCCTTCAGAATGTGTGAACGATAATCGGATTTCCTGGCTGTGACCATGAAGGATGCCGCGAAGCTCGTCGGCGTCGACTACCGCACCATCAAGCAGGGCATCGAGGCTGGAACGATCCCGACCGTCGAGCTGGGGCCGCGGCGGATGATTCCCCGGGCCGGTTTGCTGCGGGCGTTCGGCGTCGAGGTCTGATCACACATCGCTCGTTATGGTGTCCGGCTCGCGAGGCGGCGGTATCCCCGACGATCCTTAAGAAGGCCTCGAGCCGATGAGGAAACGGCTTTGGGCAGGGTCGAGCACTCAACGGAACAGACGGGCTACGGTTACCGCGGGAACATCGATGCGTTGAGCAGCACCACGATCGCCCGCGTTCGACGCCGTTGCCTGGCGGAGGTGACGCTCCCGGCGAGTCCGGGTGTCTCCTCCAATCCGCTGAGGGATTGACGGATTGCCCAATGTTGCCGGCTCGAGTGCTGCCGCGACCGGTTGAAGCTACCTCAGCGAGCGAGGCCCGCGAACCTTGCTCAAGTGGCCGGCTCACAGACGGCCGCCTAACGGATTGCGAGCGGCCCGAGCTATCCCGCTTGCGCCGTGACTCCCCTTTTATAACCGCGCTGGCAAAGTGGACCTATGCGATGAACGGCTTGTCTGCCAACCTGGCCCCATTGGAGTGGGGAATTGAGGGGGCCAGAAGTGAAAGCAGAGCAGGTTGCCACGCTTGTCGTATTGATTGCCGGAATCGTCATCGTTGTCGCGCTCGTTGCGACCCTCGTGTTCGTCATCTCAAAGAGGCGGACGGAGGGTCTACGAATCGAAGGATTGGCGCCGGCCGAGCGCGCGGCGCACGACGCGGCGGTCGCGGCGGCAGCGCGGTTCAAAGAGGCGCAACGCGAACTGACTCTCGCTCGCAAAGAGTACGACCAGAGCGTGAAAGCCGCTGAGAAGGCGTTGTCACGAGGGCAGAAGGAGCATCAAGCCGCCATAAAGTCCGCCCAGCGAACTCTCGCCGACGCACACGCCATCGGCGCCCGTTCGATTGGCGTAGTTGCTGGTCGTGAAGGCCGAATCTCGGCAACCGAAACGACGGTCACCGTGCCACAGGGCGTCTTCCCCATTGACGGGGTGACGGCTTCAGTCGACACCGCCGGCAATTTCGCGACTAGTAGCCGGACAACCGTGACACGAGTAGCCGCAGGCGCCGTGGTTTTCGGGCCGGTCGGCGCGCTGGTCGGTGCTACTGCGAAGAAGACCAAAGCCCACGACCTTCGCGAGCTCTATCTATTGGTTGAGGGCCCAGGATTCGCCGCCGTCGTGACATGTAACCCGGACCACGGGTCGCAGGTCCGCCAGTTCGCTGCTGCCGTGAACTCAGCAGCACCCAATGTGAACGCGGTTCTCGCCTACCGAGCGCAATCGGTCGCGGTTGCGGAAGTCCAGTTGAAGACGGTTACCGCTGACACCACAACTCCGGACCGACTCAGCGCCGAATTGGCTACGGTGAGGCACCAAACACTGCGGATCCGAGCCGCCGAGCAAAGACTGGCTCTGGAGTCGCCGACGCTTTCGTCAGAAGTGCCCCCGGAAGGACTCGAACACGAGTGAGCAAAATGGCTCAATCCAGCTTGTACCTGCAAACCACGGGATCATGCGGTAGCACGAGCAGTCGGGCAACATCGCCCAACCGCTGAAAGCGGGTCTCGACGAACGGTTCGCGGCCCCAACTGCGGGCAACAACCCCCGGAATCGTGCGCGTCGGAGGTTGCCCCCCTCCCGCGACGCCAAAACCGCAATCCGATGATTGTCTCGCCCAGCGACAGCTAACCGGCGCGCGCCTCTCCGATATCCAACGGCCTGGATTCGGTAGTGCACTCGGCGACCGATACGGTTCGTAACATGAGCGAACGCACCCCGGGCTGGTATCCGAACCCCGACCCCAACGGAGGCATTCGCTGGTGGAACGGGAGCGAGTGGACGGAGAATCAGCCGACTCAGACAGCACCGGTCGGCCAATTCTCAATTCCGGGAGAACCACTTAACGCGGTCGATCCGAAGTCGAGGCGGAGACTGGTGATCGCGAGCATCGCTGTGGGCGGAGTTCTTCTGGTTGGCGCGGGCATCGCTGTCGGAGCATCGCTTCTTGCGGGTGACAATGGTGCGCTCACAGCAGCAACTCCGTCGGCGAGCAGAGAATCCGTTGAGCGGACAACACCGGCCGCCGCCCCGCCGCGACCGACACCCGAAGCGCCGCCCGCACCAACTCTTATCGCTGTCGGGCAAACTCTCGAGAGCCAGAACTTTCACCTGACCGTGAATAGCGCCCAGGTACTCGAACGAATCGAGACGACCGACGGCGCGCCGCTGACTCCGGCAGCTGGAACGCAGCTCGTCCTGGTCAAGACGACGTACACGGTCACGGGCCCGAACGCTGTGGACCTGACGTGCGGGAACTATGACACGTTTATCCGCGGTTACGACAGCGACGGTGGGCAGATGGCCGAGACGTTCGAGACTCCTCGCATCCCCGGAAATCAGCCATGCAACGAGAAGATCGTGACCGGACAGACTGCGGAATGGAATTTCGCCTACCAGATGACCGCGGGCCGGCAGCCGGGGGCGCTCGTCGTCATCGACACGAACTTCTACGGCGCAAATGCATGGGGCGAAGAGCAGTTGCTGTCGCTGCGATAGCTCCCCTCAGCCCCATCGCGATCAGCGACAGGGACTAGTCGCCCGGTGCCAAATCACCAACCGAAGAACGAGAGAGATCCTCACAGTCCGCGTGCATTTTGCCCCACGGGGGCTTCCGCGGCCCTACCAGGGCCGAGTCCGAACGGACGGCCTGTCGACATCGAGCGGACCCCGTTTGTCCTGTCCCGCCAACACGCGAGCATACGCGATCACCACCTCTGCAAGTCCGACCGATACCGGTTCGCTTTCGGTCGGATGACCGGCCCGAGCGGCTACCGGCCGAGCACGTGCCCGCTGATCGCCGCCAAACGAGCGTCGCTACATCCCCATCCCACGCCCCGCAGTCGGCGCCCCAACTACCGGCCCGGTCGCCATGGCCGCCAAGTCCCGCGCCCGTGCCGCACGCCGCATCTCCACGTAAGCCGCTCGCACAGCATCCTGCATCGTCAACTCCGGCGTGCCGCGCTGCATCGACTCGGCGAGACACTCGCGGGCGGCGGCGTCCGTCCGCGCAATCACGATCGCGATGTTGCGCACCCGTCCGCGTGTGAGGCCGACGTACAGGCCCGCCGCGTCCACATCCGGCCCGACCACGGAGGCATCGGCGGTGTCCCCCTGCACGCCATGCACCGTCGAGGCGTAGGCGAGCTGCAGGTGCTCCCGTGCATATTCGGCAGATACTCGCCGCAACTCGCCGCTGTCGCCAACCGACACAAGATCGACAAACTCCCCGCGGATGCCGCGCACGATCCACTGTGCACGATTCTCGACTCCCGTGAGCCGGTCGTTGCGGCGAGTCTGGACTGTGTCACCGACGAGGATGCGCTGCTCCCCCATTCCCCACGCGACCACGCCGGGATCCAGCTCGCCGCGATCGACTCGCCGCTGCTGGATCGCGTCGTTGATGGCATCCGCCTCTGCGTTGGTACCGGAGACCAGCGTCACCCGCTTGCCATGCGCGTGCCACTCGAAGTAGGCGTCGATCATCCGCTCACGCGCCGCTTCGTGATGATCGACCCGCTCGACGTGGCCGCCTTCCGCCAGTTCACTCGCAACCGCCAATGCATGCTCGCGATCACTCGCGTCGCGCAGCCGCAAGGTAAGCACCGCGTACTCCGGATCGCGGAACCGATGCACCGTATCGAGCTCAACCGACGCATTCGCGTGCCGGACCGCTGACCCCATCGCGCCCGCATGCCCGACCGGCATCGCCTGGTGCGGGTCACCGACGAACGCGAGCCCTACCCCCTGTTCGATCGCGAGGTCGACGAGGGCGTTCGCGGTCTGCAGATCGATCATGCCCGCTTCATCGACCACGATCCGATCGCGAGAACGCAGCACGTACTGCGTGGGCCCGCCATATGTGACACCCGTGCTGGGGTCGATCTCCCCCACACACAGTCGTGTCCACACCTTTGCACCGGCCTGATCGGCACCCCACCGGTAGCCGTGGTCTGCAAGCAGTGCATGAATACTGGATGCCGCAGCCCCGACTTCGCGAGACGCCACCGACGCCGCTTTCCGGGTCGGAGCCACGACGAGCATCCGCCGCCGTTGTGCCCCGAGCGCTGCGAACGCGGCACGCAGCATGGTCGTCTTGCCTGTGCCAGCGGGGCCGGTGACCGTGACGAGCCCGTCGGTCCCAGCGATCGCGCACGCGGCGACGCTTTGCGAAGCATCCAGTGTCGAGATGTCTTCGTTCGGCGCGAAGCGATGCAACTCGTTTGGCAGGAGTGAGCGCCCCGGCCGGGCGAGCGCGTCAAGGCGTCCGGCGAGGCGCACCTTCGCGCGCACTGTCTCGGTGGCCATGAAGGCCTTCACGTGCGCCGGCGGAACCTCCGCAACGAGCCGATAGACACCGTTCGCGGCGCGTGTTGTGATCTTGACGATCACGTCGTCGAGCTGGTTGCGCTCCGCAACGATGCCCGTTCGCGAGAGTGCACGGATTGCGCCGGCGCGGATGTCGAAGCTGCTGAATCGCCCGCCACACGGTGTGGACCGTTCGTCCGCATCCACGATCGCCGCAGCTGCGAGCAGATCCAGATCGAGGGCGGGCCGGTCTGTCGCAGCGATGGCAATCGGTGCACGCGCGGTGATGAGGCTCGGATCGATCACCGCGATCTCGTCACGGACGCGCGACTCCCACGACGTCTCGTCGAGGTCGGCCGGCTTGTTCGGTCGCGCAACCGCCCATGCGCGCCGGTCGATCTGATGGAGGACGTCTACGCTCGGCGCCGATCCCCCGTGCGCCGCCGCCCACTCGGCGATCAGGCGCGCTCGGTTGACCTCGATCTGCGCCGACCGACGTGAGAGCGGGCGGACGGCGCCGGCGAGTTCGGCGATCTCGCCCGAGTCGTCGAGTCTGTACCCGTGGCGCGCAAGCGCGGCGATCCACCCGGGATCTGTGCGGGCGGCGAGCTCCCCCTCGGCGTTGACGACGGTATGCAGCTTCATCGCGACACGCGAGTCGAGATTCGACCACTTGCCGTCCGCGCCGAGCACCTTGATGTTCAGCCAGAGGTGGCGGTGGATGTGCGGGTCGAGCGCCCGCGAGCGGCGGTGCTGCAGCTCGACGACCTCAATGCGCGTGACCTCCTCGCGGACGAGCCCACCATGCCCACGCCGCGCGTTGAGCTCGGTCTGCCATGTGAGCAGGATGCGCTCACGCAACCGATCCTGGAGCGCTTCGAACTCGGCAGCGAGTGCCGGATGCAGCAGCGCGGCAATACTGTACGACTTCGGGTGGTTGAGGGTCCCGTCGAGCAGCAGGTCGGCGTCGGGACTCAGCCGCTGGTGGCCGCGCTCCTGCCCCGTGATCGGGTCGTGCCCGGCGAGCCAAACACGAAGTCCCCCGGCTGTGAGTTCGTCGGAGGTGATGACGCCGTTCTCGACGATGAACCGAGAGACGGTTGAATCGGATGCTGCGCCATACGCCTCGAGCGCCTCGGCGCCCATCGAGTGGGGCATGTGGGCGTCGCACGTGCCCTCGAGAGCGTACGAGATCGCGTGCCCAACCCCGCGGGATTCGACACCCCTCTTCCATCGCTCCAGACCTCCGCGCATGGCGCCACAGTAGGCTAGGTTTTGGCGGTTATCCAGGGCTTTTTCTGCGTTGAAGGTATCTGTAGCAAAGCGGTTTCAAAAGGCGTCGTCCACCGTTGGTGCCTGCGTGCATTGCTCTTGTTCTCTTCGTCTTCGGTCTTCGGTCTTCGGTCTTCGGTCTTCGGTCTTCGACCTTCGTTCTCCGTTCTCCGTTCTTCGTTCTTCGTTCTTCGTTCTGGATCTTGAGCATTGAGGTTTCCTGATCCATTGGTCGTCGATCCCTTCGTTCCCGATGTAGCCGTAGCGTGAAGCCTCCGATGCCACGGGGCGCGCCCTAGTGACACGCTTGAGCACGCGCGCATCGAGTCCCCGCGACCTCGCCATTCAACTGGTGCCAGGTCTCGACGAGATGGGCTGGTGGTGCCGTCACCGCGTGTCCTGTCCGTGATCAGTGGTAGTCCGCGTCGCAGAGTTCGCCTGGAATCCACACAATGAGAAGCCTCATTTCCTCTCGGGATGGTCGCTATCGCCGTTCCGGGTCTCAATGGTGCACGCATTCCAGCCACGGACCTTCTTCCCTAGGTCGAGCAGGATCTCGTTGTTAGCCGGTGGTTCTCGGCGCCCAGACGTATGTCGCGCGGCGTTTGCCACCTCGGTTCCCCTACGGTGAGATGCAATACGAACGGGTGTCTGCAAATTGAGCGATGCGGGGAGAACACGTGGCCAATGAGGGCTGGGACGACGAGGAGTTCCGCAATAAGTGGCAGCAGCAGGCTGAGAAGATCGGCCGGTTCAATCTTGCGATCTTCGGCAAGACTGGTGTCGGCAAGTCCACGCTTATCAACGCCATCTTCGGACGCGAGGTCGCTGCGACCGGTATAGGCGAGCCTGTAACCATGGACGAGGTTCTCCATCTGCACGACAACGGATTCCTCGGGCTCCTGGACACGCGCGGCCTTGAAATCGGTGCGGACACCGACGCGATCATCAAAGACCTCAGTCAGCACATGAAGGACCGGCGAAAGAAGCAAGAAACTGACCAGGTGCACGTCGCCTGGTACTGCGTTAGCGCTAACCACAAGCGCTTCGAAGACACGGAAGCCGACTTCATCCGCCGGCTCGACGAACTCGGACTGCCGGTGATCGTCGTGCTCACACAGGTGCCATCCCGAGACGGCGAGCTTCATGGTGACGCGATCGAGCTTGCAGAGCATATAGCGGCCCGTGCACTGCCGATTGTCGGCGGCCGACCGCTCCCCGTCATGGCGCAAGCCGACGACTTCACACGTCAGCCCACCCACGGGCTGGAAGACCTACTAGATGCCACCTTTCGCGTGGCTCCCGAGGGCGTCCGCGTCGCGCTCACCGCAGCGCAAAAGATCGATATGGGGCGGAAGTTTCGGCAGGCGCAGCTCGCAGTGTGGGCGGCGGGCGCGCTAGCTGGCGCGACGAGCGTCTTCCTCAAAGACGAGCCGAAAGCGCTGCCGACCATCGTTCTAGGGATGACCGGCGCCGTAGCTGCCATCTACGGCATACCCGAGGATATCGCGGCCTTGGCGTGGGCCGCAGCCGCTACGGCTGTGACAGCCGCCGGTGGAAGCGTCACCGACGGCCTGATCGCACTCATCCCCGAGGAGAAGGTGGGCGCACAGGACGTAGTCACAGGCGTCGTTGCTGGCACCATCGTGGTTGCGGTCGGGTACGCCTGGACCGCTGTGTGCGGGCAGCTCGCTCAAGGCAAGCTTGATGGCGTAGGGGGCCTGCTGCAGGACGGTATGGTGCGCGAGCTGTTTCTTACACAGTTCAAGAAGAAGTTCGCGCAGGAGAGCGGCGCCGCCTAGTTCCTCGGGGCTCTGCGCTTAGGATCAGCTGTCTGTGATCGCCGCGCACAAGCTGACAAGTAGCTCGATCTCACAAATCGGCACCGTGGGTTACGCGGATGTCCCACCTGAAATCGTCGACTTAACAATCCGGCGGGCGCCCTCACGATCAACAAATCTCTCCGCAAGAGTTGCGAATGCCATCGCGTTCGGCAGCGCGGCCGAAAACTTCAACCCGTCGACCGCCTGCGGTGCGATCTCCGGGAGCGTGCCCTCCACGACGACTCCGACAAGCACATCGTCACCGACCGCCGGCCCGAACCGGATCGTCTCGTTGTCCGCCGTAGCGCTCGCGGCGAACTCATCTGGCAGGGCCGCGAGCAACGTCGCATGCGCCTTCAGTCCTCCGAAGGACCAGAGCACCGACGACTTCTCGCCTCGCGCCAGCACCGATCCGTCCTCGGCGACCTGATTATGTCGAAGCGCCCGCACCTCGGCGAGTCGCGCCACCGCGCGCTGCGAGAGATTCACCTGCGGCTCCGCCCCGAGCAGCACATCCCGCCGCGCCCGGACCATCTCGAATGCCTCCGGTAGAGCCCCAGAGCCCCACCGAACCCGACCCTTGGTAAGGTCCTCCCGGACGACGACCACGTGTCGGTCCCAGTCGATCGACTCGACAACCCAGGAACGGCCGGCGAGCAATAGCGGCTTGCGCCCCTCGATGACGGGAGCTGTCAGCGAAAGCGGCGCGATCGACCCAATCTCACGCCGACCCTCGAGCACCTTCATCTCAAGATCAGCGATGAACGTTGACAGTAGCTCCATGAAGTGCCGCCGACCGAACTCGCGCTCGGCGCGGGGCCCGATGAAGAGCCATGGTCCGTCGACTGCGAGGAACTCTTCCTCGACGAGGTACTCCAGCACCTCGGGCGCGCTGTCCATCACGTGTGATCCCGCCCACCACTCAGCCCACGCCGCCCGCGCGAACCGCCCTTCCTGAAGTGCGAGCGCCAGCAGCTGCTGCGCGGCAATGTGCCGGGGCGATGGCGGCGGCACAACGGGCTCGACAAATCCGCTCCCCCACAGATGGAGCAACCCTGCAGCGCGCAGCAGCGTGTCGTTGTCGGCCGTAAGGAAAAGTGCGTTCCGCACCGTCCCAGCGCGGCGCCCGGTGCGCCCCAGCCGTTGCAGGAAGGAAGACACCGATCGAGGCGAGTCGAGCTGGATCATCCGATCCAGATCGCCGATGTCGATACCGAGTTCGAGCGTCGATGTCGCGACGATCACGCAGTTGCGACCCTCAGCGAATGCGCGTTCGCTGCGCCGCCGTTCGTCGACGGACAGGGAGGAGTGTGACACGTATGTCTCGACCCCATTGGTTCGCAGCGCAAACGCGAGCTCTTCCGCCTGCGCGCGCGACTCGCAGAACACGAGCCGCTTCTCGCCCAGGAACATCTGCGATAGCACCGTCGCCGCGTTGTCGACCGAACCGACAAAGTCGAGCGTCACTTCGGGCGCCTGCGCGAGCGATGCTTCGCCGATCACGACCCGCGTAGGAACACCCGCTGCGGAGTTCGAGCCCTGCAGCCAATGCAGGACCTCCTCCGGATTGCCGAGCGTCGCCGACAGCCCGATCCGCTGCACCCGCTGTCCGCTCAATCGCTGGAGACGCTCGAGTACCGCGACGAGATGCCAGCCACGATCGGATGCCGCCAATGCGTGCACCTCGTCGGCAATGAGCACACGCACCGACTGGAAGAACAAGTGGTGGTTCACACGACGGGAGACGAGCATCGCTTCGAGCGACTCGGGAGTGGTGAGCAGGATTTCGGGCGGATCACCCAGGATGCGGCGGCGTTCTCCGTCACCGATATCGCCGTGCCAGAGGGCGACCCGTCGACCTAGCCACGCTGCATACTGCTCGAGGCGAGGCAAAAGGTTGTTGAGCAGCGCCTTCAGCGGCGCAACGTAAATGACGCTGAGCCCCCGCCAGCCCTCATCGACCATCCGGGACAACACAGGGAAGGTAGCAGCCTCTGTCTTGCCTCCCGCGGTCGGCGCGATGAGCAGACAGTCGGCGCCTGATCGAACCGGCTCGATGGAGGCACGCTGCAGCGGTCGAAGGTCGTTCCAGCCGAGCGTGTTCGCGACGTGGTACTCGAGTGCCGCCGTGAGCTCGGTGACGTCAGACATCGATCTGGATGGCGTCGAGGCCGCCGGCGGCGGCGCGCTCGTCCGTGTTGAGTTCACCGTCGGCGACGATGACGGCTGATGCCTCAGCGGGCGTGTAATCCGGGAACTGCTCGATCTTGTCGAGCGTGTCGACGAGCTTGCGCAGGTACATTCTCGGTGCGACACCGACCTTTCCGCCGAGTCGTCCCGCGATCGTATCGGCGAGATTCGCGAGATAGTGATCGGTCACGAGCGCCTCGATTCGGACCGCTGCCGGGCTCCCGCCGGCGTAGATCTCACGAACGCGCTCGCCGAGTTCCTGCAGGCTTGCCCGCTGAAACCCGAGCAGCCTCACCTGCGGGGCGCGAGGGTTATCCCAGCGCGGATCCCCGCTGAAGTCCACACCGATGCGAGCCGCGAGCGGGGGAAGTCGCTGCACGCCCTGGGTCCCGTCGAAGAATGCGGGCGTTCCCGTGATGAGCACGTAAAGCCCGGGAAAGCGGCCGGCATCCACCTCATCGAGCAGCTGACGCAGAGCGTTCAGCGCCTTCTCGCGCACGTCGCTGCGCACCCGCTGCAGCGTCTCCACCTCGTCCAGCACCAGCACGAGGCCGCGGTAGTCCGTATCGCGGAGCACTGCGAGCAACCCCTGCATGAAGCCGAACGCCCCGAAGTGGTCGAGGTCTCCGCGGATCCCCGCTCCACGCCGGATCGCCGCAGCGACATGGGGCTGTCCGCCCAGCCAGGCAATGAGACCATCTGCGGTCTCAATTTCACCGCGGACAGTGGCCGCGTGATAGCCGCGCAGCGCCGCTGCGAACGCCGGGGCCGTACGGGAGACGACGGCGAGCCGCTGTTCCAACAGCTGCTGCGCATGCTCCGCGAGCGAGGCTCGGTCGACGGCGCTCGCGCCGGCGGCGACGGCGTCCTCCTCCAGCACGCGCAGCCACTCGTCGATCACTTCGCGGAAGGCGCTGGGTGCAGTGGATTCCGTGGCGAGGTTTTCGGTGACGCGCCGATAGATGGTCTCCAGACGATGAAGCGGAGTCTCGGTCTCCGAGATCTGCACCTCTGCGGTCGCGAAACCCCGCTGCTTCGCGGACTCGATGAGCCAACGCGCGAAGAACGTCTTCCCCGCGCCGTACTCACCCCGGACGGCCTTGAACACTGCGCCGCCCTCGGCGACGCCGTCCAACTCATCGCCGAGCGCATCCTGGAATCGATCGAGCCCAACCGCCATAATGTCCAGCCCGCGTTGGGGCACCGTTCCACGTCGCAGCGCATCGATGATCTCGCGTCGGCGACGGGGGCTCACGGTCGTCATCGCTGGCTCCCCAGTCCGAACTGCTCACGAAGCAGCGACTCATCGAGCGTGACGGTGACTTGATCAGCGTCGAGTTCGATGACGGGGTATCCATCTACGTTCAGCAGTCGACGCAAGGACGCTAGCAACCCCGGAAGAGACGTCGCCGCCACACCCGCCGCGACAGCGATCGTGTCACGGTGGGCGCGGCCGCCTCCTGCCAGAAGCGACGACACTATCGCTCGCACGGTCTGGTCCTCGATCGGATGCCGACCGCCATGGCGTTGCCTGTCCAGGTAGGTTTCGCTACTCACAAGCCGCTCGTCGAGAGCGACAGCGAGACTCGCAGCCGGTACAGCTGGAGTGGCGGGCAGTTCGTCAAAGAGCGCTGGCCCCGCTGGAGCCTGCTTGCGGGCGCGAGACTTCGCCGGTGCGACAGACACCACGGACTCCGCCCGCACAGGCTCGTTCCACCACACCGGCTCCTGCGGCGGTGCGTCTACCCAGCAGACAGGGTTCTCGACACCGTTCGGCTTGATCACGACGATCGGAATGGCGATCTCGGCCATCGCCGCGCCACCGTGATAGCCAGCCTTCTTGGCCGCGAATCGCACGCCGTCTGACACCGCGAGCACGCTCACGCCACCCGGCACGAGCACGCGCGGGCCGCTCACGAGCACCTCATCGCCCTGCACTGCCCCCGTAGCCGGGTCCCTGAATCGCGCGACTGCTCCGGGAGCACTGCGCAGCTCACTGCCTCGCTCAACCATGTGTCCGTGGTCGGAGGTCAAGATCACGATGCGCCCAGCGTCGCGCGCGGCCGCGAGCAGCGCCGACAGGTTGGCGATCTGATCGATGTGCCAGCGCAGAGAATCAACCTCGGCGGTCGCGAGCGCGTCGTCGATGGTGTTGAGCACGACGCCAACGAGCTTGCGTCCAGGGTCGGCGATGGCATCAGTGACGGTCGGCGGCAGCGCATGACCCGCGTCAGATCTCAAGTCGTCCTTGTGGAACACGATTCCGTGGGCCACCGCCGCGAAGCGGGATTTCTCGGTCTGTTGGTTGCCGCCACGCAGCTCCCCCGCAAACAGCGAGGTGCGTGAATACTCGGTGATCGTCGGCAGTGCGGCGACGGCGGCCCCGCGCCACGGGTTCGTCGACCGAACAATCTCTGACCAGCCACGGCCGGGCAATTCGGGTGCCAGCTCGGTCGCAGTGGCGAAGCTCATCCCGTCGAGCACAACGAGCAGCACATTGTGCTGCGCGGTGAGAGGCACGACAACCTGCGCCAACAGGTTCTCAACCCCCGGCACAGGACCGTCGGCACTTGCCGCGCCCGTAAGGAGGCCGGCGGCAATGCGGTCCTGCTCACGGCGCACCAGCTGCACGGTGTGAGCGAGCGCCCCATATGCCCGAGCGAGCGCAGCGTTGTGATCACCATCCCAAATGTCACCCAGCGCGCGCTCGACCCACGCACCGTCCGCCGCATACGCCTCAACGGCCGCAGAGAAGTTCGCGGGCGCCGTGCGCGGTTCGCTCAGCCACCGCACGAGCCGTACCGCCATCGCCGCGATCGGGAGCGACTGCGCGATGGTCGATGCGGCATGGTGCCGTTCAACGGTGGCGAAGGCGCGCTCGACCTCTGCCGCACCATCCGTGCCGGGCGAGGCCGCTGAGACTTCGATCGCTGCCGCCAGTGACGCAACGCGCACGCGCAGGCCCGCAGGCAGAAAGTCGGATGCCTCGGCGCCCGCCACCCAGTCAAGCTCCGCACAGAGAGCCTCCGCCTGCTCGAGCACCTCGCGCCCATGCGCATCGGCGAGCAGGCGCAGGGTAATCCGTCTCGACGCGTCGCCGAATCGCTGTGCGGCAGCTGCTGGCGCTCCGGTGCCGATGTATGGTTCGATCCGCACGCGCGCAGCCGCCGTCGGGCCATCCGGCGCACCTAAGCCAGAAGCCCACAGCTCGCCAACGACGAGCCCGATGGCAGTTACTGCGATGTGGCCACTGCCCACCGCCGCGCGCAGGGCGAGACCGAAGTGCGCGCCGATGTAGGTAGAGGCCGCACGGATCAGCGACTCGCGCGTTTCTGGAGCGAGCTCCCGGAGCCGTGCGCGTACACCCGGATCGTCGAGCGGCGTCAGGAAGGTGACCAGGTCAAGGTCATCGGGCCTGCTGAGTCCGAGCATCGCAACGATAAGTGACCGCACGACGTGGTCTGGAGTGAGAACCGCTCCGGGGGCCGGGGGAAAGCCACGATCCGGTCGCAACGACATCAGCAGTCCCGGCACCCATGCACCAAGATCGTGGACATGCCGCGGGACGATCTGGTCGCGCACGCCGAACAACCCGGGAACCATGCTCCATTCGTCGAGTTCACTCACCCGCTGACGATGAGCATCGAGCACCACCGCCGAACCGAGCTCGCGTTCAGTGAGCGATGTCAGCACCACGACGACTCCGTTATCGGGCGCAGCTCGCATCGCATCAAGCGCCGCCATGCCAGACACGCCTTCGACCACTCGCACAGGGGTGTCACGTACCACGATGACGGCCGGACCCGCCCACCTCGGCTGCCCTCGCACGAGCAACATGCGAGCCTGTCTGCGTGCCGACGAGAGCCATGCGTCGACGTACTGACGCAGGGCTGTCTCCGTGATGGTGGGGGCAGCCATGACTCAGTCGATCTTCCAGCTGATCGTGACGTTCATGCCAGCGCCCGCCTTGTCACCGATCTCGGTCCTCAACTCGGCGAGAACTTGATCGAGATCCGTCAACGGGACGTGGCGGACCCCAGATGATGCGGTCTCCTCAGGGGCCGGAGCTACTGGGGCCGGAGTCGCTGGCCCAGGCCCAACCGGCGCAGGTCCCGGTTGCACGACAAGCGCCCGCGCCCTCGCAGCAACGTCCTTCAACCTGGGCTCCAGCGGCACGACCGACTCGTCCACCGCCGCAGCCGTTCGCAGTTCGGCCAGCGCTGCTTCGAAGGACGCGTCTGCTCGGGACTGCGCAGCGGAGATGATGCCCCAATCGAGTCCGCTGAGTTCGCGCGCCAACCGGTCAGCAGAACCGAATGTGCGGCCGAATGCGCTTAGCTCCATCGGCAAATCGAACGTTGCGAGGGTCTCGATGAGGTCCTTGTCCGAGCGAGCTTTCGTCACCGCCATCACGAGACCGTCCACTCGCCGCGCCGTCGCCAGCCGTCCAGCTTCAGCCGTTGCCTCGACGCCAAGCACTGCAGCATGCCCATCTAGCTGCGCGACCAGATCCGCCACTGCACTCGCCGCTGCATTCGAGCGCACCGCGGCCGCGAATCTTGCGACGGCCCGCGGCGTCAGGTTCGTCTCAGGAGCAACCCCGAAGACTCCTCCAGCGCGCGTCTTCGCAACTTCCCAGTCCTCGCTCGTCGGAAGGTTGGCTTTTCGCGCGGCGGCGCCGTCCGGCAGCGACTGCAGGCTCGGTTGATCCACGCCGACGAACTCCCAGTTGCCGAGCGACGCCCATGTGAGCAGAACTGCATTCTCCATCATCGCGGTCATACCCCAGGCGCTGAGCTTGGACCGCAGCCCACCGACGGTGATCCCCGCGCCGAGCTCTCCCTCCCAGCGCGCGAAGTCCGCGGTCCATCCGAAGTGCGCAGCATCGACGACGACGACGTTCTCGTTGAGCGCTCCGAGACGCAACGGCACCACGATCTCACGCGCGAGCTTTTGCTCTGTCGAGCCGAGCCCTTGACGCCGTCCGCCCGCTTCGATCGTTGCCGTGACGAGGTCGAAAGCGTCCACGAGACGGCGGGGTGAAACTTCTTCGGCTCCGAGATCGGGGTGATTCGGAAACTCATGCTTCCAGGCCGTATCGAGCGCGTGCCGCAGACCCGCAAGAAGCGTACCGGTTGGCGGCGGGGCGATGATGAGTCCATCGATGAGCGGAGAGAATATCTGGTTCCCAGCGAGATCGGTGCCGACGTTGACATCATCCGGTGCGTTGACACCGTACGCCTGCCGCAGCGCCGTCGTCAGTCCCTCCCGAAGCGTGCGCTGCCGTGACTCCAACGTCTGCCTGGCCGGCCCTCTGTCGGCAAGCGGCAGGTGGTCGGAGTTCGCATCGAAGCGGCTGCCAGTGAGCAAGTAGTCCAGCAGAACGAGCTTGCCGAGGTCTTCCTGGCGAACCTCGGAGAGGAAGTTGGGAATCCAGGCGATCGTGTTCGCTGACCTCCCCTGCTCGCGCAGCTTCTGCAAACGGACGACGTCGTACGCCGGCGAGTAGGTGCCGCTGTCGTACGGGAAGTCGACGACGACGCGCCACTGGTCATCGCTGTGGATCAAGTCGCTGTCGAGCACTTCGGTGTCGTCGCGCACATTGCCGAACTTCACCGTCACCGAGCGCTTGTGGCCGCGCCACACGTGACCGAGCTGCAACCCGACAAGACTGACGGATGCCGCGGGCAGGCCCAGCTCGTCGGTGATGAGTCGACGCACGAGCTCACGCCTGGTCTGCAGATTGTCTTCGGTACTCACGCGCTCCAGGATCGAGTCATAGTCGACGCCGCTAAGGGTGGCAGTGATGATCGGATCATGCCCGTCACCGATGCTGATCTCGCCGAACTCGGTCGCCCACTGGCGCACCGTGCCGAGTACCTGGCCAGCTTCATCGCCGGGAATGAAGGCCGAGATGGTGCCCCAGTTGAGTGCGGCGAGCTTCGCGGCGGTGAGGTTCGCGAGCGACCGCGCCTCTGGGGCGAGTGAAGCAATGAGCACGGTCTTCGCGAGGCGATCTTCCGTGACGAACGGATGCCCGCGGTCGAGGTCGGTGGCCTGGCTTTCGGTGAGCCCGTGCTTGCGCAGCAGGTACGGCCGCATCTTGTCACGGTAGAACTTGGCCGAGACGGCGAAGTGCCGCTTCATCTCTTCGGTGAGCGGCTGCGATCCGCCGAGAACGATGGGTGTGTATAGATCGCCAACCGGAATGACGTCGCGGACCAGCAAGCTGTCTCGGCCATCGCTGAGCAGTTCGGCCATGAGCTTGAGGGCGGTGCGCTCGCGCTGCATGAGAGTCGACAGCGCCACCATCGTGTCGACGAGAGCGGGGCTGAACGGGTAAACGTCAGCGAATGCTTTCTCGTCGGAATTCGCCTCGTCGGAGAGTAGATACCCCCACGCCGCGTAGTCGCGCTTGACCTCGGCGAGCGCCGTCGCAAGGGTGAGTTTCGCCTCCGCATCGATGGGGCGAAGGAGTCTCTGCTTGACGATCTTGGGAAGGTCGGCGGCGTGCAAGCGGATCTTATCGAATCGGTCTTCCCAGTACGCGAACAGTTGGCCCTGGGCGACTCGTTGCGCGCCCGCGACGTGCGTCCCGAGGAAGTCGCGCAGATCACGCTGGCGCGCAAGAAACGACGTGATCGGAATCGGGAGGTTGGCGGCCGCGTTTTCGGCGAGCTGGACAACCTTTTCGATCTCGTTCTGCACCCATGCCTGGTCGGCGAGGTGTTGGCCGAGCCAGAGCACGATCTCGTCGATAAGGAGGACGAGCCCCTGGTAACCAAGGCTCTTCGCGTGCGCTGTCAGCGCGCGAAGACCGTCGGCCATGGGCAACCACTCACCGGCGCGGACGGACGAGGAGTAGTACGCCGACACGAGGTCACCGACAAGACGTTCCCGATCGGCATTCCCCGGCTCAGAGCTCGCGGCCGCATCAAAGGTCTGCGGGTCCCACGCCGAGCCCAAGTCACCCCACGCAGAGTCCCCTCCGCCGAGCCCATCGAAGAATGACTCGTCTCCCATGCGCTCGCGCAGGGTGCGCGCGTCAGCGAGCAGCCCGTCGCTCACATGCAAAACGGGAGGCGGAGCGTCGGGATGCTTCACTGCGATCGTGGTGAGATAGCCACCAAACAGCGCGTCTTCGAAGGACTTCGCTCCAAGAAGGTTGTAGTCCAGCACGAGCAGACGACGTTCGAGTGTCTCTTGCCGCGCCGCAACGACCGCTTCAAGGCCCGGGATCTGCCGTGCCCCGATGTCACCCGAGAGCAACAGGTGCAGCACCGCCATGTAGTGCGACTTACCGGAACCGAACGATCCATCCAGGAACGCACCGCGCGATGACTGCCTGCTGAGCGAGCCGGCGACGAGGTCTAGTCCTTCGCCGACCGCCTCGGCGATCGCGTCGGTGACGACGTAGTCGCGGATGGTCTGCTCGTGTCGAGCAACGCTCTCGTCGAGCTTGATGACGAAGTCCGCCGCTTCGACCCGTTTTGGCAGATCGATAAGCTCGCGCAGCGGAGAGTTGAGCGTGAAGGTCATGCCTTCTTCCTTCCACGGGTTGCGGGTGCGGGTCGCCACGCGAGAACAGTGTCGGCACCAATGCCCAGGCGACCGAGCAGCGCGGTGGTGGCGCCGGAGATGGCGGATGCCGGGCTCACACCTGATCGTGCGTCGATATCACTGTGCCACTGGTCGAGCCACGGCTGAAGTTCGAGCAGCGCTCCGACGAGCGGCATAACCTGATCGTCCGGCGCGGCGGCGCGAGACAGGTCGTTGGCGAGTCGTGCGATCGCCTGCCCTCGTTCCGCGTGGTCCCAACGGGCCCAGCCATACAGCTCGGTAGTGTCGTCAGCGAGTCGCGACCCAGGGAACGAAAGGAACCGCTCTTTGGGAACGTCCAGCTTGCCCCGCGCCGACCAGTAGCTCGGCCTCAAGAAGTCCGCCTGCCCGTACTTGGGCGGCACAGGAATATCCACCTTCTCGCCCCGATCCTCTGCACGCTGCAGCTCCCAGGTGTGCTGCCACGCACGGAACTTCTCGATACCGGCCGGTTTGTACCGCAGCGGCGCGAACGCCGGTACCGCCTCGCCCACGAGGAGTTTGCCGACCTCGATCGTCAAGTCGAAGTCCTGCGACCCCGTGTGAAGTGTGAGCAGCTCACGGAATCGCTCGTCGTGACGCAGATCATCCGCGACCTGCGCCGCGGAGCGGATGAGCGGGCGTCCGGAGCCATCGCTCCAAACATCGGTCGCCTCCAGCTGGTCCAGGAGCGCGGTTTTGACCGCGTCGGCAAGCAACTCTTCCCACGTGGCTCCAGCCCACCGACGCTTGTACTCGGGGCGCTCCAGGAGCCGGAGAGAGGGGTCCTCTTGAATCGCCAAGTATCGATCCATCCAGAGCTCGAAGTACCACTTTGGCCACTGCGCGGGCGGACCGGCGGCGTTCGCTGCCCGGCGATGCCGCTCGAACCAGGCCGTGTTCTCCCAGCCCGGTACGGCGCCTCGAGCTAGTCCCACATCCATAACCCGCTCATTCGGGTCGATGGGGACGAGCTCGGATACTTCTGGTGCGAGCGCAGGATCAGCGAGCCCATAGGCTACGTATGTTCGCCAATCGACCTCTTCTTGTAGCGCGACCATCTCGCGGCCCAGTCGGAGCCATTCGCACTTCGAACGTTGAAGATCTAAACGGCCCGCCGCGCCAACGACTGCAGCTGGGGCGACCGTGCCGCGCACGCGAGCCAACTCGTCGATCTGGCGCGCGAGATCACCAGTCGTGTTTTGCGCTGGAAGAGGGAATTCCTGCAGCTTTGTCGAAGTGAATTCATAGAAGCGCTCCCACTCCTGGTCGGCGATTCCGCCGCCGATTCCGCCATTCCCCTTGTCGTGGCTCACTTGTTTGAGCCAGAAGCAGGCGGTGGATGAGTTGAGAACGCCGAGCAGGTCGTAGTGGTCGTCCTCGGTAGCGCCCTCCGGCAGCTTGATCACCGGCGCCGACTGCTTGAACACCTTCCCGCCCCGGTCGAGCACGAAGTGATTGTGCGTAGCGACAAAGGCGAACGTGATCGACAGTGGCGTTGCGTACCGCGCCGGAACCCAGCGATACCACGCCCACCATGCGCCATCGGCGTTCGCCACAACCTCACCATCAAAACCACGGGTCGAGCGAAGCGACATCCGGTATGACCACAGATGCCGCGCCCACGCAGTGGAAGCATCGAGTGGCACCGGTGACGAGTCTGCTTGACGCGGGGCAAGTGCGACGACGCCTCCTTGAACTGTCCAATCACGGACATACTCTCCGAGCACAAGGTCCTTTCCGACATGGCGGGAGTCGACATGCCGCAAGAACCAAGCTCGGTCGAGAAAAAACGGCTCATCGTTTCCGGGGAAGCTTGCGAAGCCAATCGGCATTGGTAGATGGTTGCGAAGAACGGTTGTCGAAGCTCCTTCAATCGCCACCTTCAGCTCCGCGGCCCCGCCTCCCGACAGGGACCACGGGAATGACGCGAAATCCTCCCTTCTGACATCTGCAACCGACACGAACCTGCCACCGTATCCGGGTAACTCAAGATGATCGACGATGTCCCGCCACACGAGACCATTTGCGGGATCACTGGGCTTTTCTGGCTCGCCTCTTACCCCAAGAACAGCTCGAATGACATCGCTTTGTGGCTTTCGCGGACGGCCGACGAGAATCGCCGTCGGCGTCCCATGGCCAGGGACGTGCGCGCCTGACGTATCGATGATGTGGCTCAACTCAACGTAGTCCGGCGAGATACCTGTGTACTGCCCCGACAGGAAGTTTTGGATCAGCTTCTTGCCAAACTCTCGCTTCATGAAAGAGTTGGAGGTGATCTGGCCGACGTAACCGGCGCCACCACCTTCTGCCCTCCGCGCGAGCCGGAAGAGGAGTTCCATGAAAGGTACCGACAGTGCATAGGTGCCAGAGCACGTCGAATAGAACTCCCGGTACCGTCGATTAAGGGCGCGGTCCTTCACTGTTATGTACGGCGGGTTCGCGACCACCACGTGGTACTGCCCGGGCGCCAGAATGTTCGCGTGCTCCTGCAGGTCCTCTGCCTGGTAGGCGAAATATTCGCCGTCCCCCATATCGAGCTTCGCTTTTGGGCTGTACCCGCCAAGCAGTGAGTCACCGATGGCCAGGTGGTATCGGAACGCCGGCGCTGCAGCGAGTGTGGGTATCCCGGCGGCCTTGATCGCCGCGACGGTGAGACGGAAGCGTGCGATCGCGATCGCGAACGGGTTGATGTCGACACCATAGATCGAATCGAGCGCGCGTTGGGCGCGATCGCCCTTGTCGAGCCCTGGCGCGGTCGTGCTCCACTTGGCCATGAGCCGATTGAACGCGCCGAGCAGGAAGTGTCCCGAACCGCATGCAGGGTCGATCACTTTGAGGCCCGTGAGCCCGAACTCCTTGATCGCTGGAGTGAGTGTCAGGTCAAGGATGAACTGCTCGACGAACACGGGCGTCTGCAACAGCGCATAGGTCTTCTTCGCGTGATCGGAGAGGTCTTGGTACAGGTCGCCCAGAAAGCGCGTGTCGAGATCGGGGTCGCTGAAGTCATGGATGAGCGTGCCCTCGGGCGTCGTCCGCCGGAAGAACGTCAGCAGACCGTCCGACGCGGTCGCCGAGATCTCGGAGTGCCACACCGCCGAGTGCGCCCGGTCGACCAACGGGGCGCCCGCGGGCAAGTCGGCGAGGGTGGCGAATGCCCGCTGCAGCCAATCGCGTGACGTCATCGTCGGCGCTGCGGCGTAGAAGGCTGCTTCGTTCTCGACCGCTCGTTCCAGCCCATCGCCGGGTGCCGCGATCCACGGCTGCGCAACGGCCCGACCATCCTTGGTTGCGCCGAGGAGCAGCCTGTTGTCCTCGCTGAACCGGATGAAGACGGTCGCGATGATCCATGCCACACCGGCTTGGGCGACCTCGCCGTTGCGCCAGTCGATCCACGCGAGTCCGGTGCGCTCCTTGGCCTGAGCCCGCTGATACTCGTCGCGTAGCCGTGCGCCCCAAACGGAGTAGCCGTCTTCGGCGCGCACGCGCAGGTCAGCCTCGAGCGCTTTGAGTTCACGCTTGAGGTCGGCAAGAAGTGCGGCTGAATCGATCACGAGGTATCGGCCTTTCGGGTGAGCGCGGGGGCCGTATCGTGCAGTGCGATCGACGGAGATTCGGGTGCCGCCGCGGAGGTTGCTACGGCGACAGCATCGGGAGCGAGTTCCAGCCAACCATCGGCACCGTAGGGCATGGGCACGCCATCGAGGTCGGGCGTGCCACCCGACAGCGGGCGAGGGAGCACGAACCAGCGCGCCGCCGCGCGCTGAGTCGACATATCCATCACGGTGTTGATCAGATCTGCCAGTCCCAAGCGTGCCAACACTGCGGTGTTGACGAAGACGGTCGGCTGCGAAAGCGCCATCAGTTCGTCCCACACCGGGGTAATCGCAATGCGCGCAAGCTGGTGCAGGTTACGGCGGTCTTTGGCGCCGGCATCCTGAGCGTCGGCATTAAGCACCGTCTGCCACTGGATGTTCCGTTCACTGGCGGCCTTGCGCAGAGCGTCGAGAGCGACATCCGCCAGATCAACCACGCGCAGGTCGTATCCGTACGAGAGCATCGCCGTCGCCACCGACACCGGGCGACGCCGAGAGACAACCAGTACCAGCGCGCTACGATCGCGGACTGACGCTTGCAACCGTGCCGCGACGGCGGGGTCCCCGGCCGCGCGTCCCCACGTCGTCGACGACCCGGTCGCGGTACCGGATGCCGCTTCAGCCGTGCGCATCGCGTACTTGCCAAGGTCGGCGCGCCACTCCAGGTACGGCATCGCTGCCCGTACCGCACTGTCGAGTGCCGGGCGGGAAGGGATGCTGTCAACCGCGGGGAAGCGCGCGCGCACCCGCTGCTCGATCGTCACGATGGCGAGTTCGCGTGTCGCGGCCGAGCGAAGTGCAAACGCAATTGCTCGCTCAGGCGAAAGCGTCGAACGATACGCCTCACCCATCGACGACATCCGTCCGCCATTCGACAGCCCGATGGCGAGTTGTGCAACGCGTGCATCACTCAACCGCAGTGGCTGGCTCGCATCCCCCCGCACCTCCTCCCGGAGCCGCGACGCCGTCACCACGTCATCTGTCGCGAGTAGCGAATCGACAGTCGCGGCGCGGTGCAGGAGCGACTCAAGGTGTGCCTCCGCATCGTCGAAACTCAGACCGGAACCGTCGTCGGGCGCGTACGCAACGACGATGCGCGTGCGGTCGGCCGCACGCTGGAAAACGAACTTAGGCTCACGGTAACGGGCATCCAGCTCGAGGATCGCCTGCACAACAGCCGTTGCGACCTTCGTACGCTTCATCTCCTCGTCGATCGTCGATCCATATTCGCGCAGCAGTTTCGCGGCGAGTTCGTCGACCGTCGCGATCCCCTCGAGGTCGCGGAGCCACCGGGCCACATCATCCGCTGCGGTCCTGAGTGTTCCGCCCTTGCGCAACCTCTTGAATCGATCTTCCGGCGACTCGCCCGGCTTGGCCGAAATCGCGTTCAGGAACGTCTCTACGGCAGCGCGACCGGCGACCGGCGGAACTTCAGTGGTCGTATGGGCGAGCCGCTCTCGCCACTCCCTGATGCGGGAGCTGATCTCGCGACGCACCTGTTCGCCACTGCCACGGATCTGATTGATGACCATCGGGGGTACGCCGAGAAGCTCACCCACGGTCGTCGCGTTGACGCGTGCTACAACCGACAAAGCACGGGCGCTGAGTCCTGCCTCGGCGAGTGTGGTGTCAAGAGACGCGGCCCCGGCCCGAGCATCGTTCGCCTCGGCTGCATCGTCGTCGAGGATCGCGCCCACGAGCGCGGTTTCCCACGCCGCGCGCATCGCGTCGAGCGACGGATGCCGGTCCTTCGCTTCCGGAAAGAGCGCAGTCTGGAAGAAGGCCACCAGTCCGTCGGTGACACCCTTGTCGAACATGCTCGCCTGAACAATCGGGGCATCCACTGCGCTTTCTGGCGCATCCCCCGATTGCCACCAGACCTGGTCACCCGACGCGAGCTCAAAGAGTGTCGCGGCGATTGCGAACCGCTCGGCAGCTGAGTCGTACTGGCGCCGAGTGCCAGCGCCGAGATACGGGTCGAGGTAGGGCCGCGATCCCGACCGCGTGTTCGCCAACGGCTCCTCAGAGAGGGAGAAGTCGAACAGCGTGAGGCGGGGTTTGCGGTTGCCTGGATCAGGTTTCACTGCGAGGTTCGAGGGCTTGATGTCGCGGTGGAACACTCCCCGGCCTTCGAGGTGCGCCACCATCTCGAACAGGTCGGCCCCGTAGCGCTCCAGCTGCTCGATCGTCGCGCGACCCTCGAGACGGATGCGATCGGCGAGCGTCTCGACACCAGCATCCGTCAGCAGTAGCCCTTGCCGGTTGCCGACAGGAAGCGGGCCGTCCAACCGTTTGACGATGCGGGGGTGGTCGAGTCGGTCGAGCACCGACGCCTCAGTCTGCAATCGCGCGGCCGCCGCGTCATCCTTGGCGAGTTTGAGGATGTCGCCCTCGCGCCCGGTCTCGTAGTCGAGCACTTCGAGCGCCACGCCGGTCGAACCCGCACCGCGGCGACGCGCGATCTCGAAGCGTCCGCCGATGATCTCGCCCACCGATGCATCGAGCGGGTCTGATAGCGCAGCGACCGGCTCATCCTCGCGTGTCTCTCGACGAGCGTCCTCGAACCCCGACTGGAACTCGGCGATGTCGAGCGTGCGGTGTATTTCGTCGAAAGCCGCCGCTTGGGCGACGACCGCGGCGAGCCGATCCGAGATCTCCGGCATGACCGCGCGTGGGTCAAGACCTGAGGCACCCGATGCCACCAGGGACTCCAGCGCCGGAAGGTTCATTGCTGGCGGGCGGCCAGTCAGGACGGTGAAAGCGACAGCGCCCACGCCATAGACATCGAGCGTCTGCGCCGACGCTGGGGTGGCGTTTCGCAGAGTCTCGGGTGCGAGGTAGAGGAGGGCGGCCGAATCGACCACGCCCACGAGATCGGTGATGCCCCGCGAGACGACCGTTGCGGGCGTGGTTTCGGAGTCTGGGCGTCGCGCGAGATCCCAGTCACGAATGCGCACGGCGACAGTTCCGTCGGAAGCATCCTTCACCCGTACGCTGACCGGAGACAGTGCACGATGGGTGAGTCGCTGGCCGTGCGCGAACCGCACGAGCTCGGCAAGCTCTTGAACGATGCGCTCACGCGCGTCGAACGTCAGGTCGTCGGCGTGGCGGGTGAGGTACTCGTCGAGACTGAGTTCGTCAGCGTCATGCGCGAAGACGAGCGCGGCCCCCTCTTCGGGGGTCAACAGTTCGCGGGGACCGATGATGCCCGGATGGTCGATGCCATCCGTGAGTCTGAACTCACGTCGCGCGCGCAGATCGACCGCAGCACGCGTCTCGCGGTCCGCCCCCTTCGGGTAGGGGAACAGGCGGATGCGACGCTTGGTTCCTGCCACCGGGTGCGTGACGAGATAGTCCTGCCATCCCGGTCCATCGCCGAGCGGCTCACCGGAATCGAGCGCGTACTGGCCGATCATGCGCTGCTTCGCTCGGGGCATCAGGCCCGCGGCATCCATGAGCGCATCAATCGCCTTCGCCTGCGTTCCATCGATCGGGTGTGATGCAGTCTGGGCCAGGAGCTGGGAGAACTGAGCGTCGGCGGCGAGCCCTCTCACGCGGAAACTGTCAAGGGCCCACACATGCTCGGCACCGAACTGGTCGAGCCTGACTTTCGAGTCACGCCCGTGCAATACAACGGCTTCGTTGACGAACGGGACCGTGTACGGCGGCGCGCCGGCCCGATCGGCGAGATCCTTGAGAACGCTCGCCAGTCGTTTCGCCTTATCGTTCGCGAGCTTGCGCGGATTCGGGTGACGCCTGCCCGCGTGAAACCAGTCCCGCTGGTTTCCGGTGATGTCCCCGTGCCAGCCCTTGAGTTCGACGATGTATAGACCTGCACGCGTGAGAAGGAGAACATCAACCTCGTGGAGCCGACCATCGTGGTCGGTGAAGGTGACGTTCGCCCAGGCACGGGCGATCCCGTCGTCGGGGAGTAGTTCGCGAACCTTGGCGAGCGCTTCGGCCTCCTGCGCCTGCGCGGCATCGCCCATCACGCGCCACAGTGGGGAGTCTGTCCTCATCCACGCCTCACTCGTCGCCGACCCGCGTCTTTGCTGAGCAGCCGCAGCAAGGCAGTAAGAATCGAAGCGACTGCGGGTCCCTCTAGCCTATCGATCCGGCTTGACGTCCTAGGACGCAACGTGTCATAGGAACACGTAGCAGCAAGACCGCTGAACGACTCACGGCTGGTACGGCTCGACGTGCGCGACGTGATGCGGCAACTGCGCCGGTCTTTTTTGTGGCCGGAGTTTTCGCCCTTGGAGCCAAGGCAAGGTTCGGGACTCAGCGGTTTGGTGTCTGTCGCCGAGACGGTCACGCGAGGACGGCCGCATACGCTGGAGTGACGTCGATGCCGTCTCGCTCGGCGGTCAGCATTCGAAGCAGGTGACCGTTGACGTGGGGCGACCATCGTGACGATGCCTCGACCTGCTGCGGTGTCATCTCACGAGCCCACAACAAGCCATACGATGATGCATCCAGAACTAGCAGAGAGGCGACGTCGAAGTCGAAAGACCGAAACACGGAGAAAACCGCACTGGGGCTGGTGCCCGGCCCGACGGTCCGCGCCTTCACCTGCACACGTCGACCATCGCTCGCCGTAAGGTCGTAGGACTTCGCAGAGTTCGGAGCGAGTTGGCCGCCGTAAACGTCCAAAGCCACATACTCGGCGTAGTCGCCGAGCGGCGCGTTCCCAGTGCGTACGACATCCCGTGCGCGGAGTTCCGCAAGGATTGCTGCGTACCGGCCGAGGAGATCCGCGGTCGAGAACCCGGCGAGCGGCCGATCGGCTGACTTGGCCAGCTCTTGAGTCACGAGGCCTATTTGTTCGTCCGTGAGGTTCCACCTAGACACATCTGGTGGGAGGCTCCCAGAATGCGCTCGCAAGACCTCACGCACCCGCTTCGGAGAAACATCGAGCCGCTTCGCTACGTCATTTGGCGTCGTCACCATATCGTCACGGTAGCGCTGAAAGCGTCTAAACCGCGCTCGCTACACGAATCCCTCATCGACGAGCGTCGTCCGGTCTGCTGTGATCACGTAAGCGCGCCCCGAGCCGCGGACAACGCGGCTCCAACTCTCGACGTGCAGCCGCTGCTTCACAAGCTTCACCACGAAGCCGCCATACATCCCAGGAATCGGGAACCACACCTCGTCATCACGCTCAGCGAGACACAAAACATCGAGGTGGCGGATCTCGACGCGCGGCTCGAGTACCTCGCCGACGGCTTCCTCAACGAGCACTGCAAGGCGGCGACTCATCGCGACCGCGTCATCGGCGGAGAGCGCGACGTTGTAGATAGGCACGAGCGCATCCGCCAGCGTATCGAAGCCACGTTCACGCGCAATGTCGACGGGTCGGCGGCCAACGGAGTCTCGGAGGGAACGCCACGCGCCCCGATCCAGGAGAGCTCGGACGACATCCTCCGGAGCACCGAACCACGCCGCTTGATGAAGCGGCCCGAACCAGCTCGAGCCTGAGACACGCCAATCATTCGCTGCAGGCGTGAACCTCATGTCGCCGTCAAGCGCCGCCAGAACTGCGGGCCAATCTCCCACCTTCGCTCTGTTCGCCAGTCGATCGCGAGCCTCGACCAAGCTCGGGTTGTAGGCGGTGCGGGGAATGAGAACACCTGGCCACTCGATTACGTCCTTCTCCGACACGATCCTCCTGAAGGTAATTCGATCCCACCGCGGAAATCTACATCCCGACGGCATCCCGGCCAGGTACGACTTGTGATCTGAAACACTCACCTTTGACGGTTGTGTGGCCCGAGTCACCGTTCGGAGTGGCCGAAGGATCTAACTGAGCAACATGGAGAATGGACTCATGAACGATCTCTTGTCGGTCTTCGACAGCGATGGTACCGAATCCACCGAGAATCGGCCGCTTCTCATGACCGCGCATCAACGCGCCGAGATCAGGTCGCTCTTCGCGAAGCTGGGACTCGAAACGGCCGACCTCCAGTTCGACTTCGCCGCTGAACTAACAGGAGTGAGAATCGCGTCGGTGGGTGAGCTGGAGGCCACCACCGCTCAACGGCTCATTGAAGGCCTGCATCGCCGCATCCACAACATGGGCCGCACGACAACCGGCAACTCTTGGGATGATCGCGAAGAGGACACCTGGATCGACCGCCTCTAGTCTTCGGCCGCGTGGCAATCTACGCGAGTGCGTGCGTCCCCCGGTCAGCGACTGAGGCCCAGCTGCCGGAGTTCGCGTTCAGGTCTCCGGCCGCTCCGACATTCAGCCCGTAGGCGATCGGGCGCGGCGGAGTGCCGGGACCGTGAAATAGCGCAGGAACGGAGCGCAGCGGAGGACCGAGCTTATGTCGCGAAAGCCCGGAACGGAGACGCGATCGATCGCTACACTCTCGGCGTCGGAGGGACGCGCTCCTCTCCCCTAACGCAAGTTGACGACGTTCTCCGTCATCTATCCACATCTGTCGTCGACGGCGTTGACGGCGCCCAATCAGTGTCGGACACTGGCCCGATACTGACCATCAAGCCGGCACGAGCGGAGGTCGAGATGGGCAGCATCACTTCGTACGAAACGGTGAAGGGCCGCCGCTACCGCGTTCGCTACCGCAAGCCTGATCGCACCGAAACGCAGAAGCGCGGCTTCACGACGATGCGCGAGGCGAAGCTCTACCTGTCCATGGTCACCGTGTCCAAGTCGAAGGGCGAGTACATCGATCCCGTGGCGTCGCGGGTGCCGGTCCGGATGTTCGCCGACAGCTGGCTCCGGTCGAAGCAGCCGCCGATGTCGAAGCCTTCGTACTAGACGCTTGAGCGGGCGTGGAAGAACCACGTCGCTCCAGTCTGGGCAGACAGGGAGATCTGGTCGATCCGGCGGTCTGAAGTTCAGGACTGGGTGTCAGAGCTCGCGACGGAGAAGTCGCGCACGGTCGTCCTTCGCGCGCTGGGAGTCCTCGCAGGCATCCTCGATGTCGCCATCGATGATCGTCGCCTTGCGAACAATCCGGCGCGACACATCCGCAATCTCCCTCGGAGCGGACCAGGCAAGCGCCGCGTCTATCTCTCGCACGACCAGGTGGCGACGTTGGCGGCATGCTCGGCGTATCCGACAATGGTCCTCACCTTGGCCTACACCGGCCTGCGCTGGGGCGAGGCGACCGGGCTGCGCGTGCGGAGTGTGAATCGACTGCGTCGACGCTTCGTGATCGAGGAGAACGCGGTGATGATCGCCTACGAGATCCACGTCGGCACGCCCAAGACCCACGAGAAGCGCTCGGTCCCTTACCCGGAGCGCCTCGCTCCGATGATTGAACAGGCTTGCGCCGGCAAGGGCCCGGAAGGACTGCTCTTCGGCGACGGCGTCAACCACATGCGCAACTCAGGCGCACAGGGATGGTTCGCGAACGCGGTCCGCCGCGCGCAGGCTGTGGACCCATCGATCCCGCGGCTGACGCCTCACGACCTCCGCCACACCGCCGCGTCGCTCGCCATCAGCTCGGGCGCGAACGTGAAGGCCGTGCAGCGCATGCTCGGGCACGCGTCGGCGGCCATGACGCTCGACACCTACGCCGACCTCTTCGACGACGATCTGGATGCCGTCGCATCGCGCCTCAACGACGCAATGCCGCTCGTGGCGCTGCCGGCGGGTCCGCAGACCCGCTACCGCCAGCCGAAGTGATCGCAGAGAGCAGATTGCTCAGTTTTCCGACGCGGCGCGAGACGCTCAAAGTGCTCGTTTTCGGCGTTCGGAGACGCCGGACGCAGCGCTGCGAAGGGCCTTGTCGTCGGCTCACAGCTTTCTCAAATGCGGCCAACAAGCGGCCAAAAAGGCATTCGAAGTGGCCTGAACACAGACGAAACACCTGGTCAGAGGCAAAAAAAGACTGTGCCCCTGGAGGGACTCGAACCCCCAACCCTCTCCTTAGGACGGAGCAGCTCTTCCATTGAGCTACAGAGGCTTGCGGCATCCAGTCTAACCAAGCACCTGGTGGGCAAACGAAGCGTCACGTCACCGAAGGGTCGACCGCGATCACCACCTTGCCCTGCGCTCGGCCCTCGCCGACGTACGCGAGCGCCTCGGGCACCTGCGCGAGCGGGAAGGTGCGATCGATGTGGATCTGCACATCACCCTCCGCGCACTGCGATCCCAGTGGCGAGAAGTGTTCCGGACCCTGTTTGACCGCGAGAACACCGAGCCTCCGCCCGGTCAGCGCGCCGGCCAGTGCGCCGATCGTCACGACCCGCAGCAGCGCTCGCAGGGTTCCTCCGACGATGAGGTAGCTGCCACCCGCGGCAAGCGCGCGACGGTAGGCGAACACGGATCGCTGCGCGACGAGGTCGACGATCAGGTCGTAGGGACCGGTATCCGTGAAGTCGTTCATGCGGTAGTCGATGACCTCGTCGGCACCGAGCGAGCGCATGAAGTCGAGCTTCCAGGTGTTGTCCACCCCGGTGACGTGGATGCCGGCGGCGGATGCCAGCTGCAGTGCGAAAGCGCCCGTCCCACCGCCGGCGCCGTTCACCAGCACCCGGTCCCCCGGCTTCGCACGCGCGATCGCCTGCACGGCGATGGCGCCCGACTGCGGAAGGGCCGACGCTTGCGCGAAAGACAGTCCAGCCGGCTTGAGAGCAAGGGCGTGTTCGGGGGCGACGGCGTACTCCGCGAACCCGCCGAGCACCGCGAGGATGTCGCCGTAGACCGCGTCTCCGACCTTGAACCGGGTCACGTCGGCGCCGAGGGACACGACGAGCCCCGCGATGTCGGATCCGAGGACATGGCGCGACGGGCGGAACAGCCCGCCGAGACGCGCGTAGCCGGGCGATCCGCGCAGGCCCTCCCAGTCGCTGAGGTTGATCGAGGTCGCCATCACCCGGACAAGGACTTGCCCGGCACGCGGCGTCGGCACCGGCACGTCTTCGATGCGGAGCACCGTAGGCGGGCCGTAACGGTCGCGGACGACAGCCTTCATGCGAACGTCCTGTCAACCATGGGCAACAGGCTCATGGCCACAGCGTATGCCTCACACGCGCTGAGATCACGGGGGCAACGCTCGCGGCGCTCACCGGAAGTCCCGGGAACGGTGCTCGACACCGACCCGGAGGTCTTCGAACTTGTCGGCGACGAGGTTGGTGACTCCCTCGACGGAGCGCTCCAGCATCCCCCGCACGATCAACGCCGGAGCGTCCCGCACGACGCGGCGATACCTGTTCCACACCCCCACCGAGCAGATCACGTTCACCAGGCCGTGCTCGTCCTCGAGGTTCATGAACGTGATTCCGGATGCCGTCGCCGGCCGCTGCCGGTGGGTGACAAGTCCGGCGACCTCGACCCGGCGCTCGGACTCGTGCTCGCGCAGCTCGTTCGAGGTGAGCACTCCCCGCGCATCCAGCCCCGCCCGGTAGTGCGTCATCGGATGGTCGTCGGTGGAGATGCCCGTCGCCCACAGGTCGCTGGCCAGCCGCTCGTAGCTCGTCGGATCGGTGAACAGCGGCGGCTGCACCGAGGTGACCGAGTTCGGCAGGAACTCGGCGCGGTCCATTGCCGCCGATCCGGCGAGCCAGATCGCCTCGCGGCGGCTGAGCCCCAAGCATTCGAAGGCACCCGCGGTCGCGAGCGCCTCGAGCTGCGCCTGGGTGACCCCGGCGCGACGCACCAGATCGCGCAGGTCGCGGTAGGCGCCGCCGCGGTCACGTTCGGCGACGATGCGCTCGGCGACCACCTCGCCGATGCCCTTGACCGCGGCCAGCCCCAGCCGCACGGCGAACTGCCCGTCGCGGCGGTGCGCTGCGGACTCGTCCGGCTCGCTCCGGTCGAACAGGCCCACCGGGGGTTGGATGCGGTGCGCGCAGGTGGGGAGGCCGGTGGGTGGTGCGGGTCTGTCGGCGTCGCCTCCGGGTCTCGATACGCCGGCTTCGCCGGCTACTCGACCGCCGGGAGTTTCGGTGGTCGAGTAGCGCCCGGAGGGCGCGTATCGAGACCCGTCGGCCGCCGCCCCCTCGGTAGTCGAGTAGCGCCCGGAGGGCGCGTATCGAGACCCGCCGGCCGGTCTCGATACGCCGGCTTCGCCGGCTACTCGACCGCCGCGCGCAGCGACCTCCCCCACCGGCTCCAGCACCGCCTGCGCGCCCGACGACAGCAGGTCGGGCCTGCGCACCTCGACGCCGTGCCGCCGCGCATCCGAGGTGAGCGTCGCGGGTGAGTAGAAGCCCATCGGCTGTGCGCGCAGCAGCCCGGCGAGGAACGCGGCGGGATAGTGCAGCTTGATCCACGAGCTCGCGTAGACGAGAAGACCGAAAGAGAGCGAGTGCGATTCGGCGAACCCGAAGTTCGCGAACGCCTGGATCTTGGCGTAGATCGCATCCGCCTCTTCACCGACCAGCCCGTTGGTCTCCATGCCGGCGTAGAGCTTCTCTCGGAGCGATTCGATCTTCTCGATGCCGCGCTTGGAGCCCATCGCACGACGCAGCAGATCGGCATCCTCTCCCGAGCATTCGCCCACGGCCATCGCCATCTGCATGAGCTGCTCCTGGAACACCGGGATGCCGAGCGTGCGCTCGAGCACCGGCTCGAGCTTGGGGTGCGGGTAGGTGACCTCCTCGTAGCCGAGCTTGCGGCGCACGAACGGATGTACCGCACCGCCCTGAATGGGCCCGGGGCGGATGAGCGCGATCTCGATCACGAGGTCGTAGAACTTTCGGGGCTGCAGGCGCGGCAGCAGCCCCATCTGTGCGCGGGATTCGACCTGGAACACACCGATCGAGTCGGCGCGGCACAGCATGTCGTAGACCGCCTTCTCTTCCTTCGGGATGGTGGCCAGCTCCCACCGCTCCCCCGTCGCCCGATCGATCAGGTCGAAGCAGTACTGCAGGGCGGCGAGCATCCCCAGGCCGAGCAGGTCGAACTTGACCAGTCCCATCCAGGCCGCGTCGTCCTTGTCCCACTGGATCACCGTGCGGTCCTCCATGCGCGCGTGCTCGATGGGCACGACCTCGCCGACGGGCCGATCGGTCAGCACCATCCCGCCGGAGTGGATGCCCAGATGCCGTGGCGCCTTCAGCAGCTCCGACGCGTACTCGATCACCTGGTCGGGGATGTCGTGGTCGGGTCCGGTCTCCAGCGAGGCGCCCCATCCCTCGACCTGCTTCGACCAGGCATCCTGCTGCCCCGGCGAGTGCCCGAGCGCCTTGGCCATGTCGCGCACCGCGTTCTTCGGTCGGTACTGGATGACGTTCGCGACCTGCGCCGCCCGCTCCCGCCCATAGGTCGTGTACACCCACTGGATGATCTCCTCACGACGGTCGGAGTCGAAGTCCACGTCGATGTCGGGCTCCTCGTCACGCAGCGAGGAGAGGAACCGCTCGAACGGCAGCTGATAGGCGATCGAATCGACCGCGGTGATGTCCAGCAGGTAGCAGACCGCGCTGTTGGCCGCGGAACCCCGCCCCTGACACAGGATGCCGCGGCGCCGCGCCTCTTGCACGATGCCGTGCACGATCAGGAAGTACCCGGGAAAGTCCTTCATCTCGATGACGCCGAGTTCCTTCTCGATGCGCGTGCGATCCTCCGGCGTGAGGTCGGGGTACTTGCGCGGCACCGCCTCCCACACCAGGTGCTTCAGCCACGACATCGGGGTATGCCCGGCCGGCACCTTCTGCTTGGGCAGTGCGGGCTTGGCCCGCCGCAGCGGGAAGGCCAGCTCGTCGGCGAGGGTGACCGTGCGCGCGACGGCGCCGGGATAGCGCGCGAAACGCTCCTGCATCTCGGCGCCGGAGCGCAGGTGCGCGCCGTCGTGCGCGGGCAGCCAGCCGTCCAGCTCGTCCAGACCCCGATTGGCGCGCACGGCGGCGACCGCGGCGGCCAGCTGCTGGCGCTCGGGCACGGAGTAGTGCACGTTGTTGCTGGCCAGCACCGGCAGTCCGCGCTCGGCGGCCATCGCCGCCAGCAGGTCGTTGTCGCGCGTGTCCAGCGGCCCGCCGTGGTCGATGAGCTCGACGTGCACGGCATCCCTTCCGAACAGGGTCACGAGTCGATCGAGTGCGGATGCCGCGGCATCCTTCCCCCGCTCGGCGAGCGCGCGGCGCACCGCGCCCTTGCGGCACCCGGTCAGCACCGCCCAGGCTCCGCCGGCCTGATCGGCGAGCTCGTCGAGGTCGTAGACGGGTCGCCCCTTCTCGGCACCGTTGAGTTGCGCGTGTGTGAGAGCGGCTGCGAGGCGGTGGTAGCCCTCTTCTCCGCGGGCGAGGACGAGCAGGTGTGCGCCGACGGGGTCGGGCGCATGCTTCACCCGGTCGCTGAGCTTGTCGAAGCGGGGCAGCTCGAGTGAGAGCTCGGCGCCGAAGACCGTCTTGACCTGCAGCGACTCGGCGGCCTCGGCGAAGCGCACGATGCCGTAGAAGCCGTCGTGATCCGTGATCGCCAGGGCATGCAAGCCGAGGCGCTCGGCCTCTTCGGCGAGCTCTTCGGGCGACGAGGCGCCGTCGAGGAACGAGAACGACGAGTGCGCGTGTAGCTCCGCGTAGGGCACCGGGTCGTCGGGCCGGACGATCGCCTGCGACACGTAGGGGCCGCGCTTGCGCGACCACGCCGGACTGTCGCCGCCGTCGGCGTTCGCGGGAACGTTGCCCGGCCGACGCCGGTCGCTGAGCAGCCGCTCCATCTCGGACCAGGGGACGGACGGGTTGTTGAAGCCCATCAGCGGGGTCCTTCGCGCGAGGTCGGGCGGGTGCTGCGGAGCGGCCCGGGGGTCTCGATACGCGCCCTGCGGGCGCTACTCGACCGCCGGGGGGTGGGGGTCGCGTTGGTGCGGCAGAGCGGCCTGGGGGTCGGCAGCGGCGGACGGGCAGCCACCCGGTGACGATCCGAACACTCCCGGTGGTCGAGTAGCCGGCAAAGCCGGCGTATCGAGACCGGCCGACGGGTCTCGATACGCGCCCTGCGGGCGCTACTCGACCACCGGGGGGTGGGGGTCGCCGACCGCCGGAGGGTGGGGCTCGACCGCCGGGTGGTCTTCCCCGACCGCCGGGGGGTGGGGTCAGTCATAGCGGGCCTCGGCGCTCCAGCGGTCGTTCTCGCAGACCAGCAGCCACGCGGTCTGGTCGGCGTCGACGATCTGGAACCGATGCGCGTGACGGGAGCGCGCGGCATCCCATCCCCGCTCGATCACCGGCCACGGCCCGGCCCACGCCTCGATGTCGCGGCGGCGCCCGCCCTCTGTGAGAACCGTCGGCGCACCGGTGACGCGCCCGCGCCGGTCGACGCCGACCGCCGCTCCGGTCTCGGCGGACACCTCGACGGGTACCGGCTCGGCGAAGACCGTCCCCGGCAGCGGATCGGGCAGGCTCCCCGGCCAGGGTCGGGCGCGCTCCTTGTCGACCACGACCCGGTCTCCCCAGGGGACGAGGACCTGACGCTCGGCGAGCCACCGCCCACCGCCGATCGCGGGCGTCAGCACTCCGCGATGCCCGAGCATCGCCTGCACGCGAGACAGCGCGTGGTGCACCCGCTCGTCGGTGCCGGCTCCGAAGATGGCGGGGGCGTGGTGGGATGCCGCATCCACCGCCGCCGGTGCGATCCGCACCCGGGCGACCCCGCTGCGCAGTCCCCCTTCGCTCCCGCCTCCTCCGAGCTTGCCGGCATCCTCTCCCAGCTGCCACCGCACCCGGTCGACGACGGATGCCGCATCGAACGACCCGGGATGCAGCCAGACCCGCTCGCTGTGCTCACCCCGTTCTCCGGTCAGCTCGACCCTCAGTTCGGTGCAGACCAGATCGAGAGCGCCGAGATTCGCGATGAAGGCGTCGGCGGCCATGCGCATGCCGAACGCGACCTGGTCGGCGATCTCGAGCGGCGGTTCGAACACCACCTCGCGGTGCAGCTCGGGGGGCGGCACCCGCGGCTCGACGGCGCGCGAGTCGCGCCCCGCCGACAGCGCGTGCAGGCGGATGCCGCGTTCCCCGAACCTCTCGCGGACACGGTCGGCCTCCATCGCGGCGAAATCCCCGAGCGTCTGCACCCCCAGGCGGGCCAGCAGCCCGGCGAGCTCCGGATCCTCCAGCGACGCGATCGGCAGCGGCGCGAGGAAGCCCGCCGCCCCGCCCGAGGGCACGAGGAACACCGGTTCGGTCGGCGTGGCGCCGACCCGTGCGGCCTGCTCGGCCGTGAACGGCCCGTCCGCGATGCCGGCCCGGGTGCCCTCGAGCCCGAGGTCGCGCAGCGTGCCGAGCAGCACGTGTGCCGCCTCGGCCTCGCCCCCGTAGTACCGGGCGGGGCCCCGGGCGCGCAGGGCGCAGAGTCCCGCACGCACGATCTGCACGCCGGGGGCGCGCTCCTCGATGCCGGCGACGATCGGCGCGAAGACCCGATGATCGCGTACCGGATCGGCGGCGACCACCGTCAGCCGCGGGCAGCGGGCCTGGGCATCGCGCCGACGCTGTCCGCGTCGCACCCCCTCGGCCCGCGCCGAGGCCGAGCACGCCACGACGGCGTTGTGCTCCATCACCGCGATCGGCAGCGCTGCGTCCAACGGCTCGGGAAGGGAGCCGTCCCGGGTCAGTGCCGTGACCGGCCAGTCCGGGAACCACAGCACGAGGCTGCGGACCGGAGCATCGGCACGCATGTCAGCCCACCGCTTCCAGCGGCACGTAGGCGACCGACGGTGGCCGCGTCGAGACGAGCGTGCCGTCGACGTCGGGCAGCAGCATCCGCCCTCGTCGGGGAACGGGCGTGCGCCTGCTCGTCACCGTCACCGTCAGCTCGCGGCCGGCCAGGTATCCGTGGCCCTGGCCCAGGCCGGTCCACCCGGGGTCGGCGACATCGATGGACGCCTCGGCCTGTGCCCACGCTCCCTGCACGAGAAGGACCGCGCCGCGATCGCGCAGTCGCGCGGCGAGGCGGGAGACGTCGCCATCGGTTGCTCTGCCGGAGGGACGCACGGCCACCACCGGAAGGACCTCGGCGATGGTCGCGGTCACGGCGAGCCAGCGGGGTCCGGGATCGGGGATGAGCACGAGCCGGGTCAGGTCCACCCCCAGCCGCTCGGCCGCCTCGGTGCCCAGCTGGGGCATGCCGACCACGCCGCACCACGATCCCGCCTGGGACGCCTCCGCGAGCAGGGCGAACAGGAGCGACGAGGACGCAGCGACCGAGTACGCGGACCCCGGGCGCAAGCCTCCCCCCGGCAGGAGTGCGGCGAGGGCAGGGTGCACCGGCAGCACAGGAGCATCCAGCCGTCGGCCCTGCACCCGCTCGAGCTGGGCGCGCAGACGGACGACATCTCCCTCGGGATGCACCTCGCTCCGCACAGCTGCCCTCACTCCCACAGGCTAGAACAGATGTTCTAGTGGGTCAATGTCATGAGGAACGCTACCGCCGCCTTCCGACATCGAAAGCGGGCGAAACATGCATTATGTTCGATTCTCGCCGATCATCTCGGCCGTGGTCGCGATCCGCGCGAATCCGCCCGCCTGCAGGTCCAGAGCCGTGGTTGCCATGAGCTCGGCAGCTGTCCGCGTCACGACACCCAGGCCCGCGACATCCGCCCGCAAGTCGAAGGTCCGCGTCGCATCGAGCACCACCGTCACGTCGTAGCCGAGGTTGCCGGCCATGCGCGCGGTGGTCTCGACGCACATATTCGTCTGGATGCCGCAGATCACCAGATCGCGGATCGCCCGCCCGTCGAGCCAGGCCCGCAGGTCGGGGTCGCCGTAGAACGCGGAGTTGACGTTCTTGGTCACCAGCAACGCCGGCTCGATGCGCGCCACCGGGTCGACCAGGGCGTTGCCGGGGTTGTCAGGATGCAGCGGCGACTGCGGCGACATCGAATCATGGCGCACCACGACGATCGGTTCGTTCGCGGTCGTCCACGCGTCGATCAGCGCCGCGACGTTGGCCTCGCAGTCCGGGTTGGTCGTGGCGCCCCAGAAGTCCAGGTCGTCGAAGGCGCGCTGCATGTCGATCACGAGAAGAGCTCGGGTCATGGAACCCATCCCATCACGCCCGTCGGGGTTGGTGCGGGTTGGGTTGGTGCGGGTTGGGTTGGTGCGGGTTGGGTTGCCGCGTGCCGGGTCGCGGCATCCCTCGCCCTCTCGCGTTGGCTCCCCTGTCGCAAACCGCCTGGCCCGGCGACAGTTTGCGACAGGCGAGCCCCCTTGGTCGGCGCGGCTCAGCAGCTCCGCTCGCCTCTAGGAGTTCCGCTGTCGCAAGTTGCCTGGCCCGGCCGCAGTTTGCGACAGGCGAGCCCCTGGGTCGGCGCGGCTTTGGGTTGCCGCGGGCCGGGTCGCGGCATCCCTCGCCCTCTCGCTTTGGCTCCCCTGTCGCAAGTGCCGGGCGCGGCGACAGTTTGCGACAGGCGAACCCCTAGGTCGGCGCGCCCCAGCAGCTCCGCTCGCCTCTAGGAGTTCCGCTGTCGCAAGTTGCCTGGCCCGGCGACAGTTTGCGACAGGCGAGCCCCCGAGTCGGCGCGCGCCCGCAGCTCCGCTGTCACAAGCGGCAGGCGCGGCCGCAGATTGCGACAGGCGAGCAGCCAACCAGCCGACCACCCCGAGCAGCCACCACACGCCCCAGCCGTCCCCGCAGCAGCGCTACCGGCGCGAATCCGCCAGCGCGAATCCGGCGGTGTTGAGCGGAGCGGCGACCACCGGCCCCGACCGAAGCCGCCGACGCACGGGCGGCAGCGCACCGAGCACGATGCCTCCCAGCACGAGGACGAGGCCCACACCCTGCGCGACGCCGAAGACTTCGCCGGCGAGCGCAACGCCGAGCACGACTCCGGTGACCGGGTTGAGCAGCCCCACGACGCCGACCACACCCGCCGGCAGACGGCGCAGTCCGGTGAACCAGGCGACATAGGCCACAGCCGTCGCGATCACAGTGAGGTAGGCGAAGCCCAGCGCGGACGAGAACGTGAGCGTCGGCGGCGGACCCTCGAGCAGCACCGCGAACGGAATCAGCAGCACGGAACCGCCGACCAGCTGCCAAGACGACATCGTGACGGCGGGGATCTCCGAGCCCCACCGCGCGGTGAGGATGTAGCCGAACGACGACGCGATCATCGCGACGAGCGAGGCGGCGACTCCCCACGGGTCCACGGGGCCTCCGCCGAGTCCGAGCATGATCGCGACTCCGGCAAGACCCACGGCCGCGCCGACGAGCGCGACCATCCTCGGTCGCTGGCGAAGGATCGCCCACGCGAGCAGGGTCATGACCACGGCGGATGTCGACATCAGCGTCGCGGCCAGGCTCGACGGCAGCCGCTGACCGGCGATGTAGATCAGCACGAAGAAGCCGCCCACGTTCAAGGCCCCCAGGACCATCGACCGCCACCACCATGCCCCGGTGGGCAGGCGGCGCGAGATCAGCAGCAGGATGAGCCCGGCGGGCAGGGCGCGCAGCAGTCCGCCCCACAGCGGCGACTCGGCGGGCAGCAGCTGCCGGGTCACGACATAGCTGCTCCCCCAGGCGATCGGGGCGATTGCGGTGACCAGCATCCAGCCGATTCGCGAGAATTTATCTTCCACGGAAGACAGTTTATCTTACTGGCAAGATACTATCGCCGGTATGGATGCCGCCCCCGACCGCGTCGCTCGAATCCAAGCCGAGTGGCGCCGCGAACGCCCCGACCTCGATCCCTCCCCGCAGGGCGTGATCGGGCGCCTGCATCGGCTGGCCGGCCTGCTCACCGAAGAACTGGCGGTGGTGTACTCACGCTACGGGCTGACCGAGGCGGACTTCGATGTGCTCGCCGCGCTGCGGCGCTCCGGTGCTCCCTACGCCCGCGCCGCCGGCGACCTCGCCGACCACACCATGATCACCAGCGGCGGCCTCACCAAACGCGTCGACCGGCTCGTCGAGCGCGGGCTCGTCGAGCGGCGTGCCGGTTCCACCGATGCCCGCCAGCGCATCATCGCCCTGACGCCGGCCGGGGTCGAGGCGATCGACGCCGCGTTCACCGCCCATATGGCCAACGAGCATCGCCTCATCGACGCGATCGGCCGCGCCGACGCCGCGCGGCTCGAGTTGCTGCTCGAGCGCTGGCTGCGGGTGCTCGGCGACGACTGAGGCGCGCTATGCGGCCAGGGCCAGGTAGGGCTCCCAGCACGGATCCGTTCGGTCGGTGCCGCGCACCGTCCATTGGACCCCCCGCGGCGGCCGCGGCGTGATCAGCAGGTCCCACCGCATCTCCTGCGGCGTGCGGTCACCCTTGAGGTTGTTGCAGCGCAGGCAGCAGGCCACGAGGTTCTCCCACGTGTCCGCCCCGCCTCGGGATCTGGGCAGGATGTGGTCGATGGTGGATGCCGCCTTGCCGCAGTATCCGCAGCGGTGCGCGTCGCGGCGCAGCACTCCGCGTCTGGTCACCGGGACGTGCCTGCCCCCGGGGACGCGCACATAGCGCGTCAGCAGGATCACGGCAGGGCGGTCGTAGGGTCTGCGCGCAGCCCAGACGGGTTCACCGTCGACATGCTCGACGACCACGGCTTTCTCGTTCATCACGAGCACGAGAGCCCGCTTGAACGACACGACAGCGAGCGGTTCGTAGCCCGCGTTGAGCACCAGAGTGCGCATTCCTCATCCTCTCGAACGGCCGGGACGGCTTCCCGGTGATTCGACTTTCGAGACGTTTCGAGGTGCGCAGGGGCATGAAAAAAGCGCTGTCTACAGACAGCGCCTTGGCGCCACGGCAATGCCGCGGCAGTCACTCGTGCAATGCCGAAGGACGTAGCGTCCAATCGCATCCATGGTTCGGATGCGTGGTGTGCGGTCCATCGGCGCCCTCCGCTTTCTTTCAGCGTCGGGTTTCAGGCTAACGCACGCGAAACCTGCACGGGTCGCAGCACCGGATGAACATACCGGGGCGTGTCGGCCGATGACGGCGTTCGCAAGGCCTGCGAACGCCCGATCCGGTCAGCCGGCGTTGGCCTGGAGCCACGCCCACGGGTCGACGACGCCACCGTTGATGTGCACCTCGAAGTGGAGGTGGTTGGCGGTGGAGCTGCCCGTGCTGCCGACGAGACCGATGATCTGCCCGGCCTCGACGTACTGTCCCGCGGACACCTGCCGGCTGCCGTAGGTCATGTGGCCGTAGAGGGTGTTGACCGACTGTCCGGCCAGAACGTGGTCGATCGAGACCGCCACGCCGTACCCGCCGTAGCTCTCCTGCGAGACGCTCACGACACCGGCGGCGGCGGCGTAGATCGGGGTGCCGCCCGACGCGAGCAGGTCGACTCCCTGGTGATAGCCGGAGTCCCACAGTCCGCGACCGAGGGTGAAGTTCAGAAGGGGCCAGCGCACTTCGCCGCTGCCGGGCGAGACGAGGGCGATGTTGACGGGAAGTCCCGCCGACACGGACGTGGTCAGACGCGCACGGGCCTCGGCGGCTGCTGCCGCTGCCTCTTCGGCCTTGCGCTGATCGATCTCTTCCTGCGTCGTGGCCGAATAGCTCTCGCGTGCGAAGGCTGCTCCGGTGGAGTCCGAGGCGACCAGCAGCGACTGCGCATCGTCGGCGGCGACCTGCTGCAGCGTGACGGAATCGGACTCGGGGCTCCAGGCGCCGTACGCGGGCAGAGCGACCGTGGCGATCAGACCGCCGACCATGCTGAGGATGACCAGACTGCGCAGCGGTCCGGATTTCTTGCCCGACGCACGCCCCGCAGGTGCCGTACGAGCGGCTCGCTGCTTCTTGGGACGGGGGGCGACAGCAGTCTTGGTGCGCGCCGCAGCGCTGCTTCGTCCGCGGACGCGGCGCGTGAGACTGGTCTCTTCGCGCTGGGGGTCGGTCGCGGGCGAGTGTATTTCTTCAGCCAATAGTTCCTCCGGCGCCTCCGCACCCGCAGGTACTGGCTCGTCAGCATTCGATGTCGGGGCACGATGCAGGTGGGACCACATGGACGACGAACCGGGGAGGCAATCCGTGTGGCGTCCGACGGCGGGCTTCTCGCCTGTGGACTCCCTCACGCTACCTGAAGGTAACGAATATGTCACGCTGGGCGACTGGCAAGGTCCTGCGCATGTGATGCACGGTGAGGGATGCCGCGGCATCCCTCACCGCACATCGACGGCGCGACTCAGCGGGAGTCGTCGACGAGGAAGATGTGGGACGCGATCTCGACGGGCAACTCGAGGCCTTCGTCGTTGCCGTCCATCTGCACCAGGACGTAGCCCTCGCTGTAGCGGTAGTCGCCGGTTCTTCCCGGCAGGACGCCCGCGGCCTTGAGCTGCTGCAGCAGCTCGGGATCGACCTGCACGGGCTCGGCGAGTCGTCGCACGGTGCCGGTGATCGGCCCGCCCGCATCGTTGAGGCGCCGCACGAGACCGATGACCCCCTGCTCGAAGGTCTTGGCCGGCATGTCGCCGAGCTGGTCCAGCCCCGGGATCGGGTTGCCGTACGGGGATTCGGTGGGATGCCCGAGCAGCTCGACCAGGCGCCGCTCGACCTGCTCACTCATGACGTGCTCCCAGCGGCAGGCCTCTTCGTGCACATAAGCCCAGTCCAGGCCGATGACGTCGGAGAGCAGCCGCTCGGCGAGCCGATGCTTGCGCATCACGTCCGCGGCCTTCTGACGACCGCTGTCGGTCAGCTCGAGGGTGCGGTCTTCGGAGACGACGACGAGACCGTCGCGCTCCATCCGTCCGACGGTCTGCGACACCGTGGGACCCGAGTGACCGAGTCGCTCGGAGATGCGCGCACGCAGGGGAACGATGTTCTCTTCCTCGAGTTCGAGGATCGTGCGCAGATACATCTCTGTCGTGTCGATCAGGTCGGTCATTGTGCCTCGCAGACGCGGAAATAGTGCAAGGCAAGCCTAGCCAGTCCTGCACGGACGACGGCCGGCGGGTGCTGGCACGTACTCAGCCTCGCGGCGCGCGCTCTCTTACGGGCCGCGAGGACGAAACCGGGCCGCGAGCGCGGCCCCGGGTCTACTTGCGTGTCGCGTCGGTCACGTCGTTGCCGGCGCGACCTGCGCCCTTGGCCTTCTTGTCGGCGCGCTTCTCTTTCAGAGTGCGCGACGCGGCGGTCTTGGCGGACGATTTCTTGGGGGACTTATCTGACACGATGACGCCCTCTGCTCGGGAGCCCGACCGGGCCCCGTGCGGCAACCATAGCCGCGCCATCCGGGAAACACCGGTGCGCACCGGCGCCTGTCATCGGCGGTGCACGCGTCCCGGTATGACACGGCGAGAAAGGGCACCGTGCTCGCGACCTTAGAATCGAAGGATGCCCCACCTCGTGATTCCGAGCGATCTGCTGCCCGCCGACGGACGATTCGGCTGCGGCCCTTCGAAGGTGCGCGGCGCGCAGCTGGAGGGGCTCGTCACGCGCGGGGCGGCGCTGCTGGGAACCTCGCACCGCCAGGCGCCGGTGAAGAATCTGGTCGGTGACGTCCGTTCGCACCTCGCGGATCTGTTTCGCGGCCCGGAGGGCTACGAGGTTCTCGTCGGCAACGGCGGCTCGACGGCGTTCTGGGATGCCGCGGCCTTCGGCCTGATCGAACGACGCAGTCAGAACCTGGTGTTCGGTGAATTCGGCGGCAAGTTCGCCGCCGCCGCGAAGGCTCCGTGGCTCGAGGCGCCGGATGTCCGCAGGGTGCCGGCCGGCACCCGCTCCACCGCCGAGGCCGTCAGCGGCGTCGACGTGTACGCGTGGCCGCACAACGAGACCTCCACCGGTGTCGCCGCACCCATCACGCGCGTCGCCGGCGATGCGGGCGCGCTGACGGTCATCGATGCCACCAGTGCCGCGGGCGGCATCGACTTCGAGGCCGGCCAGGCGGACGTGTACTACTTCGCGCCGCAGAAGAACCTCGGCTCCGACGGCGGCCTCTGGTTCGCGATCGTCTCACCCGCAGCGATCGAGCGGATCGAGCGGATTGCGGCATCCGGCCGATACATCCCCGAGTTCTTGAGCCTGAAGAACGCGCTGGACAACTCCCGCCTGAACCAGACCCTGAACACCCCGGCACTGACCACGCTGTTCCTGCTGGACGAGCAGCTGCAGTGGATCCTCGGCAACGGCGGACTCGCCTGGGCCGACTCCAGAACGCGGGAGTCCTCGAACGCGCTGTACGAGTGGGCCGAAGCATCCGAGGTGGCCACCCCGTTCGTGGCGGACCCGGCCGATCGCTCGCCCGTGGTCGTCACGATCGACTTCGACGATTCGGTGGATGCCGCGGCCATCGCCGCGACACTGCGCGCCAACGGCATTGTCGACACCGAGCCGTACCGCAAGCTCGGTCGCAACCAGCTGCGCGTCGCCACGTTCGTCTCGATCGAGCCCGACGATGTTCGCCAGCTCATCCGCAGCATCGATTTCGTGCTTGACGCGAAGCGGGTCAATGCGAAGCGTTGACGCGCTTCGGGTCAAGGTCGAGTAGGGCGCGCAGCGCCCGTATCGAGACCTCTCCCGAGTTCCAACGTCGAACGGTCCAGGTCCAAGTCCAAGGTCGAGTAGGGCGCGCAGCGCCCGTATCGAGACCTCTACCGGGTTCCGACGTCGAACGGTCCAAGTCCAAGGCCAAGCCCAGGTCCAGGTCCAACGTCGAGTAGGGCGCGCAGCGCCCGTACCGAGACCTCTACTCAGTCACGACCTCGAGCGGTCCTGGATCGCGAAGTCCGCATCCGACTCGTCATCGTCGTCGTCGTCATCGTCATCGTCATCATCGTCGTCGTCGTCGTCATCATCGTCATCGTCATCGTCATCGTCATCATCGTCGTCGTCGTCCGCGTCATCCGAGAGTTCGTCGATGTCGACGCCGTCCACATCGCCGGAGTGCAGGATCGGCGAGCCGTCGTTGTCGAAGTCCGCGGCATCCAGATCGTCCACGTCGTCGAGATCGTCATCGTCATCGTCCTCGTCGGCGACGTCCAGATCATCGGTGGCGAGGCCCTGGGCCGCCAGCGCGGCCTGCGTCGCCTGATACTCGGCCAGGCGCTCGGCCCACGGCAGCCAGTCCGGCGCGATCAGCGCGCCGTTACCGGGGACGAGCTCGACTTCGAGCACCGTCGGCGCGGAATCCTCGACCTGCGCGAGGCTCACGGTCCAGAACCAGCCCGGATACCCCTCCATGCGGTTGTCGAACCTCAGCGTGAGAACGCCGTCGTCATGCACCGTCGCCTCGGCGAGGTCTCCGATGGTCGACGCCGGCGTGATCTCGCGCAGAGCGGCCAGCGCCAGCTCCCGTGCTGTCGTCTCGTCGATCGGCTCAGGCGTCGAAGTCATCGGCGACCTTGCGCAGCACGGCCGCGACCTTCTTGCCGTGCGCACCGCTCGGGTAGCGGCCCCGGCGGAGATCTCCACCGATGCCGTCGAGCAGCTTCACGAGATCCTCGACGATGATCGCCATGTCGTCGGCGGGCTTGCGCTGCGCCTTGGCAAGACTCGGAGGGGCCTCCAGGACCCGCACGGACAGTGCCTGAAGTCCGCGCTTGCCGTCTGCCACGCCGAACTCCAGACGGGTTCCCGCCTTCGGTGCTGGTGCGTCGGCGGGCAGGGCGGTCGCATGCAGGAAGACGTCCTGGCCGTCATCGGATGCGATGAAGCCGAACCCCTTCTCCTCGTCGTAGAACCTGACCTTGCCGGTGGGCATGGAAACCTCGCTGTGTCGTGCGCCCTCGTGCGATGGGCATGGCGGAACCGGAGCCGATCGGCCCTGCCCACAGCCTACGGCACGCCCGACACCCGATAGGCTGTGCCCAATGAGCACGCGCACCCCTGGCGGGGACATTCCGATTCGCCGCCTCGACCGCATTCTGGCCTTCATGTCACTGGGTCTGGCGGTCTTGTCGATCGGGTGCTTCGTCGCGGTCATCATCGCTCGTCCTGCCGGCGTGACTGACTTCACCGAGGGCCTCTGGCCCGTCGTGGCTCTGCTTCCGCTGATCGCCCTTCCCGTCGCGTTCCTCATGATCGTGGCGCTGCTGATCATGACTTTCGTGCGAAGGGCGCGAGCCAACCGGGGGAACTGAATGGTCTCCGACGAGCGCGCACTCGCCATACGCCTCGCGTCCACCGACGACGACGCACTCGCTCACACGTTCGCTGAGCGCGGTGTCGCTCCGGCGGCGAATTGGCACGACTTCTTCGACGCCGCGGCCGGGATGCTGGATCCCGCGTCGGTGGAACGCGCTGTGGCACGCCTCCCCCGCACCGCCCTCGTGTCACTGGCCGAAGCCCTGGAGGGCTCGGCAGTCGACGCGAGCGACGCCGAACTGCTGCAGTCTCTGGCCCTCGTCGGCGACACCGCCGCGCCCTACGCCGCGGTCGGCGCACGGGTGCGCTCGCTCGTCGCGGCGCGCCCCGAGGCATTCGTGGCCGAGCCCGACAGCTCCGTCGCCCTCGCCGACGCCGCCGATGCCGCCGCTGCGGCCGAACGTGCGTTCACGACGGTCGGCATCGTCGCGGACGTCCTGCTCGCGGGGCTGCACACGCCGCTGTCGCGCACCGGCACGGGTGCGGTGAGTGCGGTCGATCGTCGGCGCCTGATGGATGCCGGAGTCCTGGGCTCCGCCGAGGACATCGACGACCTTGTGGCCGCGGCCGAGGCAGCCGACCTCGTGATGCCGGTGGGCCGCGAATGGATCGTCACCGGCGCGGGGCTGGAGTGGCTCGAAGCGACGACGACTCGCCGCTGGTCGAGCGTCGCCGTCGGACTGCGGGCGGCTCTTCCCCCCGGCCTGCGCACCCCCGAGGGCGGATTCCGAACACCGGACGCGTGGGCGGACGCCTACCCCCTGCACACGGAGTGGGCCGACCGCGCGGCGCGTCTGCGGCGCATCGCCGAGATGTGGGGCCTGATCACGCCCGCCGGCACGGAGCCGGCGTGGACGTCATCCCTCCGCGCGGGCGGAGAGCCCGACACCGAGACGCTCGCCGCGCACCTGCCCGCCGAGATCGACCGCGTCTACCTGCAGGCGGATCTGACGGCGATCGCCCCGGGCCCCCTCGCGCCCGCGCTCGACCTGCGACTCCGCACGATCGCGGTCCGCGAATCGAGGGCCCAGGCCTCCACCTACCGGTTCAGCACGGAGTCCCTCGGCGCGGGCATGACCGAGGGCGAGACGGCCGAGTCGATCCGCTCATTCCTCGGTGCCATCTCGCTGACCGGCATCCCCCAGCCTCTGGACTACCTCGTCGACAGCACCGCCGCGCGGCATGGGCTGATCCGGGTACGCACGGACGAGGCATCCGGTCGCACGCGCCTCGAAGCCACCGATCTGGCACTGCGCGACACGATCCTGGTCGACCAGGCCCTGCGGCCACTCGGCTTCGTACGCGACGGGCACGAGCTCGTCTCCCGGGCCGTCCGCGACTCCGTGTACTGGGCTCTCGCTGACGCCCGCTATCCGGTCGTGGCGCTGGATGCCGCCGGCGCACCCGAATCCCTTCATCGCCGTGCACGCGCCGCTGAGGCCGCAGCTCCGGCGGAGCCTCGCGATGTGTACGCGCGTCTGATCGGCGCACTCCGCGCCGGGCACGAATCGGATGCCGATGCGGCGTGGCTGGGCCGTGAGCTGGAACAGGCCGTCCGCATGAAGTCGGCGATCATCGTCGTCGTCCTGATGCCGGACGGCACCGAGCGGTCACTCACACTCGAAGCCTCGGGGCTCGGCGGCGGCCGCCTGCGCGGGCGCGACCGCGGCGCGGACGTGGAGCGCACCCTTCCCGTCTCGAGCATCGTCAGCGTCCGTCCCGCGCTCTGAGCGTGACTCACTCCCCCACAGCCGCCGCGAGCCGCCGACGCCGCTGCCGGGCTAGAATTGACCCTTATGTCTGACGGCCCTCTCATCGTGCAGAGCGACCGGACTGTGCTCCTCGAAGTGGCACACCCGGACGCCGAGTCGGCGCGCCACGAGCTCGCGATCTTCGCGGAACTCGAGCGCGCCCCCGAGCACATCCACACCTACCGCATCACTCGACTGGGCCTGTGGAACGCACGCGCGGCCGGTCACGATGCCGAAGACATGCTCGAGACGCTCGAGCGCTGGTCGCGCTTTCCGGTACCGCCCTCGGTGTCTATCGACATCCGCGAGACCGTGGGACGCTATGGGCGCCTGACGATCGAGCGCAACCCGGAGGGCGAGCTCCTCCTGACCGCGACGGACACGGCGGTCCTGACCGAGGTGTCACGCAACAAGCGCATTCAGCCGCTGCTGATCGGACGTCCGTCCCCGGAGTCGTTCGTGATCGACGCCTGGGCCCGCGGGCAGATCAAACAGGAGCTGCTCAAGATCGGCTGGCCGGCCGAGGACCTCGCCGGCTACACACCGGGCACGCCCCACCCGATCGAGCTCGATGAGACCAACTGGACGCTGCGTCCGTACCAGCGTCAGGCCGTGGACATCTTCACCGAAGGAGGGTCCGGTGTCGTCGTGCTTCCCTGTGGGGCCGGCAAGACCCTGGTCGGTGCTGCCGCGATGGCCGACACGAAGACGACGACCCTGATCCTGGTGACGAACACGGTGAGCGCGCGCCAGTGGCGCGACGAGCTGCTCAAGCGCACCTCCCTGACCGCCGAAGAGATCGGCGAGTACTCGGGGCAGATGAAGGAGATCAAGCCCGTGACGATTGCGACGTACCAGATCCTCACCGCCAAGCGGTCCGGGCAGTACGCGCACCTCGCCCTGCTGGACGCGCTGGACTGGGGCCTCATCGTCTACGACGAGGTCCACCTGCTCCCCGCGCCGGTCTTCAAGCTGACCGCCGATCTGCAGGCGCGCCGTCGCCTGGGCCTGACGGCGACCCTCGTGCGCGAGGACGGCCGCGAGGGGGATGTCTTCAGCCTCATCGGGCCGAAGCGGTTCGACGCCCCGTGGAAAGAGATCGAGGCCCAGGGCTTCATCTCCCCCGCAGCCTGCTACGAGGTGCGCGTGGATCTGCCGGCCGACGATCGCCTCGAGTACGCGGCGGCCGCCGACGACGAGCGCTACCGGCTCGCGGCCACCGCGCACGCGAAGATCGGCGTGGTCCGCCAGCTCGTCGAACGCCACGAGGGCGAGCGGATCCTCGTCATCGGGCAGTACCTCGACCAGATCGACATCCTCGCCGAGGCCCTCGACGCCCCCCAGATCACCGGTGCGACACCGGTCGACGAGCGGGAGCGGCTCTACGGCGCCTTCCGCGAAGGGGAGATCACCCTGCTCGTGGTCTCCAAGGTCGCCAACTTCTCGATCGACCTGCCCGAGGCATCCGTCGCCATCCAGGTGTCCGGATCGTTCGGATCACGCCAAGAAGAGGCGCAGCGCCTCGGACGGCTGCTGCGGCCCAAGGAATCCGGTCGCACGGCGAGCTTCTACACGCTCATCGCGCGGGACACCGTGGATCAGGACTTCGCGCAGAACCGGCAGCGGTTCCTCGCCGAGCAGGGCTACAGCTACACGATCCTGGACGCGCACGCGATCGCGGCGTGACCGGCGCACCTCAGGTCGCGTAGCGCAGCAGGACGAAGCCCTCGTCGTCGGGGATCGCGTGGAGCAGACGCACCTGCCCCGCCTCCTCGTCGACGCCGCGCAGGATGCGGCCGGCATCCCCGCCCACCAGTCGCGGGGCCACCGTGAGACACACCTCGTCCACCAGCCGCGCGTCGCGCAGCGCGCCGAACAGGTGCGGGCCGCCCTCGCACAGCACTTGCCGCAAGCCGCGGTCGGCCAGCGCGTCGCGCATCGCGACCAGGTCGACGGCTGCCGCCCCGCACACGAGCACGTCGGCCACTCGCTCCAGCTCCGCCCGCCGCTCGGCATCCGCCCCTGCGCACGTCACGACGAGGGGGCGCACGACGGCATCGGCGAAGAACGGATGCTGCGGCTCGATGCGCAGTGAGCGGGAGACCACCGCGAGCCGAGGTTGTGCGGGCAGCCCCCGGGCCAGCCGCCACTCAGCATCCGCGCCCTCGACGCGTGTGCCGCCGTAGCCCTCGGCCCGCACGGTGCCGGCCCCCACCAGGATCACGTCGGCCATCGCGCGCAGAATCTGCATCAGCATCCGGTCCGAACGCCCGCCGAGGTCGCCGCTGCGCCCTCCCAGGGTTGCGGCGCCGTCGAGACTCGCGATGAAGTTCATCCGGATCCGCGGGGTCTTCCGGTCCGGCAGCGCGTACATCGCTCCCAGCTCTTCACGCGACGGCATCCGTCACCTCCTCCGGTGGCATGTTGTGCGCCAGGTACGCCGGCTCCCGCCACCCCAGGATCGCCTCGACCATGCGCATCGCGTCCACGGCCTCGGGAACGTTGTGCGCGCGGATGATCCGAGCGCCCTGGATCGCACAGTAGACGGCCGCCGACAGCGAGCCGGCCACCCGTTCGCCGATGTCGCGATCGAGCGTCTCGCCCACGAAGTCCTTGTTCGAGAGTGCGACCAGCAGCGGCAGACCGAGGCCGTCGGGACCGGTGAGCTCGGCGAGCCGGGCGGTCAGTTCCAGCGAGTGGAGCGTGTTCTTGTGCAGGTCGTGTCCGGGATCGACGATGATCCGCTCGCGCGGGATGCCTCGCGCGACCGCGAACTCGACGCGCTCCCGGAGGAAGCTCGCGACCTCCGCGACCACATCGTCGTACTGCGGCGGGGCGAAGCGTGTTCGCGGCGTCGTTCCCAGGCTGTGCGCGATCACGACGGTGGCCTCGCTCTCGGCGATGACCTCGGCCATCGCCGGATCGCGCAGGCCCGAGGTGTCGTTGATGATGCTCGCCCCTGCCGCGATCGCGGCGCGTGCGACGTCGGCGTGGAACGTGTCGACGCTCACGACGGCGCGCGGCGCGAGTGCGCGCACGACCGGGATGACCCGGGCGATCTCGTCGTCGATCGGGACCGCGGGACCGGCGGCGAACTTCACGCCGCCGATGTCGACGATCTCGGCGCCGGAACTGATGGCCCCGTGCCCTGCGTCGATCGCGGCATCCAGCGTGAAGGTCGCACCGCGGTCGTAGAACGAGTCGGGGGTGCGGTTGACGATCGCCATGACCGCGATGTGTCGCGAGAAGTCGAACGGGTGGCCTCCGATGCGGCGCATCGGCGAGTCGATCCTCGGCGCGGTCATCACGCGGCGAGCACGCTCTGCAGCGGGATGGACGGATCACCGAGGGCGTGGGGATCGACCACCTGACCCGTCCGGATCAGGTCCTGAACGGTTTCGTTGACCTCCCACACGTTGACGTTCATGCCGCCCACGACCCGCTTTCGGTCAACCCAGAACGCGACGAACTCCCGCGCGGCCAGGTCGCCCCGCACGATCAGCTCGGCCTCAGCCATCAGCGGTGCGTAACCGGACAGCTCCATCCCGAGGTCGAACTGATCGGTGTAGAAGTACGGGATGTCGGCGAACGACACGCGCTCGCCGAGCATCGACCGGGCGGCCACGGGTCCGGCGTTCAGTGCGTTGGCCCAGTGCTCGCTGCGCAGGTGCCGTTGGATGACCGGGTGGTACGCGTTCGCGACGTCGCCCGCGGCGAAGACGTCCGGCGCGCTCGTGCGCAGCGCCGCGTCGGTGAGGATGCCGTTGTTGATCTGCAGCCCCGCCTGCGCGGCGAGGGCGGTGTTCGGCACCGCGCCGACCCCGATCAGCACGATGTCGGCGGGCACGATCTCTCCGTCTACGAGCACGCCCTCGGCCCGATCCGTTCCCACGATCCGCTCCACGTTCACCGACGTGCGCAGATCGACGCCGTGCTGCAGATGCAAGGCGCGGAAGACCTCGCCCATCTCCGCGCCGAGCGCGACCGCCAGCGGAACCGCGGCGCGTTCGAGCACGGTGACCTCGTTGCCCAGCTCGCGCGCCGTGGCCGCCACTTCCATCCCGATCCACCCCGAGCCGATCACGACCAGGCGCTTGTCTCCCCCGCGCAGCTCACCCGCAAGGTCGTCCGAGTCGTCGAGTCGTCGCAGCATCCGGACGCCGGGCAGGTCGGCGCCCTCGATCGGCAGCGACCGTGGCGAGGCGCCCGTCGCCAGAAGCAGCGAGTCGTACTCCAACCGGGAACCGTCGTCGAGACCGACCTGGTGCGCCGCGGTGTCGAGCTCGACCGCTCGCGTCGACGTGCGCAGGTCTATGCCGTGGTCGGCATACCATTCCCGGGGACGCAGGATCACGGCATCCACCCCCTCCTTGCCGGCGAGGTATCCCTTCGACAGGGGCGGGCGCTGGTACGGCGGGTACTCCTCCTCGGTGACGATCGTCGCGTCGCCGGCGTAGCCCTCGGCGGCGAGGGTCTTCGCGGCCGTGCCGGCGGCCACGCCACCGCCGATGATCACGATGTTGGTCATGTCCGCTCCTCGGCCTGAATCAGGTTGCGCCTTCGAATCGGCGCAGCATCCGCTCGTCCCCCGCGATCGCGCCTCGGAACACGGAGGTCTCGGTCACCGCCCCCGCGGCGCGAATGCCGCGCATCGACATGCACCGGTGTTCCGCACGCAGCACCACACCCAGGCCGGCCGGCCGAAGCTGGTGCTCCAGGTGGTCGGCGATCTGCACGGTGAGGCGCTCTTGCACCTGCAGGTCTCGGGCGTACCAGTCCACGATCCGGGCGAGCTTCGAGAGCCCCACCAGACGGTCGCCGGGAAGGTAGCCGACGTCCGCGATCCCTTGGAACGGCAGCATGTGGTGCTCGCACAGGGAGGTGAACGGAATGCCGCGCACCAGCACGAGGTCGCGGTAGTCCTCGTCGTTCGGGAACGTCGTCATCGCGAATTCCTGTGGAGTCAGCAGCTCAACCAGGCTGTCCACGACCCGGCGCGGCGTGTCGGTGAGGTGCTCCGCCGCGACGTCCCGTCCCAGCGCACGAAGCAGCTCCTCGACCGCGGCTCGCGCACGCGGCTCGTCGACGCGGGGGGTCGCGCCCACGACCTGGAGCATGCGATCGGTGTCGGACGACAACGCCGGAAGGGACATGGGCACGCTCCTCTGACTGCTCTTGGCCTGACCTTAGGGCGGCAGAATTCTTTTGTCAAGATTTCTATTTTTAGATTATGCTCGGATGCATGACGGGCCTCGCGCGAAACAACCTGGACGCGCTGGCCGCGCTCGGAGAACCGGTGCGGCGCGCGCTGTATCGCGCGGTCGTCGCGTCCGCGTCGCCGTTGAGTCGGGATGCCGCGGCCGGCGCGGTGGGCATCCCCCGCAGCACCGCGGCGGTTCATCTCGATCGCCTGGTCGAGGCCGGACTGCTGACCGCCGAGCATCGCCGCCTCTCGGGCCGAAACGGGCCGGGGGCGGGCCGGCCGACCAAGCTCTACAGCGCCGCACCCGGCGATCTTCTCGCCAGCGCGCCCGAGCGTCACTACGAACTCGCCGGAGACCTCCTGGCATCGGCGGCCGAGCGCGCCGACCGAGAAGGTATTCCGGTGCGCACCGCCCTCGCCGAGGAAGCACGCGAGACCGGCTCCGAGATCGGGCGCGCCCACGCGCCGTTCGAGACCGCCCTGCGCGCGTGCGGGTACGGGCCGCGCGATGACGGTGACGGCGGCATCGTGCTCGAGAACTGCCCGTTCCACGCGCTCGCCGGGCGGCACACCGACCTCATCTGCGGGGCGAACCTCGAACTGGTGCGCGGCATCGCCGACGGGGCGGGCGACGATCGCGAGGTCGCCCTCGAGCCGCGGGCCGGGCACTGCTGCGTCGCCGTCCATCCGCGCGGCACCTGACGCCCGTGCGCGCCTGCTTGGCCTGAAGCCGACCTCGCGATACCCGGCATCCGCCCCTCCCCGCGCCGCGCCTGCCCGGCCCGCGCTCCCCCGCCCCCGCCGCTCCGCTGTCACGACACGCCGACCCACGCCGCGGGTCGTGACAGGGGAACGCGGCGCTTCCCTGCCCACCTCCGCTCCGCTGTCACAACACGCCGACGCACGCCGCGGGTCGTGACAGGGGAACGACGCGCTTCCCTGCCCACCGCCGCTCCGCTGTCACAACACGCCGACGCACGCCGCGGGTCGTGACAGGGGAACGACGCGCTTCCCTGCCCACCGCCGCGAGCAGGACAGAGGCGATCAGCCCTGATCGGGTGGCCGCAACTCGAGAAAGGCCTGCACGCGACGAGCGACCTCGACCGGATTGTCGTCGACGAGGAAGTGCGCACCGCCCGGTACGAATTCGACCGTCGTATGGGGTGCGTCCTCCGGCCGAACCGTCAGCGCGTCCTTGGGCAGCAGCGCATCGTCCGACCCGAACAGCACCAGCGTCGGCGTCTGCAGGACTCGGCCGAGATACTTTCCCCTGATGACATTGACGAATCCCGGGAGGATGAGGCCCCGGTAGAGCTTCGAGGCCGCTCGTGCCCGGGCAGGATCGCGCAGAGCCTGAACGTACTCAGCCACATCCGCGTCGTTCATCGGCCGTATCTCGAAGCCACGAAGGAGCCACCGCGCGAGTCGCTGTCGCCCTTTCGACAGCAGGGCCGGCCCCAGCCCCGGAGTGGCGATCACCCACTGGAACCACAGGTGCGGCATCGCCTTCATCAGCCCCCGCATGAGCGCCGGGCTCATTCGAAAGTACGGCGCCGGAACCGCGACGGCGACGTACCGACGGATGCGCTCAGGATGATCCAGGCACAAGTCGAAGCCGACGAGGGCGCTCCAGTCGTGAGCGACCAGATCGACACGGTCCAGGCCGAGCGCGTCCAGGAGGGCGATCACGTCGCCCTTGACCGTGGCCGGCTCGTATCCGGTCGTCGGCGCGTCGGTCTGACCGGCACCCCGCAGGTCGGGGGCGATCAGGTGCGCACGCCCGGCGAGCGCCTTCATCACCGGCGCCCATTCCCGGGAGCTCTGCGGAAATCCGTGCAGCAGCAGCACCGGCATCCCCGACCCCGCCTCGCGAATGCGCACGTTCAATCCGCGAATCTCGAGCGTCCGATCGGCGATGGCGACGGCATCCATCTTCTCTTCCATGGCGGAAGGATACTACTTTCATAGTACCGTGTCACTACTTCCGTAGTAGGGACGCGCAGCCTATCGTCGGCGTGTGAGCAGGACACGTGAGAGAGCACTGGATGCCGCCCTCGAGCTCGTCGGAGACGAAGGCATACGCTCTCTCACCCACGCGCGCGTGGACGAGCGGGCCGGCCTGCCGAAGGGGTCGACGTCGAACTGGTTCCGGACACGAGATGCACTCGTCGCCGGTCTCGTCACGTGGATCGCGGAGAACGAGCGCGCCGACTTCGCCGATGCGGGCGCACCCGCGATCAGCACACCGGACGAGCTGATCGATGCGCTTTCCGCGGTCATCATCGCGCAGACGCAGCTGTTCGCCGGGCGCACCCGAGCGCGGTATGCCCTTTTCCTCGAGGGCATGAACGACCCGCAGCTGCTCGCGCCGCTCGTTCAGCAGCGCGCGTTGTACGTCGAGTGGACGACCGCCCTTCTCCGCGGCATCGGCGCCGTCCACCCGACGGAGGCCGTTCGCACGCTCATGGCCGCCGGCGACGGGCTCATCTTCCACCGCCTGACGATCGACCCGGATGCCGATGTGCGCCCCGTCGTGGAGCGCGCCGTGCACGCCTGCTTGGACTGAAGCCGGCGTCGCGATACCCGCCGCCCGCCCCTTGCCCGCGCGCACCCTCGCTCGCCTGCCACAACACGCCGCCGCGGCCCGCAGAGCGGGACAGCGGAGCCCCCGCCCGGCGGTCGCCACGCCAGCTTCCCACCTCTTGACCTGAGACCACGCAATAATGAGGGCATGACCGCACCGCGCATCCTGGTCGTCGACGACGAGCCGAACATCCGCGACCTGCTCATCACGAGCCTCAGGTTCGCCGGATTCCAGGTCAGGGCCGTCTCCAACGGCGCCCAGACGATCTCGGCCGTCCTCGAAGAAGAACCAGACCTGATCATCCTCGACGTCATGCTGCCCGACATGAACGGCTTCAGCGTGACCAAGCGCCTCCGCGGCGCCGGCTACACCGCTCCGATCCTGTTCCTCACCGCGAAGGACGAGACCGAGGACAAGATCGCCGGGCTCAACGCCGGCGGCGACGACTACGTCACCAAGCCGTTCAGCCTCGACGAGATCGTCGCGCGCATCCAGGCGATCCTGCGCCGCACCATGCAGGCCGACGAGGAATCCGTCATCCGCGCCGGCGAGCTCACGATGGACCAGGACACCCACGACGTGCTGGTCGGCGACGTCTCGATCGACCTCAGCCCCACCGAGTTCAAGTTGCTGCGCTACCTGATGCTGAATCCCAACCGCGTGCTGTCCAAGGCGCAGATCCTCGACCACGTGTGGGAGTACGACTTCAACGGGGATGCCGGCATCGTCGAGAGCTACATCTCCTACCTGCGACGCAAGATCGATCCGCACTCCACAGAACCCCTCATCCAGACCAAGCGCGGCTTCGGGTACATGCTCAAAGCCGGCAAGACCGCCTGACGCGGTCCCTGATCCAAGGGGGCCGCCCTGGCGAAGAAGACGGACGCGGTCACCCGAGGGTGGCGTGGCCTGAGCCTGCGCGCGAAGGTGACCGGCGTCACGGTCGCGGTGCTCGCCATCGGCCTGTTCGCGACGGGTGCCGGTGCGACCGTCTTCTTCCGCAATGCACTGATCGCCAACCTTGAAAGCACGGTCCAGCAGGCGGCCACGGCGGAAACCGCCTCGGGACTGTTCGACATCGAGGTGGTCAACGGGGTCCCCCAGGTGTCCGACAAGAGCGATCCGCCGCGCACCGACTACCACGTCGCCCTGTACGCCGCGGAGCCACCCGGGGTGCTTCTGATCAGCGGCGGCGGCGGGACCCCGACGCCGGACTTCCCCGCGGAGTTCGCACTCGAGAAGACCTTGATCGTCGGTATCGACACGTTCGCGCTCGAAGACGCCGAGACCGGCGCGCAGTTCCGCGCCAGCGTCGCTCCGCTCGAGGTCAACGGCAGTCTGCTCACGCAGATGGTGGCGCTGCCGACCGCACCCGTCAATCAGGCGATCGCCACGTTCCTCGGGATCTACAGCATCCTGTCGGTGATCGCCATCATCAGCGGTGCGCTGCTGACGCGCTGGCTCGTGACCCTGACGTTCCGCAGCCTGGGCCAGGTCGAAAAGACCGCGATGGCCATCGCTGCGGGTGATTTCAGTCAGCGGCTGACCGACATCGAACCGATGAGCACCGAGGTCGGCCGTCTCAAGTCGGCCATCAACGCCATGCTCGGCCGGGTGGATGCCGCGCTGCACCAGCGCGACGCATCGGTGCGGCAGATGCGACGCTTCATCGGCGATGCGAGCCACGAGCTGCGCACGCCGCTGGTCACCGTCCGCGGCTACGCCGAGCTGTATCGGATGGGCGCCATCTCGGGCGATGACGATGTCGCGCAGGCGATGGACCGCATCGAGAAAGAAGCGGTGCGCATGGGCGTGCTCGTCGAGGACCTGCTCGCGCTGGCCCGGCTCGACGAACGTCGCGACGTCATCATCGCCCCCGTCGATCTGCGACCGATCGCGCGGGATGCCGCGCTCGACCTGCGTGCGACGTCTCCGCATCGTCCGGTCACCGTCATCGATTTGACGCTCGAGGCGCCCGCCTCGCGCTCCGACTGGCGTGCCGAAACAGCGGCGGAGTCCGAGCAGAACGCACGTCGACGCGCGGGCCTGCCCACGTCGGCGATCGCCCGCGTGAGCGGCGGCGCGCTCTCGCTGCTGCGTCGCCGGCAACGCATCGCCGCCTCCGGTGAGCAGGCGCATCCCGATCAGATCGTGCCTCCCGAGCCGGCGGCAGCCGCCGAGCCGGTTCGCCCGATCGTGCTCGGGGACGAGAACCGGATCCGCCAGGTGGTCGCGAACCTGCTCGGAAACGCGCGACGCTTCACCGCCGAGGACTCCCCGATCGACCTGCGCGTCGGTGTCGACGCCGAAGCCGGGATGGGCTGGATCGAGGTCGCCGATCACGGCGAGGGGATCCCGCCCCAGATCCGCGAGAAGATCTTCCAGCGATTCTGGCGTGCCGACACCTCCCGCGCCCGGGAGACGGGCGGCACCGGACTCGGCCTGTCGATCGTCGCGTCGATCGTCGAGGCACTGCACGGCACCGTCTCTGTACGGGACACTCCCGGCGGCGGCGCGACGTTCCGTGTCGGTATCCCCCTGGCAGGCGACCGGGATGCCGAGGAGCACCTGTTCATCGAGACGCAGCCGCTCACGCGGTTCGAGTCCCCCGTCGACTGAGCGTCCCCTCCTCCCCAGCCGGGAGTGTGCGCAGGCCTCTGACAAGCGCGCCCGGTGAGCGGACCAGTGCCACCGCCGGCTTCTAGCGTGGGAACCCCGATCAACCGATCAAGGAGCCCTCATGGCCGTCTTCTCCGTCGACAGCGACGCCGTCCTTGCCACCACGACCGCCGTGCGCGGCACCATCGACCGACTGCAGGGCGAGACGCAGGCGATGCTCACCCAGCTCACTCAGCTGCAGGCCACCTGGACAGGAAGCGCGTCGGTCGCCTTCTCCACGGTCATCGACCAGTGGCGCGCGACCCAGCGGCAGGTGGAGGACAGCCTGACCGCCATCAACACGGCTCTGGCCGCGGCGGGTCGTCAGTACGCGGACGCCGAGCAGGCCACCACGAGCCTGTTCCGCTGAGCCGGGCCCCCACCGGCAACGACGAAGGCCCCTCCCGGAGGAGGGGCCTTCGTTTCATGCTTTTACTGCGTGCTACTCGCTGGACTTAGAAGTCCATGCCACCGGTCGGGTCACCGGCCGGAGCGGATGCGCGCTCGGGCTTGTCGGCGACGACGGCCTCGGTGGTGAGGAACAGCGCAGCGATCGATGCGGCGTTCTGCAGGGCAGAGCGCGTGACCTTCGCCGGGTCGATGATGCCCTGTGCGAACAGGTCACCGTACTCGCCCGTCGCGGCGTTCAGGCCGTGACCGGTGGGCAGCGATGCGACCTTGTCGGCCACAACTCCGGGCTCGAGGCCCGCGTTGAGGGCGATCTGGCGCAGCGGTGCCTCGATGGCAACGCGAACGATGTTCGCGCCGGTCGCCTCGTCACCGGTCAGGCTCAGTGTCGCGAACGCGACCTTGCCTGCCTGGATCAGCGCGACGCCACCACCGGGGACGATGCCCTCTTCGACCGCAGCCTTCGCGTTGCGGACAGCGTCCTCAATGCGGTGCTTGCGCTCCTTGAGCTCGACCTCGGTTGCCGCGCCCGCCTTGATGACGGCGACGCCACCTGCGAGCTTGGCGAGACGCTCCTGGAGCTTCTCGCGGTCGTAGTCGCTGTCGGTGTTGTCGATCTCGCGGCGGATCTGGGTCACGCGACCCTCGATCTGAGCGGCATCTCCGGCACCTTCGATGATCGTCGTCTCGTCCTTGGTGATGATCACCTTACGAGCACGGCCGAGCAGGTCCAGCGTGGCGTTCTCCAGCTTGAGACCGACCTCTTCGGTGACGACCTGGCCACCGGTGAGGATCGCGATGTCCTGCAGCTGCGCCTTACGACGGTCGCCGAAGCCGGGAGCCTTGACGGCCGCCGACTTGAAGATGCCGCGGATCTTGTTGAGCACGAGAGTCGCAAGCGCCTCGCCCTCGACGTCCTCGGCGATGATGACGAGCTCCTTGCCGTCCTGGATCACCTTGTCGACGATCGGCAGAAGATCCTTGATGTTCGAGATCTTCTGGTTGGCGATCAGGATGTACGCGTCCTCGAACACGGCCTCCTGGCGCTCCGGGTCGGTGACGAAGTAAGGGTTGATGAAACCCTTGTCGAAACGCATGCCCTCGGTGAGCTCGAGCTCGGTGCCGAACGTCTGCGACTCCTCGACGGTGACGACGCCTTCCTTGCCGACCTTGTCGATCGCCTCGGCGATCAGGTCACCAATGGTGGTGTCAGCCGCGGAGATCGAAGCGGTAGCCGCGATCTGCTCCTTCGACTCGACGGGCTTGGCCGAAGCGAGCAGTTCGTCGGAGATGGCCTGGACGGCCTTCTCGATGCCCCGCTTCAGCGAGATGGGGTCTGCGCCGGCCGCGACGTTGCGCAGGCCTTCGCGGACAAGTGCCTGGGCCAGCACGGTTGCGGTGGTGGTGCCGTCGCCAGCGACGTCGTCGGTCTTCTTGGCGACCTCCTTGACGAGCTCCGCGCCGATCTTCTCGAACGGGTCGTCGAGTTCGATCTCCTTAGCGATCGAGACGCCGTCGTTCGTGATCGTGGGGGCGCCCCACTTCTTCTCAAGTACGACGTTGCGACCGCGGGGGCCCAGTGTCACCTTGACGGCGTCAGCCAGGATGTTTAGGCCGCGCTCGAGACCACGACGGGCCTCCTCGTCGAAAGCGATGATCTTAGCCATATGTCTTCTCGTCCCTCCCGGACGTATGCGAATTCTTAGCACTCAGATGTGTCGAGTGCTAATCCATTCTGGCACTCGGCACTACCGAGTGCAAGCCGCGGGAAGCGAGTGCGACCTCGGGCGTCATCTGCGTCGGGAGGAAATGCTGCCGTCGGCGTCGACGGGCGACTGCGTGGGGATGCCGCGCTTCGAACGAGAAGCGGGTCAGACGACGACGCGAACGGACTCCGCCTGGGGGCCTTTCTGCCCGGCACCCACGGTGAACTCCACGGTCTGCCCCTCCTCGAGGACACGAAAACCGCTCATGTCGATGTTGGAGTAGTGGACGAAGACGTCCTGCCCCTCTGCCACGGTGATGAAGCCGAAGCCCTTCTCGGCGTTGAACCACTTCACGGTGCCCTGGGTCATGAGACTCTCCTGTATTGCGGGGAACACCGCCATCGTATGCACGCGGATGGGCCCGGAATCAGGTCGGGAACGACTGTTGACACACGTGCATCGAACTGTTTACCGGCGTGTAACACGCCGTGCCGTCACGGTGCGGGAGTGGCATCCGGCGGCGTCGATGTGCGATCGAGTCCGATGACGATCGTCAGCTGCCTCGCTTCGGGATCGTCCGCCGGCTGGTACACGTCGCTCTGCTCGATCCTCGCGCCGCCGATCACCTCCGCCAGGCCGGCCGCGGCCGCCTCGTCGGCGGGGAGGTAGTAGTAGATCGTCGTCTCCGCGAAGTCGGTCGAGCCGGCCTCGCTGGCAAGCACGGTGTCCTCGGCCCAGCCTGCGGCGATCACGACATCCTTCGTCTGCGTCGCCAACCCGGCCTCCGGGGTGGCGTTCAGGACCAGGACGTCGAAGGTGGGGTCGACGACCGGCGTCACGATCGGCAGCGGGGCGACGGTCGGCTCAGGGGTCGGGAACAGCACCACCCGGCCACTGACCAGAAGCGTTCCGAAGATGCCGACCGTGATGAGGACCACCGTCGCGAGCACCGCCCAGAACAGGACGACCCACCCGCGCATCCGTGGGTTCTCGGCTCGATGAGCGCCGACCCGGCCCACATCCGCGGGAAGGTCGTCGAAGCGGTCCCGCGGGAAGGTCGTTCTCGGCACCCCCCGATGGTACCTGCCCGCGGCCCACGACCGTGCTGACTGCTGGGCCGGCATCGGGGGCGGCGGCGGCGCGTCGGCTAGCGGGGACTGCCCGAGGCGCGTGCGACGCGTGCCCGCTGCCGCTCGTCGCGAATGCGGCGCAGTCGCTTCACGAGCATGGGATCCTGCTCCTGCGCATCGGTGGTGTCGATCAGCCGGGCCAGGAGCTGGTAGTAGCGTGCCGGCGACAGACCGAGATCGGCGCGGATCGCCTCCTCCTTCGCCCCGGCGTGCCGGAGCCACTCCGCCTCGAACTTGAGGATGGCGCGGTCGCGGTCGCTGAGGGGCACGCGCTCACGCTAGCGCCGCTCGCCCGCCTCATCCGCGCGCCACTCCACGGAGGCCCCGAGCGGGTCGACCGTCGCGAGCGCCACCCCGTCGCGGCCGAGGATGAATCCCCCCGGCACGGCGTCGTCGATGCCGGGGTTCCACTGCCGGTGCAATCCCGACGGGTCGATCGAGACCCAGACCGCGTCCAGCCCCGCGATGATCGAGAGCAGCCGGTCTCGGCCGGGCCGCGGAATGTGTGGGAGCACCCCCGGTGTGGTCACCACGAGGGTCGCATCCGCCGGCGCGGACGCGGCAAGCCGTTCGAGCACCCCGGGCATCGTCGCGTCGCGGCGCGCCAGCAGCGGCCGCTCGCGGGCGACCAGGTCGAGCGCGGCTTCTATCCGCGCGGCGCGGCCCTCCTCCCCCGGCCAGACCAGGCTGAGCAGGAAGCGGCGGTCGTCGGCATCCGACGCATCGAGGGGTGCCAGGTCGACGCCGGCGCGCCAGATCACCTCCGGCATGCGCAGAGGCGGATGTCCGCGGACCGCCGATTCGAGGATCACCGCCGAGGCACCGTCGGGCGGGTCGAGGTCGGGTCCACCGCGGTAGCGGTACGAGTAGCGGTCGGGATACAGGCACAGGCCGGCACTCGCCCCGACCTCCAGCAGTGCGAGAGGACCGTCGATGCCGCTGAGCGCAGGCAGCAGTGCGGCGCATCGCAGCGGGTCGTTGGTCTGCAGGCTGCGCTGCGTGCACTCCGCCACGACAGCGTCCTGATGCGCGACCACCCACTCCGCCCACTCCGGGTAGCGCCCCTCCGGTGCCCCGAGCATCCGCGTGACGGCGAACACGAGCGGCGGCTGCCGACGCGCGGGCGGGATGCGCCCGAGGATGCCCTGCAGAACGTCGTCGTCCGCGACGCCCGACGCCCACTCGGCGTAGAGGGCCGACCGACCTGCCGCCTCTTCGAGTGCGAAGCGCTGATAGCGTTCGGCGACAGCGGCGGCGGCATCCACTGTTCCATTGTCGTGGTGATCCGGTACACGCGCGCGACCCGGGGGCCCTCCGGTGGGCGAGAATGGACACTGGCTAAGGAGGACTCCCATGACCTACAGCGTTCAGAAGAGCGACGAGCAGTGGCGTGCCGAACTCGCTCCCGAGCAGTACGAGGTGCTGCGCGAGGCTGCCACCGAGCGCCCGTGGACGGGTGAGCTTCTCGACGAGAGTCGCGCCGGGCTCTACACCTGCGCGGCGTGCGGCACGGAGCTGTTTCAGAGCGGGACCAAGTTCGACTCGCACTGCGGCTGGCCGAGCTTCTACGAGTCGGTGCGTCCCGAGGCGGTCGAGCTGATCGAAGACCGCACGCACGGGATGCTGCGCACAGAGGTGCGCTGCGCGACGTGCGGGTCGCACCTGGGACATGTCTTCCCCGATGGTGTGGGCACCCCCACGGGCGACCGCTACTGCATGAACTCGCTCGCACTCGATTTCACCCCCGAATCCGGGTCATGAGCGTCCCCGTGCTGGAGGCGGTGCGCGCGCGCCGCTCCTGGTCGAAGGTGACGGATGCCGCGCCGACACACGCTCAGCTGCTGACGCTCGTCTCGGCCGCAGGGCGCGTCGCCGACCACTCGTCGCTGCAGCCCTGGCGTCTGATCGAGCTGCGCGGAGCCGACCGGGAGCGCCTCGGCAGGGCGATCAACAAGGCCAACGGAGACAAGGGCTCGTCGACGAAGCCGCTTCGCGCGCCTCTGCTGATCGCGGTTGTGGCCAGTTACCGCAAGAGCGACAAGGTCCCCCGCTGGGAGCAGGAGGCCGTGGCGTCGGGCGTGGCGCACGTGCTGAGCCTGCTGCTGGATGAGGCCGGCTGGGGCGTCATCTGGCGCACCGGTCACTACACCCGCAGCAAGGCGGTCGCCAAGCTGCACGGCCTGGACAAGCGCGAAGAACTGCTGGGCTGGCTGTACGTCGGCGGCAAGCCGGCGAAGGCGCGGCTCGGACGACGGAAGGGCATCGACGCTCGCCGCCACCTCACGCGTCTGCCCGCCGATGCGCACTCGATCGAGCGCATCGACGCCGCCGCGGACGAGGTCTGACCGCTAGCGCCGCAGACGGCGCCACGGCACCGTCGCGACGACGACAGACAGCAGAGCGACGATCACCATGCTGATCGCCTGCGCAAAGCCCGGGCCCGCGGGTGCCGGCCAGACCACGTCGATCACGAACGAGGCGATCAGCTGTCCGGCGACGACTCCGAGCCCGAGCAGGAGCACGCCGGTGTGCGCGACCAGCGCGGCCGACAGCACGATGTAGACCACGCCGATCCCGCCGCCGACGTACAGCCACGGATCCGTCGGCGCCGACGCCGGCAACCCGACGAGCGCGACGTGGATCGCTGCGGCGACGACCAGGATGATCGTCCCGCCGATGAAGTTGACCAGCGTCGCGGTGAACGGCGATCCGACCCGCTGCTTGAGCCGCCCGTTGGTCGCCTGCTGCCACGCGACGCCGACACCGGTCACCAGGGGCAGCACCAGCAGCCACAGCGGGATGCCGCTCAGCCCGTCACCGACCACGGCGATGCCGACGGCGACGAGCGCGAGGCCGCCGCCGGCCAGCCGCGGCAGTGTCACGGCGACCACTCCCGCCGGTCCGAACCCGGCGCGATCCAGCACGAGCCCGCACACGGTCTGGCCCGCGACCACGCCGACGGTGAACAGCGAGACGCCGATGATGCCCACGGCCAACCCCTGTGTCGCCACGGTCAGGGCTCCCGCGGCACCGCCTGCCAGCATCCACCACGGGATGCCGCGGGACCGAACCCCGGAGATGAGCGCGGTGAATCCGCGGCGTCCGGACGGCACGGCGAGGGACACGACGATGAGGATCAGCAGCCCGGACCCGAAGGATATGAGACCTGCCACGAGGCCGTCGTCGAGACGAACACCGAGCTGCCCGTTGATGCGTGCCTGTGCCGCGGTCAGCACCCCGACCAGCACGGCACCGCCGAGCGATATCCAGGCGGGCATTTGTCGTCGCGTCACTTCCCCATCATGCCGTGATGCCGGCCGCGCACCCGCCCGAGCGAGGTGTGTGGTTACCCTGAAGTGTGTCTGTCTCCAAGCGTCGGCGCGGTCTGCTGACATGGTTGCCGGCCGCGATCCTCGTGCTCGTGATCTTGCTCGTGGTCGTGGCGGCATTCGCCGTGCAGGGTTCCTGGTGGGCGGAGGAGAACCCGGCTGCGTCCTCGGACCAGAAGGCCTCGGACGGTTCCAGCATGCTCACCGACGCAGGGTTCGACTACGTCAACGTCGAGGGCACCGTCCGAGTGCGCATCGGCGAGGGCGCACTGGCCGCGGATCAACTCGGCCTGGGCGGCGACGCGCAGAAGTCGGCGGAGTTCCGGCGCCCGGTACGGGCGGTCATCGCGGGCCGCGACGACGTCTACGTCGTCGATGACGTCATCGCGCTGACCACGGCGAGCCGAGACGGCGAGCTCGCGTCGGTGACGCTGACCCTGGACAACCCTGGGACGTGGTCGGATGCCGTGGCCGAGGTCCGCGGCCTCGCGCCGACGTTCGGCTGGGATGAGACGCAGATCGACGCCCTGGATGATGAGCTCGGCCGCTTCAACCGGAACGCAACGGACGGTGCTTTCACAGCCACCGTCGGTCCTTCCGACGGTGGCGCTCGGGTCACTGCGACGTTGGTCTTCGATCGCGGCAACGGCACCATGCTCGTGAGCCTCACCTTCGAGCCGGGCAGTTGAGGGGGCGGGGAGAACGCCGCATCCATTGCCGCTTTGGACCGACGGGGTTATCCTCAGGGTGACGTTCGGACGGGTGGGATCACCGGTCGGGGCCGCGCGGCGGGGCAGGGTGGCTCCAGCGCAGAGGACCTCGTCGACGAACCGTCCGATGTCAGTGGGCCGCGCCGATCGTCAGGTGGCGCGTGGCCCGCTCAGGGCTGGGCACCTGACCTTGGGAGTGGACATGGCAAGAGCGGTGGACTCCAGGTTCGAACTGAAGCGATTGACTGCGACGGAATGGGTGATCAACGACAACTGGTTCGCATTCAACGATCCACGACGCGCGGTCGCGTGCGTCGATGAGATCAGCGAGGTCGAGGTCGAGGTGATCTGGTTGCGGGAGTTGTCGCTGCCGGACCGCTACCCCTCGGTCCGGGCGGTTCTCGAGGACGTCTTCACGACGGTCTCGGCATCCACCAAGCCGACGCCGATTCCGCACCGGCGCCCCGCGACGCACAACTCAGCCATGGCAGGGTGAGCCGACCCATCCGGCGACATCTCTCGCGACACGCCGCGGATCGTTCCCCGGAAGCCGAAGAGGGAACGTGAACCCGGAACATCGGATGTGAGGATCCGGCAGCGACGTGGTCCGGGGCGCCCCGTCTGCGCGTGCGAGCGAGCAATCCGCGCGCTGATACGGTGACCGGATGGGGATGCCGACGAAGACCGCTAATTCGATCAAGGTGGGTGTCGTCGGAGACATCGACGAGGACGAGGCGCTGGTGGTTCCGCGCGCGACCGCAGGCACACTCGACGACATCGCAGTGATCTTCAGCGACGGCCGATACTTCGCGATCGACGACACATGCACGCACGAGCAGACCTCCCTCGCCGAGGGGTGGATCGAGGCGGGGTGCGTGGAGTGCCCGCTGCACTCGTCCACGTTCCGGCTCACTGATGGTGCGGTGCTCTCACCCCCGGCGCAGCGGGGTGTCGTGGCGCACACCATCGAGGTCGTGGGTGAGGATCTGATGCTCACCCCGAACCCCGAGCGCCTGGCGTGAGCGACCACCGACGAATCGTCATCGTCGGCGGGGGGATCGCGGGGTGGACCGTCGCCTCGTCCCTGCGCGAAGGCGGCTACGACGGAGCGATCACGGTCATCGAACGAGAGCCGGCCTGCTACGACAGACCACCGCTGTCGAAGACCGCGCTCGTCGATCGCTCCCCCTTGGCCGCGCTGGCGTTCGCCGACGATGCGAAGCTCGTCGAGCTTCGCATCGATGCACGCGTCGGCCGCACCGTGACGAGACTGGATGCCGCGAACCTGTCCGTGCTCCTCGACGACGGCGAAAGCCTCATCGGCGACGCGGTGGTCCTGGCGACCGGCGCGCTCGCACGGGTGCCTTCTTTTCCCGGTGCTCACCTGCCCGGTGTGAGCACGCTGAGAACATATGCGGATGCCGCGACCCTCCAGGCGCTCATCGGCCGCACCGTGGCCGTGGTCGGTGCCGGGCTCATCGGTGCGGAAGCGGCCGCGGCCCTCCGCCAGGCCGGTTCGGAGGTCGTGCTGATCGACCCGAACGAGGTGCCCGGCATACGAGCCTTCGGCCCCACCATGGCAGAGCACCTTCACGGGATGCACGCCGCGCATGGCGTCGACACGCGCGCGGACAGCATCGCCGGTGTCACGACAGCAGGCGGAAGACTCCGCGTCGCGCTCACGCGCGGGGGTTCGATCGACGTGGACGGAGTCCTGGTGGGAACGGGGATCGTCATCGACACCGCTCTCGCAGAGGCGGCAGGCCTCGAGGTCGACGAAGGCATCGTCGTCGACGACGCGGGCCGCACCTCGGCACCGCGCGTCTTCGCCGTCGGCGACGCGACGCGCCGGCGCCTGCCCGGCGACCTCGCCGCCTCCCGAGGTCATTGGGAAGCGGCGAGGCTGGACGGTCGAGCGGTCGCGGCGGAGATCCTGAACTCCACCCCGGAACCGCGCGGGGCCGACTGGTTCTGGTCAGACCGCTACGGGAGCCACATCGAGGTCGTCGGAGACATGACCGGAGACGGTCGTGAGGTCGTGCGACCTGGTCCGCATCCCACCGCCTTCCGGATCGATGGCGGCCTGTTGGTCGGCGCATGCAGCGTCGATGACCCGATGGCCGTGCGCGCGGCACGGCGGCTGATCGATCGCTCGGTGCTACTCAGCGCCGACCAGCTCACCGATCCGAACCTGCCGCTGCGCTCACTGGTGCCCCGGGGCTGACTGGCGCTCCGGCCGACTTCTTGACACGGACCTTCTGATAGGGCTTCGCGATCGAGTCGCCGATGGCCTGCGCCATGAGCTGTTCGGCGGTCTGATTCTTGCGGGAGAGCTTCGCGATCCACTTGGTGAACCGTGCGCCTCGGGCGAGCTCCTTCGCACTGCGGTCCTCCAGCGCGTAGAAAAGCAGCGCGCTCGGGGGAAGCAGCGAGAGCACGCCGTTGAGCACCTGACGGGTGACCCACTTCGCGACGGGACCCTTCACGTCGGGATGACGGAGCGAGTGGCCGGCCAGAGCGGCGAAGATGGTCAGCGACTTGGTGTTCAGGTCGCTCTTGATGTACTCGTCCAGCTCCGCGAAGGTGTCGAAGTACGGCCCCGGGACGAACAGCTTCTGTGCGCCCAGCCGGGACTCGACCACGACTCGGTCGGCGTCCGCAGTGGACAGGCCCGGTCCGAACTCCTGGTAACCGCGCACGGCCGACCAGATGTACGTCCACCAGGTCCAGCGCTGCCACGCCGGCTGCTTCGCGCTCACCACCTCGCCGGTCTCCGGGTTGGTCCACGAGGAGCGGTCGTGGAGCTTGTCCACATGTGCTGCCGCGGCATCCGAGTGCGCCTTGTCGGCGAAGACCGCGTCGCGCAGATAGGCGGAGGTCCGGTCGAACCGGGCCGCCATCGCCTCCGGGCCGTCACTGGTCACAGAAACGCGTTCGAAGTGGGTCATCATGCCCGCCTCGAGCATCTGCAGGAAGATCGCGTTCTTCGCCCCCAGCATCGAGCCGGGATCGGAGAAGACCCGCCACGAAACGCTGTCGGGACCGTAGTACCCGTCGTCAGCGCGTGGTGCGTCGGCCAGTGATCGGCTTGGGTAGACGTCCGTCATTGCATGTTCCCCTTCCGGAACGAGCACCCGGCGCCCCCTGCGCCATTCGACCCCAGCCACGCGTACGGTGCGTGGGGCCTGGCGCTTCTTTTCGACCCTATTCCAAAGCGACCCCTCGCTCACCGCGACACGGCCGGGGCGAACGTCACCTGTCGAGCCCGACTACGGCCGCGGGCTCGCGCTGGGCACGTTCATGCGGAGGGTGTTCGCCTCTCGGACCATCGACGGGAGGAGGAACAGGTCCACGAGCAGCCAGATGCCGCCCGCGATGACGAGCGGGATCCCGATGAGGATGGGAGACAGCAGCCAACCGCCCATCCAGAGGCACAGCAGAAGCACAGCCGAGCCGGTGCGCCCCAGGTAGAAGCGGTGTGCCGCGACTCCGCCCAGCAGGAAGAAGAAGAGGTACGCGATGCCGATCTCTTTCGCCGGACGTGCCGCCTGTGGTGCGTATGGCCCCCACATCTGCCCGTCCCACCACTGCATCATCCCGGCCGGGCCGGGGTACCAGCCGGCGGATGGGGTCCGCGGCACGACGGAGGCGTGAGCCTGCGGCGGCGGGTAGAGAGGCACCTGGGGCCTCGGTGCCAGCACCACCGTGCGCGGTGCGGGCAGGTCGGGTGCGAGCGCCGCGAACTCCGCCTTCGCATCGGGGGCGCCGATGACGTCGGGGGTCCACTCACGCCCGTTCCAGAAACGATTGCCGCCGCCGGGGACGGGATACCAACCAGGCAGTGCGGCCGGGGCGTTGCCTGTCATTGTGATCCTCTTCTCCGAGACTGCCTGCCGCTCAACCTAACGGGTTCGACATGCTGGCGAACGCACAGGCGCCTGTTCGACGACGAGGCCGGACGACGCGGGACGGGCTCGCGGTCACGATCTATGACGGCCACAGCGAAACGGATGTCGTCGTCAGTGAGCCCAGCGCCGGGGCGATGGTGCGCCGGAACGTCGGCCGTTATCGATCGGGCTTCGAACGATCTAGAGCGGTCTGGGCGCAATAGACGGTGAATAGGTGTGGACGAATCAAGTGGGACGCAACGTCGCGAAACGTCGCGCGTGACGGAGCACATGATCCACCCTCAGAGGGCATTTTCGCGGGCGACTCATACGGCGTTCGAGTGATGAGCCGTGCGACGAGACCGGCGGCGTCTAATAAGACCCAGCGCAGACGATCCCTGAGGACCCTCCTCGGGGAGGATCATCACATCGCGATTAGCATGTGGTCATGCCGGAAGCGTCTGAGTTCGCGGATCTGGCTCGGTTCCGCGATCAGCGAGATGATCCCGTGCCCGACGTGGTCTTCACGCTTCATCCCGAACCTGAACTCGTGTGGCGGAACGAGCTGGGCGGTCTGACCTACCGAGTGGGCGATCGGTACGTGAAATGGAGCCCACGCACAGCGGGCATCGAGCTCGCCCGCGAACGCAACCGGCTGTTGTGGCTCGAGGGTCGGCACCCCGCACCGCGAGTCGCGGCGTACGGGGAAGATCACGAGGCCGAGTGGCTCGTAACGGACGGCCTCGCCGGCGAACACGCCGTAGGCGATACCTGGCGCGAGCGACCATCGGAGGCGATCACGGCCATCGCGCACGGACTGCAAGCGATCCACGCCGTGCCCGTCGACGATATAGCGCGGGGATGGGAGTCGTGGCTCCTGCGCACGCCGCCCGAACTTGGGACGAGGCCGCCGATCCTCAACCCCGTGCTCGTACATGGGGACGCATGCGCGCCGAACACTCTGATCTCCCATGACGGCGCATGGGTCGGCAATGTGGATTTCGGCGACCTCGCCGTCGGCGACCGATGGGCTGATCTCGCGATCGCGTCAATGAGTCTGGACTGGAACTTTGGCGAAGGCCACCAGGACGAGTTCTTCGCGGCCTACGGAACCGGACGCGATGACGAACGCATCCGGTATTACCGCGCGCTGTGGGATCTCGAATCCTGAACCATTCGTCCACAGCATCAGCTCGTCCAGACGCGAACAGCGAGGGCCGAGAGAGGACCGTGCTCCGGGCGGGAAGCATTCGAATCGGAAACCAAGGCTCGCTCAAGGACGGGCTAACGAGATGGTTCTTCTCGAGAGGTTCTGTCTGCTGAGGTGATCGCGGACGATTCGACCTAGGGCACGCTTCGAAATTGGCTGGGGGCCGTGTCGGCGATCTGCTGTCGGTGCCGGCGCTCGATGGCTTGCCCGGCATAGCTCGCGGCGACGATCAAGACAGCGCCGCCTATTCCGAGCGGTCCGATCGCTTCGCCGGCGATGAGGACTCCGACGAGCAGGGCCCACACCGGTTCGGTTCCCATCAGGATGCTCGCGCGGGAAGCCGAGGTGCGCCTCACCGCCCAGAGCTGCACGATGAAGGCGAACACGGAACACAGCAGACCCAGGAAGAGCACGTTCGCCCACTGGTGCGCATCGAGCTGTGCGGCGGCGGCGGGCAGCTCGGGTCCGGCCATGGCGGTGAATACGGCTGCGCAGACGACCATCTGGACGAGCACCACGCCGAAGGTGCCCTCCGCGCTGCCGCGCGTCAAATGCGCGCTTGCCGTCACGTGGATGGCTCGGACGGTCGCGGCGGCGATCACGAGGCCGTCACCGACGGTCGGTGTGCGGAGGCCGCCCTCGGAGACGAGGAGCGCAACGCCGACCACGGCAGCGACGGCGGCGGCGAAGTACGACCGTGGTAGCCACGACCGGGACGCCATGCCATCCAGGACGGGAGTCATCACCAACGCCAGACTGATCAACAACCCCGCATTGGTCGCGGAGGTCAGGTGCACGCCCCAGGTCTCGAGCCCGATGACGGCAGCCTGCGAGCAGCCCAGGCAGGCGGCGATCACAAGACCTCGCCCCCGTGGGAGTCGTTCCCTTCGCGCGAGGCATATGAGCCACGTCGCGGCTGCGGCGACGAGGAAGCGCAGGGCGACGGCCGCGGGTACACCTGTCTCGGCGGCAAGATCCTTCGCCGCAAGAAAGCTGGCACCCCAGACTGCGGCGACGCCGAGCAGGAGCAGATCGACGACGGGTTCGGAGCGCATACGAGGTGCCATGCCACTACTCTTTGAGAGCTGATACGGAAGAGCAACAGCCAATGTCTTGATCGACGATTTAGGGAAACCTTATGGATCCTGCCCGCCTACGTCTTCTTCGCGAGCTAGGGGACCGGGGCAGTGTCGCGGCCGTCGCGACCGCGTTGCACGTCAGCGCATCCGCCCTGTCCCAGCAGCTCACGGCATTGCAGGCCGGCATACCGGTCCCACTGACCGTAAAGCAGGGGCGCCGACTCGTGCTGACGGAAGCCGGTGAAGCGCTTGCGGTCGCCTCGGCACGCGTCGACGAGGCCCTCGCTCAGGCCCGAGACGCCGTCGGGTCTTTCCTTGACCAGGAAGAACGACCCGTCACCGTCTCCGCATTCCACAGCGCCGGTCTCGCGCTGTACGGCCCGCTTCTCACCGAGCTGGGCACAGGCCCGCGTGTCTCCCTCGCGGACGCCGACGTCGCGCAAGACAAGTTCGCCGGCCTCGCCGCGGACTACGACCTCGTCATCGCGCACCGTCTCGCGCACGACCCCGCATGGCCGACTGCACGCCTGGTCGTGACACAGCTTCTCGTCGAACCGCTCGAGATCGCCCTGCACGCCGGGCACCCCTTGGCGGCGTATCCCGGCATCAGACCTGAGCAGTTGCGGGATGAGCGTTGGATTTCCACCCACGAGGGATTCCCCCTCACCGGTGTGCTCGCCCATCTAGGAGCCATGATCGGCCAAGCTCCTCAGATTGATCACCGCATCAACGAGTTCTCCGTCGCCGCCGAAGTCGTCCGCACCGGGGCGGCGATCGCGGTGATGCCACGAACGACTGCCGCCCCACTGGCGGTCAACGGGATGGTGCTACGCCCGGTCACGGGCGTCTCACTCGTCCGCCACGTCGACGCGCTCGCCCGCCCAGACGCCATAGCGCACGGCCCCGTCCGCAGGGTCCTATCGGCACTACAAGAAGTTGCCGCCGTCGCCACACGACAAGCGAGCACGCCATAACCTCTTGGTGCCCCGCATCCTGCGTGCCGACAGCGTTGCGAAAAAGCCGCCATCTAGTGCTGCTATTCACAATGTGCACTTCCCGCCTCGAATCAAAGCAGCCGCGATCATCGAGCTCTGATGCACGTCGAGGGACCGGCCTGCGAACGGAGACCGCGATCGCCGGGGCCGGCACAGCGAGCGCCGTGAGTGCGATTCCCAGGATCGCCGCTGCACCGAGTCGTTTCCGCGTCGCGAACATCGTGACCACCTAGTCGTAATGCGGCATGGATTCTCGAGCGCAGCGAGCGGGTCATGCACGGCCCAGGGTGCCGCTGCCAGCAGTGTGGTACTCGGCGGGACGATCGACAACGCCCGCATCTCGGGAATGCAGGCGCCGTGTTCGCGGCGAAGGTAGTTCGCCGTGGCGGGACGAACCGTTGACCAGTTCCTCTTCGACGGCCCACGGACACGCACGAAGCTACGCTTGACCTATGAGATGCTCAACTTTGGAGCAGCCAGAGAACTCTCTGCAAGCCACGACGCGGACGAACGGCGCCACGCTGATTCGGCGCGACCCGCTTATCGGTGCGGCGTGAGCAGTTTGACGCCAGCTGATCGAGAACTGCTCTCACGGCCGTTGCAAGCGATGGTGACCGTGCAGCCAGCGCGTCGCAGATGGCCAGCGCCGCGGCCGGTGTGGTTTGAGCTAACGAACTCGGACGCGATTCAGATATTCTCGTTCGCCTCTACAACGCGCGTCGCCCGCTTGCGAGAGGTTCCTCGCGCATCGATCGTTGTGGCCGCGCCCTTAGGAGAAGCCGAGCAGTGGGTGTCGCTCGAAGGGTCAGTGACCTTGACCACTGAAGGTGCGTACGAACTGGCTGAACGATTGACGCTCCGGTACTACGCAGGCGAGCCTGCGAAGCTTGCCGTTCTGGACGATTGGCGCGCCGCCGAGCTGGTGCGGATCGTATTCTCGCCTGAGCGTGTATCGCGCTACGCGGTCTAGCTCCCACGTCTTCGCCAGCGGCATCGACACGGTGGGACCGAGAGCGTGCCGCCTCGTTGCCGCGACACCGCCCGCTGTGGGACGGCTTCCGGACGCGCGAGATCCGGCGGAAGCCGTCCTCGTGGATTCAATCGGAGCGCGGTCGCGAAAGTCTGTCCTCCGCGCGCTCGGGTTCCTCGATGTCGACGAGCCAACCGATATGTGAGCGCGATGATCGCTCGGCCGGCGCGTCAGTCGTCAGATCGGCGGCAGACGGCGCGAACCCGTCCTGTGACGGTGCGGGTAGCCGTACCCCGAAAACGGTCTCCAGCGCGGCCGAACCAGGGACGGGCACGACTTCGATCACGTACCGGAACGGCCTCGATCCCACGAACACGCCATTTCCCAGCTCATGCCTCGCCATCGGCCACTCTGCGCCGTTCGCCGGCATTTGGGCGGTGGGCGGCGCACCATGACCAGGACGGCGCAACGTCCGCCGCTCGATGACCTCGTAAGTAACACGATGGACCGCCCTGACGCGACCCCGAACCCGATCGGTGAACTCAGCCTCATGGTGCGATTCGAGCGCGTCTACGGTAGCGGCGAGCGCGGCACCGAGCGTTTCAGCCAGCACCGATGACGGGTCTCGCGTCACGACTCCGAAGTCGACGTCATCACCGACCGCGAAGGGGTCCCCGCAGCATTCCCACTCCCAGTCCGCCAGCCACACGCGAGTCATACTTCACACGCTATCGAGCGACACGTTCAGGTAGATCCCTCTCCCGGACTCGAAACGCAGACGTACGAGGCGAACGATTCCCGCCGGCACGGCGACGCCGGCAAGATCGGCGGACACTGACACTCGAATACTGACGGTCGAGTCATTGCTGTCGCCCCTGCCAACCGACCCCTCATCACGCGCCTCACAACGCGCGCTGACGGACCGCCTGCGGTACACCTTCGCTAGATTCGCGTGGTGGGTACTCTTCGTGGCGCAGCGTTAGCGCTTGTCGCGCTCATGCTGTCATCCGCACTGACCAGCTGTTCTATCGATTCGGTGATCTGGGGCCGGACGGCGCTCGCGTGATCCAGACAACCGAGGAATTCGTCGAGGCCATGGCCGACGGCAATCCGACTGATCTCATCTGTGCGGACTCGGCCGCGGAGCTCGGAGAACCGAGCGATTGGCTCGGGCTGTCAGCGGGCGAGCCCGAGCACTTTTTCGCAGACTATTGGGACGAGCAGGTACCACTCGATCCTCACTGGAACATCAACCTCGAGGGCCAACCTCAGGGCCTGATACCGGGCTCCACGTTCCCTGGCGACGTCTTCTATCGAGAGACCGACGAAGGCCTTTGCGTCATCGACATCGCATGGTCAACCATCGTGGCAGACGGCTGACTCGCCGTCCGCTATCGCAGGCGGGGAGTGCTCCCGTCGGAGCTCACCGTTACCGACTGGCAGGCGCGCATAGCGACCGATCTCGGACAGCTGGGCGTGGATCTTCCGGCATCCACGTACCGGACACCAGCTGTCGCGGTGACCGACCGGCTTGCGGACTAGTCGGTATTGGACCCCCGATCGGATCGGACCGCGATAGTAGGGTGCGGGTCGAGGCCGGTGAGCAGGCTTGAGATCGAAGGGAGAACCGTGATCGCAGAGCTGAACCACCTCGTCGAGTATGTCGACGCTCACCTCGACGAGGAGATCGACATCGCCGGTGTGGCTTCTCGACTCGGCACAACGGAGTATCACCTCCGCCGGATGTTCTCATCGCTAGCGGGGATGCCGCTCTCGGAGTACATCCGGCGGCGCCGCATGTCGGTTGCCGCAGCGGATGTCATCGGTGAGGGCGACCTGTTGACGGTTTCGGTCCGCTACGGGTACGGGTCGGCCGAAGCGTTCACCCGGGCGTTTCGATCCGTGCACGGCGTCAGTCCCGGCGACGTGCGTCGCGACGGTGGCCCCCTTCACACGCAACCGCAGCTCAGGTTCCGCCTGACCGTCGAAGGGAAAACCCCCATGGATACTCGCATCACCGACCGCCCCGCGTTCCGCTTCATTGGGCACTCTGCCCGAGTGCCGCTCATCCACGAAGGTGCCAACCCGCACATCCAGGCCTTCATCGCGTCGCTGCCGGACGCCGAGCACGCTCGTCTTAAGGAGCTGAGTAGCACCGAGCCCGCAGGGCTACTTCAGGTCAGTGCCGACGTCGACCCGGACTACACCGAAGGCAGCGAACTGACCTACCTCCACGGCGTCGCCGTCACCGACACGACCCCGGCACCCGATGACCTCGACGCAATCGACGTTCCGGCCGGCACCTGGGCGGTCTTTCGCGCCGACGGCGAGTACCCGAAAGTTCTGCAGGAAACGTGGGCGGCTACCGCGAACGACTGGTTCCCGTCCAACCCGTGGCGACTTCGGCCAGGTCCCTCCATCGTCGCCATCCTCGATCGCGCCGCCGACTTCAGCACAGCAAGCACCGAACTGTGGCTACCGATCGAACGCGCCTAACGCACTCCTGTGACATGGGATGGTGAGGATCCGCACTGCCCACTGCTTCACGCCCTCGGGTGACGGAACGATCGAGTCGTCGCAGGCGTAGCGTCAGCGGGCCTCGGCTTGGATGCTGTCGGGTGACGCGGAGTCATCCATCCCGGAATCGCACACGATTTCGGGCTATCGGGACCACGGCTGCTCGGCCACACTGAGCCAATGACTGAGAACCCGATGACGAGCCTGCGCGCGGCATCCGCTCGGCCCGACCCCTCATTCGTGCGACGGCCGGCGTTCTGGATCTACCTGATCGCCGTGATCGCCGGTCTGGCGATCATGATCTCGCGGTTGGCGCTGGTCTCCGCGGAGCCGTCGGTCTCGCTCGCAATATGGGTCGGGGTCGTGATCCAGGCTGGGGCGCTGCTGTTGTGGGGATGGCTGATCCTGCCCCGGCGACGCGCGCGCCTGGCGACGGTGCTCTTTTCCGTGCTCATCGGACTCTCGTTCGCGCCGGCAGCATCTGTCCTCATCCTGAACGTCTGCGAGATGTTCGGCGCGAACCGGCTGATCGCCGCAGCGTTCGTAGAAGAACCCGTCAAGGCCAGCGCAGTCGTCATCGTGCTGGTCATGCTGCGCGCGGCTCTGCAGGGGCCGGTCGATGGACTGATCGTCGGGTTCTTCGTGGGCTTCGGCTTCGCCGTGATCGAAGACGTGCTGTACACCGCGGGCGCCACCAACGGGCAGGCAGCCTGGTTGCTCGTCGTGACCCGTGCAATGACCCAACTCGGCGGCCACGCCCTCTGGACCACGATCATCGGCGCCGCGCTGGCGTACGTGGTACTGACGCACGGGCGGCGCTGGGGGCTCGTGCTGGCCGCGTTCGCATTCGCGATTCTTCTTCACCTGACCTGGAACACGGTCGGGGCGCTCGTCGGCGGGCCTCTATCGATCGCGGTGACAGCTGTCGTCGTGGTGATCACGATCGTGGGGTTCTTCCGGGTTCGGCGATGGAGCGTGGACTTCGAGAACCGCGCGGAAAGCTGAGAGCGACCCGCCGGCGCCCGATCGAGCGCCGATGAGAATGGCGGCGACAGTACTCTGAGTGCGGTCAGGTGTAGGCGCTGCGCGGATAAAGGGAGAGCAACGAGATGCGACCGCTTCGATACTCGATCAACGTCACACTCGACGGCTGCGTCCATCACGAGGCGGGGCTCGCCCCCGACGAGGAGTCGATGCGCTACTGGACTGCTGAGATGCAACGAGCCGATGCCCTGCTCTTCGGCCGGGTGACCTACGAGATGATGGAGTCGGCGTGGCGGCAGCCGGCCACGGGCACGTGGCCCGACTGGATGAATGACTGGGAGATCCCGTTCGCCGAGACCATCGACCGGGCGAAGAAGCACGTCGTGTCGAGCACGCTGAGCGGGGCCGATTGGAATGCCGAGCTGGTGCGAGGCGACGTGGGGCAAGCGGTCCGCCGGCTCAAACAGGAGCCAGGCGAGGGCCTGTGGGTGGGCGGAGTGACGCTCCCCCTGGCACTGGCAGATCTGGGACTGATCGACGAGTACGAGTTCGTCGTGCAGCCGGTCCTTGCCGGACACGGGCCGACGTTGCTGGCCGGTCTGCGCGAGCGCATCCCGCTCGAGCTCGTGGATCGCCATGAGTTCCGGTCGGGAGCGGTCGCCCTGCGATACCGGACCGCGTACGCAACGGCGTGACCCGATCCGGCCGGACAGGGTGCGGGAGTCGTCGCCTCCGGTGCGGACGGACTGGAGGTCGCGCCCAATCCCGGTCGCGGTTGTGGAGCCGACTACGGGACTTGAACCCGTAACCCCCTAATTACAAGTTAGGTGCGCTACCAATTGCGCCAAGTCGGCAAGTGCCACAGTCTATCGAACGCCGACGCACGGAGCCGGCGCGCGGCATCCCTCCGTCCGTGGCGAAGCGAGCGCTACGGCGTGGTCGCGGGCGTCGGGGTGACGGTCGGGGTCGGAGTCGGGGTGGGCGTCTTGTAGTACGCGTCACTCGCGCTTGTCAGCACGAACTGAGCGAACTCCTTCGGGTCATCGAGAGCACCGACGTACGGCATCCCGTTGACGAGCACCATGGGCGTGCCGGTGAGGGCGACCCCCTTGGTGTCGGGCAGACCCTGGAGGGCGCGCTCGGTCGCGGACTTGGCCCACGATGAGAACGACTCCTTCTCGATGCAGGAGCGCACGACCTTCGGCGAGTCCGATCCGCTGGCGATCGCCATGTCGGCAAGCTCCACGTCGGTGTACCCATCGGAATCCACGGCGGGCTGCTGACCCAGCAGCGCGTTGTTGAAAGCGAAGAACGTGTCCGGCGAGTGCGTGGCGACGCACGCCGCAGCGCTGGCCGCACGCAGCGAGTACTTGGTGCCGTTGGACTTGGCCGTCAGCATCGCAACCGGGTAATAGGTCAGCGTCGCGGCGTCCTCACTGACCCACTTCGACAGCTGCTGAACGTTGGCGACCTGGAAGTCGTGCGAGCCGGTCGAGAGATAGTCGACGTAGACGCGGATATCGACGACGGGCTGCTCGGTCTCGGCCGGAGCCGGCGTGGCCGGCTCGGCGAGCGGCTCTTCGTCGGTGGGTACCGTTCCGAGTGCTCCGGGTGACTCGCTGCTGACGGACCCGGAGTCTGTGGGTGCACCGACTCCGGAGACCGTCGTCACGACGAACCCGTCGTCGGTGACGTTGGCGGGCTTCAGAAGCGGCTTCGACGCCGCCGAAGAGACGGCCCAGACCACGACGACCGCCGCGATGGCGATGACGGCGATCAGCGCGGTGACGACCGATGCGGTGCGGACCACGCGGGCTCGCGACTGCTGCGCCTGAACCTGCTGCGCCTTCTCGCGCACCGCATGACGGCGGTCCCGCTCAGCGGGAACGTTCGGGGATTCGTCGCTCGACATGGGACCTCTCGGGGCGGACATTCAGCCGGCGGGTGTCGCTTGCGCGGCGGGCGCCGACCTGGCCGCACGGGTAAGGCGGCCGTTGACGATGCTAGCCAGGCAGGCTGTGAAATACCCAGACGGAGCCTGCGCAGGACCCCGTGGCATACTAATGGAGCGCCCAATGACGGGCGTGCGGTTAGCCCCGCAAATTCCATCACTACGGATCGTCCGGCACGTACCTGCCGGTGAAGGAGAAGAACAAATGGCGTCAGTCACGTTCGACAACGCAACCCGCTTGTACCCCGGAGGCACGCGCCCGGCGGTCGACAAGCTCAACCTCGAAGTCGGCGACGGCGAGTTCCTCGTCCTGGTCGGACCGTCCGGCTGCGGCAAGTCCACGTCGCTGCGGATGCTGGCCGGCCTCGAAGAGGTCAACTCCGGCCGTATACTCATCGGCGACCGCGACGTCACCGACGTGCCGCCGAAAGACCGCGACATCGCGATGGTGTTCCAGAACTACGCGCTGTACCCGCACATGACTGTCGCCGAGAACATGGGTTTCGCGCTGAAGATCGCCGGCATCGGCAAGGACGAGCGCGCAGCGCGCGTCCTTGAAGCAGCCAAGCTGCTCGACCTCGAGGACTACCTGACCCGCAAGCCCAAGGCGCTCTCGGGCGGCCAGCGCCAGCGCGTGGCCATGGGCCGCGCGATCGTGCGTCAGCCCCAGGTGTTCCTCATGGACGAGCCGCTGTCCAACCTGGATGCCAAGCTGCGCGTGCAGACGCGTACGCAGATCGCATCGCTGCAGCGTCGACTCGGCGTCACCACGGTCTATGTCACGCACGACCAGACCGAGGCCCTCACCATGGGTGACCGCATCGCGGTGCTCAAGGACGGGCTCCTGCAGCAGGTCGGCACGCCGCGCGAGCTGTACGAGCGCCCGAACAACGTGTTCGTGGCCGGCTTCATCGGCTCCCCCGCGATGAACCTCTTCCAAGCGGACCTCGCCGAGGGCGGCGTGCAGTTCGGCACCGAGGTCGTCCCGCTGGACCGCGACACGGTCGGCCGTGCGAACGGCAGCCAGGTCACCGTCGGCGTCCGCCCGGAGGACATCGTCGTCGGCCCCGCCGACGGCAAGGGCCTCTCGGTCGTCGTCGACCTCGTCGAGGAACTCGGCGCGGACGGCTACCTGTACGGGCACACCGACATCGGCGGCAAGCGCACCGACATCGTCGCGCGCGTCGACGGCCGCAACCACCCGAACGCGGGCGAGACGGTCACTCTCGCCGCGACCGCGGGTCACGTCCACGCGTTCGACGTCGAGACCGGCGAGCGCCTCAACGACGCTCCGGTCATCTCCGGCGTCTAGCGTCATCGGCCGCGGCGCGGAGGGTCATCGACCCCCGCGCCGCGGTCTCATTTCCAGAGTCCGTGGAGTCACATGGCAGACGCGCTGAGCATCACCGCAAGCTCGGTCGACCCCGGCCTGCTGGCGTTGCCCTGGTCGACCCCGCTGGCCGAATGGCCGAGCAGCACGATCGTGTTCCTCCCCAAAGGCCTCTCCCGTCACCTCGTCCGCTTCGCGAACCTGTCGGGGCGGGTGGTGGCGATCAAGGAGACGACGGAGCAGATGGCCCGTCGCGAGTACGACATGCTCGGAAACCTCGATCGCCTCGACGCCCCGTGCGTCCAGCGCGTCGCGGTGATCGCCGGAAGGACGGATGCCGCGGGCAGGCCCCTGCCGGCGGCGCTGGTCACCGCGCATCTGAAATTCTCCCTGCCGTACCGCGCGCTGTTCACGCAGGTGCTTCGCCCGGACACCGCGAACCGCCTGGTGGACGCGCTGGCGGTTCTGCTGGTGCGCCTGCACAACGTGGGCTTCTTCTGGGGCGACGTGTCACTGTCGAACACGCTGTTCCGTCGGGATGCCGGAGCCTTCGCGGCGTACCTGGTGGATGCCGAGACCGGCGAGCTGCACGAGACCGGCCTGACTCCCGGCCAGCGCGCCCATGACCTGGACGTCGCGCGGACGAACATCGCCGGCGAGATCATGGACCTCGAAGCGGGTGGGCGCCTCGAGGGCGGAGTCGACGCGCTGGCGATCGCGGACGGCATCATCTCGTCGTATCGGCTGCTGTGGGCGGCCCTGACCGACCAGGAGACGTTCGCCGCGAACGAGTCGTGGCGCCTCACGGAGCGCGTGCAGCAGCTCAACGATCTCGGGTTCGACATCGGCGAGATGTCGATCCAGGCCATGACCGACGGGACGAAGGTCTCGATCCAGCCGAAGGTCGTCGATGCCGGACACCACCAGCGCCGCCTGCTGCGCCTCACCGGCCTCGATGTCGAAGAGAACCAGGCCCGGCGGCTGCTGAACGATCTCGACGAGTTCCGGGCACGGATCTCGCGCCTCGGCGATGACGAAGACATGGTCGCGCACGAGTGGCTGACGCGCGTCTTCGAGCCCGTGGTCAAGGCGATCCCGTTCGACCTGCGTGCCAAGCTGGAGCCGGCCGAGGTGTTCCACCAGGTGCTGGAGCATCGCTGGTACATGTCGCAGCGCCGGGGCCGCTCGGTGCCGCTGGCCGAGGTGCTCACCAGCTACATCGATGATGTCCTGCGCCACCGGAGGGACGAGGCGACCCTGATGGGGCCGGTCACCGAGACGATGTCCTTGCCGGTGATCACCGCCAGCGGCACACCGCTCGGACTGAACGACAACGCCCCGCTGGAGGCGGACGAAGAGGCGGACAGTCTGGACTGGCGGGATCTGGTCTGACGGTCAGACCAGCATGCTCAGCGGGTTCTCGATGCGACGGACGAAAGCCGCCAGCAACTGGGCGGCGAGCGCTCCGTCGAGCACCCGGTGATCGGCGGAAAGCGTCACGGTCATGACCGTCGCCGCGGCGAGTTCTCCGCTCGCCTCGACCACCGGGCGCTGGGTCGCAGCCCCCACGGCGAGGATCCCCGCGTGCGGTGGGTTGATGATGGCCGAGAACTCCCGCGTGCCGTACATGCCGAGGTTCGAGACCGCGAAGGAACCGCCCTCGAGCTCGTGCTGCTTGAGACGACCCCCGCGCGCACGCTCGGCGAGATCTCGGACGACGCCGCTGAGCTCACCCAGCGGCATCCGCTCGACACCGGTGACGACCGGCGTCAGCAGACCTCCTGGCACGGCAACGGCCACCGCGATGTCGACACCGGTGAACCGGCGGGTCGCGTCGTCCGTCCAGATCGCGTTGGCCTCGGGCACATCGTGCAGCGCGGCGGCGAGGGCCTTGACGACGAGATCGTTCACGGAGATCTTGAGGTCGGGCCCTTCGTTGATGCGCGCGCGCACGGCGAGCAGCTCGTCGACACGGCAATCCGCGACCAGGTAGAAGTGCGGCACGGTGGTCTTGCTCTCGGCCAGGCGTCGGGCGATCGCGCGGCGCATGCCGGTGTGCGGGATGTCGTTGTACGCAGGTGCGACGGCGTCGGAACGAGCGGATGCCGCGACGGACGTCATCGGCACCGCGACCGGCGCATCATCGGCGGGTGCGACCTCGGCCTCCAGGTCGCGCCGCACGACCCGCCCGTTCGGTCCTGATCCGGCGATCGTGGACAGGTCGATGCCGCGCTCGCGGGCGATCCGGCGCACCAGCGGACTGGCGAACAGCCGGCGGCCCGCGGTCGCGACGGGAACCGGAGCAATCGTCGGCGCGGGTTCGGGCACGGCGGTCGAACCCTGCGCCGCTCCTTCGGTCATGCCATCCTGAGCGACCGAGGGCGACGTCGGCGCTGCGACATCGACGCTGCGCATCGCCTCCTCGGCGCTCTCGCCCGCCAACGCCAGAACGGCGATCGGGCTTCCCACGGCAGCGGACTCACCGGCGGCCACGAGCACAGCCGCGATCGTCCCGTCGGCTTCGGCCTCGTGTTCGACCACGGCCTTCTCGGTCTCGATCTCGACGATCGCCTGGCCGGCGGCGACCTCATCACCGACGTCGATGAGCCAGGTCTGGATGGCCGCCTCGTTCCCGCCGGCAGCGAGCTGCGGCATCCGCACCACGACGCCCATCAGCGGCCTCCCCACGCAGCGCGCACTCGTTCCAGGCCGGCGACGACCTGCTCCGTACCGGCGATCGCCGCACGCTCGAGGACCTTCGAGATGCTGGGACTCGCCTCTCCTCCGGTAACCCGCTCGATGGGCTGATCGAGCCAGTCGAAGAAGCGACGCTGCAGCTCGTCGGCCAGCCAGCTTCCATACGACGGACCGCGCGCGCCCTGCTCGACGATCAGCACGTTGTTGGTCTTGCGGATGCTCTCGCCGATCGTGTCCCAATCCAGCGACGCCCGATCCAACCAGCGCAGATCGATGACCTCCGCGTCGATGCCGGTCTGTTCGACCGCCTCCAGCGCGTGGGCGACCATCGACAGATAGGTCAGCACCGTGACCTCCGACCCGCTGCGGCGCACGGCGGCAGAACCCGGCGGGATGACGTAGTCGAGCTCACCCTCCGGCACCCGGTCGGCCTGTCCGTACAGGTCGACGTGCTCGATCACCAGGACGGGGTCCTCGAGGGCGAGCGCCGCGTTCATGAGCCCGACGTAATCGGCCGCGGTCGATGCGGCCACGATCCGCCAGCCCGCCTGCGTCGCGAAGATCCCGGCCGGGTCCATCAGGTGCTGCGAGCCGTACCCCGAACCCATCGCCACCTTCGTGCGCAGCACCAGGGGCACCGTGTTGTTGTCGCCGAACATGTGCCGCGCCTTGCCGACCTGGTTGAACACCTGGTCGGCGGCGACCCACATGAAGTCCGGGTACATGAACTCGACGATGGGCCGGAAACGGCCGTCCAGCGCCACCCCGCCGGCCAGGCCGAAGAAGCCGTTCTCGCTGATCGGCGTGCCGATCACCCGGTCCGGGCCGTACTTCTTCGCGAGACCCTTCGTCGCGCCGTTGGTGCCGCCGTTCAGGCGATGCACATCCTCGCCGAGCACGATGATCCGCTCGTCCGTCTCCATCCGCCGATCCAGCGTCGCGGCGATCGCATCGACGAATTTCGTCTCACGCCACGCGCCTGCCGACGGGAGGGCGTCGAGTCCCTCGAGCTCGCTCGCGTCACCACGGATTCCGGTATCGACGACAGACGGATCGGGCCAGAGACCGGGGCGGATGCGCCGGCGGCCGTCGTTGTCGGGATCATCCTCCGTGAGGTTCGCGACGGCGGTGGCCATCGCGGCCTGGGCCTGCTCACGCACCGCGACGATCTGGTCGTCGTCGACCTGCGACAGCTCCCGCATCCTGCGTGCAACGAGATCGAGCGGGTCGCGCGCTCGCCACAGCGCCTCTTCGTCCTTCGTGCGGTAGCCGAACGCGCTCCCCGGGTACGGTCCGTTCTGGTGGAAGAAGCGGTAGACCTCCGCCTCGACGATGGCCGGCCCCTCCCCCGCGCGCATGCGGGCGGTCGCCTCGACCGTGGCGAGGTGAACGGCGAGCGGATCCATCCCGTCGACACGCCAGCTCGGGATGCCGAAGCCCTGACCTCGCACCGAGAACCGGGGATCGGCGGTCACCTCGTCGGCGTGCGTCGAGACGGCGTAGAGGTTGTTCTCGATGAAGTACATCACCGGCAGCTTCCATGCCGCAGCCAGGTTCATCGACTCCAGCACCGACCCGATCTGACTCGCGCCGTCTCCGAAGTAGTTGATCGAGACGTCCGTCGTCGCCGCGTGCTTCTGCGCCCACGCGTGACCCGCCGCGATGGGGGCTCCGCCGCCGACGATGGCATTCGTGCCGAGCGCACCCGCCTCCAGCCACTGCAGGTGCATCGATCCGCCGCGCCCGCCGGAGAATCCCTGCGCCAGTCCGAGGATCTCGGCCAGCGTCCGCTGCAGCAGATCCTGCAGCTGCGGGGACACCAGCGCGGCCAGGTCGAGCTCCCCCGCCGACACGTGCTGGATGGCCTTCGCGAGGAACTGGTGGTGGCCGCGGTGCGAGCCGTTCACGGCATCCGTGGATCGCAGGCCGACGATCGAGCCGACCGCGCCGCCCTCCTGGCCGATGCTCGAGTGCGCGGGGCCGTGCACGAGTCCGGCCGCGGCGAGATCGAGGACGGATTCCTCGAAGGCGCGGATGAGGTGCAGCTGCCCGAGCATCGTGGTGAGCAGGGCGGGATCCGCAGCCTTCCAGTCCGCCGCCGTGGTCTCGAGCTGGATCCACTCGACTCCGGTCTGCAAGCGTCGTCGCTTCGGCATCTCGCCATCTCCCTTGACAGTGCCCGTCTCGGACGTGCCCGTTTCGGACCTGCACGTTTCGGACGTGCACGTTTCGGACAGTGCTGATTTCGGACAGTGCACGTCCGGCCAGTGCACGGTCCGCGCCACATCCCCGCGCGATCGCCAGGCTAATCCTCAATTGGATCCAATACAAGCCTTCGGGCGATCAGGGTCTGGGCTGATGCTCCCATCCTTGGCATACTGGATCCAATCAGCACGAGGAGGTCACGGATGAGTGCGACGCTGCCGGGGATGCGAGGCGTGGACCACTTCGGGTTCACCGTCCCAGATCTGGACGAGGCGGAACGCTTCCTCGTCGACATCCTCGGCGCAGTGCCGATCTATGTCTTGGGTGCGAAGCGGGCGGAGGACGAATGGATGACCACGCAGCTGGGCGTGCACCCGCGTACGGTGATCCGCGAGATCCGCTTCTACCGGCTGGGTTCCGGCACCAACCTCGAGGTGTTCTCGTACGACGCGGCCGACGGACAGCATCCCCAGCCCCGCAACAGCGACATCGGCGGGCACCACCTCGCGCTCTACGTCGACGACATGGACGAGGCCGAGGCGTTCCTGCGCGCGAAGGGCGTGGAGGTCATGGGGGCGCCGGTCGCCAGCGCCG